>NZ_VBVC01000014.1:0-55893 GCF_007655045.1 Halomonas sp. C22 | reverse complement strand
TGATCCCATGCCGAACTCAGAAGTGAAACCGCTTAGCGCCGATGGTAGTGTGGGGTCTCCCCATGTGAGAGTAGGTCATCGTCAGGCACTTATACTGTAGAAAGCCCCGAGCACATTGTGTTCGGGGCTTTTTGCTGTGCGCTGCATACCTCAGGTGCTGAATGCGTCTTATCGCTGATCAATGTATCGCAGATCCATGCACGATATTTGCTCAAAGCTGGCTGGCTTAACATAATTTATAACAACTCCTTACCCTTCTCATCTGGTGTACAACCCTGTGCTCTTTTAGGATATGACTGAACGATCTGGAGTTATGACTCAGGAGGAGAACTACATGAATACGACGATCATCAAGAAGCTGGCGACTGCGCTTTTCATTGCGCTGATGGTAGGTGGTCTGGCGGCCTGTGATAATCAGGGCCCCGCCGAGGAGGCTGGCGAAAGCATTGATAACAGCATCGAAAGCGCCGGTGAAAGCCTGGAAGAGATGGGCGAGAGCATCGAAGAGTCTGCCGAAAACTAAGCAATACATTACCCGCTATCCGAACATGACGGGTCAAGCATAAAAAAACAGCCGCTGAATCAGCGGCTGTTTTGCGTTGCAGCGGTCAATGACACGCGTATCAGGCACCCGGGTTCTGCTCGATGCCTTGCAGGTACCAGGGAGCCTGGTCACGCATGGCGCGTGTGAGGTGCCAGGTTTCGTTGAACTCGGTCTGTTCGCCGTTCTCTTCCAGTAGGCCATGGAAGATGACCGTGGCTTCGGCAACGCCGTCGTACTCATTGATATCGCCAAGCTCGGCGAACAGGCGCACGACCTCCGTGCGGTTGTTGGCAGGCTCCTGCGCGCGCTCTTCGCGCAGCAGGTTGTAGAGCTCGGGGGTCACGTACTCCTGAATCTGGCTGAAGTCGTTATTGTCCCAGGCGCGCTGCAGCGTCATGAAGTGCTCCTTGGCGCCGCCGAGAAAGCGCTCTTTGTCGAACCAGTCAGGCGTGCTTTGCAGGCCGCTGGCTAAACTGCCGGGAGCCGCAGACGAAGAGAAGCTGGTGGGAGCGGGGGCAGCGTTACCATGCTGCTCGCGCTGGTAACCCGCTTGCGTGGCAGGACGACGTTGGCGCATGAAGGCGCGGAACGCAAAGATGGCGAGCGCCGCAACACCTACCATGACCAGCAGGTCCATCATGCGCAGCTCATCGAAGGCACCGCCAAAGAACAGCGCTGCCAGCAAGCCACCGGCCAGCAAGCCGCCCATCATGCCTCCCATACCGCCACGGCGTGCTGCGGCAGCGCCTGCCTGGCCCTGCTGGGCAGGCTGTGCCTGTTGCTGTGCGGGCGTGCTGGCAGGGCGGTCCGCCGAGCGAGACATGCTGCCCACGTTACCACCACCGCCCATGCGTCGTGCTTCGGCATGCTCGATGGCAGCACTCATACCCATCACGCTGACCAGCAGCATGACAAAAAACTGTCGTAACATTGAGGTTTCTCCCTTCAGGATGCAGAAAACGGAAGGCGCTGGGGACCCAGCTCCCAATCCATAAGCGATGGCCAGTGTACCGTGTAACGTCCTGTCTGGGTTATGCTGACACTCACTATAAAGACAAAAGTAGGGTGAAAAAGTGCGTATTCAAAAGACAGATAGTCTGCTGCTGCTGATCGATTTCCAGGCCGGATTGCTGCCCGTCATCGAGGGTGGCGAACTGGCCATTCGCGAAGCGGCCTGGCTGGCTGGAGTAGCCGAGATGCTGCAGGTGCCACGCTGGCTGACCGAACAGTACCCGGAGCGTTTAGGCGGCACGGAGGCGGGGCTGGTAAAGGCCGTGGGCACACATGAACGATGGCAAAAAACGCATTTCAGCGCCATGGAAGAGCCAGATTTTGCACAGGCCCTCAAAGCGCTGGGGCGGCATCAGATCGTCGTGTGTGGCACGGAAGCCCATATTTGCGTACTGCAAAGTGTGTTGGGCCTGCGAGAGGCGGGCTACGAGGTGTTCTGGCTGAGCGAAGCAACGGCTAGCCGTCGCCGCGAAGAGGCGCAGCTGGCCAAAGCGCGTGCCTGTGCGGCAGGCGCGGTGGCCGTCAGCGCCGACATGGTGGCGTATGAATGGCTGCACCGCTGTGACACCCCGCTTTTCAAGGAGGTGCACCAGCGATTCCTCAAACCGCGCTCACCTCAGCCGGTGACCTTTTTCTAGCGGTCCCGGTCGGCTTCCTTGCGTGTAAAGACCAGCGTATCGCCTTCCGATGCAGCCGAGTCGAAGCGATAACCTGCCACATCGAACGATGCCAGGGCATCGGGGTCGTTGATCTGTTGCTGGATGATCCACGCGCTCATCAAGCCACGGGCTTTCTTGGCATAGAAGCTGATGATCTTGAACGTACCGTTCTTTTCATCCTTGAACACTGGCGTAATGATGCGTGCATCCAGCTTCCGAGTGTCGATGGCCTTGAAGTATTCGTTCGAGGCCAGGTTGACCAGTACCCTGGAACCACTGTCTTCCATTGCCTGGTCGAGCGCGGGAGTCACCACAGGTTTCCAGTAGGCATAAAGGTCCTTGCCAGCATCGTTGGGCAGTTTGGTGCCCATTTCCAGACGGTAGGCCTGAATGAGATCCAGCGGGCGCAGCAAGCCGTAGAGACCTGAGAGAATACGCAGGTGCTGCTGCGCAAAGCGGTTGTCTGCCTCGCTGAAGGTCTCGGCCTGCAGGCCGGTATACACGTCCCCTTGAAATGCCTGAACGGCGGGCTTGGCGTTGTCTAGGGAGAAGGGGGGCTGCCATTCGGCAAAGCGCGCGGCATTGAGCCCGGCCAGCTTGTCGCTGATGCCCATCAAATCGCTCAGCTGTTGCGGTGAATAACCACGCAAGATATCGATCAGCGGCTGGCCATGCTCCAAGAAATCAGGCTGTGTCACCTGGTCGGTAGTGGATGGCGTTTCGAAATCCAGCGTTTTGGCCGGGGAAATGACGCTCAGCATGGAGGGCTCCTTTTGCCGTGACCAAGGTTAGGCCACTGCCCCACGTTAACGTGCGGGCAGTGACGAGAAATCGTGCAGCTATTATATCAAGCCTTGGGGTGTGCCAAGGCTATCGGGGTGATAGCGGCAGGGCTATCGGGCAGGGGCATCAGGGGCAGGGGTTTGGCATGCGGCGATGAATGTCATCGATGGCCGTGAGCACGTCCTCGTCCAGTTTGAGCCCTTCGCTGGCGAGGTTGCTTTCCAGCTGGTCCATGGTCGTCGCGCCGATGATGTTGCTGGTCAAGAAGCTGCGCGAGTTGACGAAGGCCAGCGCCATCTGCGCGGGGTCCAGGTCGTGCTCTCGGGCCAGGTCCACGTAAGCCTGTGTCGCCGCTTCCGCTTCTGGCGAGGTGTAGCGCTTGAAACGCTCATACAGCGTCAGGCGGCCCTTGGGAGGCTGGGCGCCGTTGAGGTATTTGCCTGACAGGACGCCAAAACCCAGTGGAGAATAGGCCAGCAGCCCGACGTCTTCACGATGAGCGATTTCCGCCAGTCCGACCTCGAAGGAACGGTTCAACAGGTTGTAGGGGTTCTGAATGGAGGCGACCCGGGGCAGGCCCAACTGCTCCGACAGATGCAGCATGCGCATGACGCCCCAGGGGGTCTCGTTGGAGAGACCTACGGCGCGAATTTTGCCTGCATCGACGAGTTCCTTCAGTGCCGACAGTGTTTCTTCGAGCGATGTGGTCTCTTCTTGGGCATCGTGCACATAGCCCAGCTTGCCAAAAAAGTTGGTGCTGCGCTCGGGCCAGTGCAGTTGATAAAGATCCACGTAGTCGGTCTGGAGCCGCTCGAGACTGGTGTCGATGGCCTGATGAAGGTGCTCCCGGCTCATCTTGGGCCCGCCGCGAATATGATCCAGGCCCGGGCCGGCTGCCTTGGTGGCGATGATCACGTCATCACGGGCGCCGCGCGCCTGCAGCCATGTGCCAATGTAGCGTTCGGTGAGCCCCTGCGTCTCTGCCTTGGGGGGAACCGGATACATTTCCGCCGTGTCGATGAAGTTGATGCCAAACGCAACGGCGCGATCCAACTGTTCGTGAGCTTCGGCTTCGCTGTTTTGCTCGCCAAAGGTCATGGTGCCTAAACACAGACGACTGACGTCGATGCCCGTTCTACCCAAGGGGCGCGTTTGCATTGACTCTCTCCTTAATTGAGACGTGATGTGCTCGGGTGGCAAGGCGCTGAGAAGCGCCATATTCGACCACTGGCAGCCATGTTAACGAGGCGCTACAAAAGCAGCAAATCAATAGGGTTGAGTCGGCGCCAAGGCAAGCGTATGCTTGCCAGCCCATTGATCGGCCCAGCGCTGATTTATCGCGTGGTTAGCGGCTCCTGAACGGCGCTAGCCGAAGTTTTCCAAGCAAAAGAGGCAGGGTGGTTTGCCATGCCGCAAGTATCATCGCTGTTGACTCGGCTGGAGTTTCGTCTGGCCGAGCAGCTGTTTCACACGCGTTGGCTGTTGCCGCGCTCGCCGCGTACCCAACGGCTGACGATGCGTCTTTTCAAGCGTTGTGCGGAAGCGGGTCACCCCGATGCGCAGTCGCTGTACGGACACATGCTGTTTCACCGTAGCGTGTCGCCTCAGGATAAAGCGCGCGGGGCTCGCTATGTATTGGAAGCTGCCCAGGCGGGTGATGTAAAGTCACAGTATCAGGTTGCGCATATCTACGAGCATGGCTGCGTGCAGTATCCGCGGCGCGAGGATTACGCGGTGACCTGGTATGCACGAGCGGCTCAAGCAGGCCATTATCTGGCGGCACAGCGTTTGGCACGTGCTTACAGCCGAGGTGAGCTAGGGCTGGTGGTGGACCAGGCTCAGGCAGCCTACTGGCTGCGCCTGGCTGAACAGCCTTTACTGGCAGGGCGCAGGGCTGCGGCGTGAGTGCGCTTGCAGCAGGTCGTTTGCCCGACGATAGACTGATGAGGAATGCAGTGTCCGAGACGCTACCAACAGTGCTGGATATTGAAGCGTCCGGATTTGGACGTGGCAGCTACCCGATCGAGGTTGGCATCGCGCGTGCCGACGGCAGCTGCTGCGCGTTTCTGATTCAGCCCCTCGAAGAGTGGACCCACTGGGATCCGAAGGCCGAACTGCTGCATGGTATTTCCCGTGATCGCTTGATCAAGGAGGGCTACCCGGTGCGCCAGGTGGCCCACTGGCTCAACGACGAGCTGCGCGGGCTTGGCAAGGCATACAGTGATAGCTGGGGCTACGACAATACCTGGCTGTCGCTGCTGTTCCATCATGCGGGCATGCTGCCCCGGTTTCGTCTGGAGGCGCTACGCATTCTGATGAGCGAAGAGCAGCAGGCGATCTGGAGTGCCACCAAGGAAGCCATCGTGGCCGAACGCAGTATCCATCGCCATCGGGCAGGCGAGGATGCGCGCCTGTTGCAACTGACGTATCAGCGCACCCTCGCCCAGCTGGTTCGCGCGTCCTGACTAGCGGAGCTGCGCTTCCAGCATGTCCAGCAAGTGAGCAGGCGTGGGCGCGTCCAGCAGCATGTCCCGCGTTGCCTGGGCCATGAATCCGTGGCCAACGGTGCCATCCAGGAAGGTCAGTAGCGGGGCATAGAAACCGTCGGTGTCCAGCAGGCCCATGGGCTTGTCATGGAGACCCAGATAGCCCCACGTCCATATCTCGAACAGCTCTTCAAACGTGCCAATGCCGCCGGGCAGGGCGATGAATGCATCGGCGTTGGCCGCCATGGTCGCCTTGCGTTCGTGCATGTTGGGTACGCGAATCAATTCGGTCAGCCCGAAGTGCGCCTGTTCGCGCTCCACCAGGTGGTCCGGCATGACGCCGATGACGTCACCGCCCGCAGCCAGGACTGCATTGGCCAGCTCCCCCATCAGACCAACCCGTGCGCCACCATATACCAGGGTGTGGCCGCGCTGTGCCAGTGCGCTTCCCAGCGTATTCGCAGCGTGACGAAAGGCGGGGCTGCTGCCCTCGCGTGAACCGAGGTAGACACATATCCGTGACATGGTGACGAGTCCTTATCGTAAACGGGTAGGGGCGATATTTTGCTGCCGTATCAAGCCAGGCAGCGTTGCACGTCGTAATGCTCATCCATCCATTGGCCGATCACATTGTGGCCGCACAAGTGGTGTGCATACTGCGTGTGCAGGCAGCGTACCTGCTGCCAGTTGCTGATGCCGCCAACGCCACGCTCGGTGAGCACATCGGTATAGCCAAGCCGCGCGACTGCTTCCCGCTGGGCCTCGCTCATGAAATGCCAGCGTGCCGCCACGTAATCCTCATGGCTTTGTCGATAGGCGGCGAGAAACTCGGGTTCCTCCTGCAGGCGCTGCTCCAGCGACTTGATGACGCCCACGGCCTCGATACGCGAGATCTCGATCTTGAGCAGGTCCGAGCAGAGCCAGTACAGGGTAGGAAACGGTTTGTCGTCAACGATGGGGGCCATGCGCAGCACGAGAGGGGTGCCATGCGCATCGGTGGCTGCAACGGCTTCGATACCGCGTGGGGCGCGCCCGAGCTGCTGGGTGATAATCGCCAGTTGGCGTTCGTCGGGTGCTTGGTCGGTACGAATAACCATTGCTGAGGGGTCTCACTGTTGGTCGTCTTGGACGAATTTGGTCGAACGGCCTACGGCTCTGAAAAAGCAGCGGTTCAGCTGTTCCGGTGACGCCACGTAGCGCCATTTCTCTTCACAGTACTCCGCCGCACGGGCCATCAGGGCGTCGTAGAGCCGATTGAACGGGGCATCATAATCGTAGGGGTCTGCGCCAAACAAGCGGATGTGCGGGTAATCGGCAAAACGCTCCATGAAATAGCGCTCCAGGTCGGCCTCGACGGCGCGGTGCTGCGCCGTATTGTCGGGATCGATCCAGAGATTGTAGCGGATAGCCATAAGGACTCCTGATGCCCTGCCCTGGGTGGCCCAAGCGGATCAGGCTGTTGCGGGCTCGGCGACTAAATGGGTGGAAAGTGCCCGACGCAGCTCTCCTTCGAGGGGGACGGCACGCTTGGCATGATGGTCATAATGCACCATGACCGTGTGTCCCAGGTTCGTCAACGTTTCGCGCTGGCGAGCTTCCTGTGTCACGGTGAAGGAGCTGTTGCCCAGCCGAGTCAGGTAGGTACGTATTTCGATATCGTGGCCATAAAACAGTTCAGCACGATAATCGATTTCCATTCGGGCCATGATCAGCCGCCACTGGCGTGGGTTCAGGTCGGGGGTGAAAAGCTTGAACAGATCGTTGCGTGCCAGCTCGAACCAGGCGGGCAGGCGGGTATTGTTGATATGGCCCAGAGCGTCGGTGTCGTAAAAGGCAGGCTCGATGATACGTGTAAACATCGTTTTATCCTTGTTATGGAGGCGTCAAAACACCTTGTCAGCATTCACCCAAGCGAGCGCTTGGTCAAGCGCGGCGTCGATGATACCAGGCAGTGAGCTGCATCCAGCCCAGCAGCCAGAGCGTCGCCACGGCAAACCCGGCCAGCGTGCCCCAGAAAAGCCCCAGCGTGTCATAGGTATAGGAAACGCACAGCGCATAGCACAGCAGTGAGCCCAAGCCCATGGGGTAGTGTTTGATGACCGTGGCCACCGGCGCATGTCCGTGATTCAAGTGCAGGATGAGCAAAAAAGGCAGCATGGTGACGGGGAAAGCCGCCAAGGTTCCCGCCCACTGAGGGGGCACCCAATGGGCAATCCGAGTGATGGTGAAGATGATGACGGTGGCCAGCGTGGCGCGTGCCAATAACGCTGACCAGGAAAACGCTCTGCCTGCCGAGCTTTTGACATCGGGCACCGTGCGAAATAGCCAGCTGAACAGCACGATGGCACACAGCGTGACCAGCGTACCAGTGACCCGCGTGAAGCTGAATTGTGCCAGCAGCGTACTGACGGCCAGCCAGGCAGCGAAACCGCCGAGTACGCCGCCGAGTACGCCCGGCATGCCGGGTCGGCGCCCCGCCACGATATAACCAGCCCCAAGGGCCATGGTGGCGGTAAAGCCCGCCAGGGTGTGAACGGCGCTTTCGCTGGCAAAGGCGGGTGAGATTTCCAAACCGATGAAAAACAGCGCCAGTGCCGTGCCCAGCGGATAGCCCGAGAGCAGTCCAGCCACGCGTGGGCTGGCGCGAACGGCGACCGCCCCCAGCCCCAATACCATGCTGACTGACAACCCCAGTTTGGCCAGTTGCCAGGTGAGCGGAACTTCTATCATGCGGCGTTTTCCTTGCTTTATTATGTGATTTATTAGTGGTGTGACAAACGTACGAGGCTCCAGACCGTGACGCGGACGACCCCCTCAAAACAGCATGCGCTTTCACCGCCCCCCAAGCCGCCGTGCTGTGAGCTATGTCAGCGCGACACCGCATTGACCAAGCATCACCTGATCCCCCGCACGCTGCATGACAAGCCGCGTTACCAGAAGCGGCATAGCCGTGAAGAGCGGCTGACGGCGATCGTCTGGATCTGCCACCCCTGCCATAAGCATATCCACCGCCTCTATAGCGAGCGTGAATTGGCCGACCGCTTTGCCAGCCTGGAAGCGCTGCAGGCAGACCCGGAGATTCACGCCTTCGTGACGTGGCTGGCTACCAAACCTGCTGGTTTCAAGCCCAAATCGCCGGTGCGCAAGCGCTGCTGAGCCCGTTTTCAGCCAGAGCCTAAACCAGGCGCAGCCCCTGCTGGTCTTGCCAGGCCGCCTCCAGCGCTTGCTCGAGCGGTGCCTTGAGATGCTCGGGCAGTGCGGCGTGGGCATCGTTCAGCGACACGAAGTCACGGTTGCGCAGCCAGCAGTAGGCCCAGGCGCACGCCTCTTGTTCGCTTTGCGGCGCAGGGCGGGCAGGCATCTGGTTGAGCAGAAACACCGCCGTACGAGGCGCCCAGAGCGGTATTTCAGCGCTCTTCTCTACGCTCCACTGTCGGAGTGTAGCGCCATTGGGGGTCGATTCCGGCGTGCCCAGCTTCGCGACGCGAGCCGTTTCCGCCAGAATCAGCGCCAACTGGTCTCCATCGGCTCTGCCCAGCGACAGCCACTGACGCAGCAGCGCCGGGAGCCCCCTGCGCACCTTGGTATAAAAGTCATCTTGCGGCATGCTGCGTGACTACCTCGTAAACATAAGTGAGACCGATCATGGCATTCGATTTTGCCACGCCTGTTGAGCGACGCGCCCCTGCTGGAGGTTATGCATCCCAAAAATGGCACCGCTTTGATGCCGACGTGTTGCCGCTGTGGGTGGCCGACATGGACTTTCGCTCGCCCCCTGCCGTGATAGACGCGCTGCGGGCACGGGTCGATCATGGCGTCTACGGGTACGGCGAAGTGCCCGCCAGTTTGCCCGATACTCTCTGTCAATGGAGCGCCCAGCACTATGGCTGGACGATTGAGCCGAGCTGGCAGCAGTGGCTGCCAGGCGTGGTGCCGGCGCTGCACTTTGCCGCCATGGCGCTGACCCAGCCAGGCGAAGGCATCTTGACGGTCGCCCCGATCTATCCCCCCTTCATGGCGGTGGCTGCCCGTACAGGGCGCGTGGCGCAGCAGGCGATGTTAGCCGAGCCCGCCGCCCCTGGCGAGCCCTGGACGCTGGATATTGCCGCGCTGGAAGCGGCCATTACCCCACAAACGCGGCTGCTGCTATGGTGCCATCCCCACAACCCAACGGGGCGCGTCTGGTCCACAGAGGAACTGACGGCCCTGGCAGCGTTGGTGGAGCGCCATGACCTGTGGGTGGTCTCGGATGAACTGCACTGTGACCTGCTATTGGGAGAGGGCGACAAGCATCGTCCGTTGGCGGCCATGTTTCCCACCCTGGCCAAGCGCACCATCACGCTGTGGGCACCGTCCAAAACCTTCAACCTGGCCGGGTTGACCAGCGCCTGTGCCGTCATCGCCGATGCCGAACTGAGAGAGCGCTTTGCCACGGCCACCAAAGGGTTCTTGCCCGATGGCAATGTGCTGGGACTGGTGGCTGCCGAGGCTGCCTACCGTGACGGGGAGCCGTGGCGGCAGGCGTTGCTGGAGGTGCTTCGTAGCCATCGGGCAACGCTGGAAGCACGCGTGGCCACGTGGCCCGGTGTCTCGCTGAGCGCGCCAGAGTCCACCTATCTGGCGTGGCTGGATATGCGTGAGGCGGGTCTGGGGGCGTCTCCCGCCCAGGCGCTGTTGGAGCAGGCAGGCGTCGCGTTGTCGGACGGTGCCGCGTTTGGCTGCCCGGGGTTCGTACGGCTCAATTTTGGAACCACCGCTTCCCAGTTGGAAGCGGCGTTATCGCGGATGGATACGCTATTAAAAGCGTGATGCGCAGTGCTGGTTGTACAGCATCAATAAAGCAGGGCGAACAGCTTGCGGCGGTAGGTGACCGTCAACGGGTGGTCGGCTCCCAGCGCATCGAATACCTGCAGTAGCGTTTTGCGGGCCGCGTCGTCGTTATAGGCGCGGTCCTGCTTCATCAGCGCCAGCAGGGCTTCCAGGCCTGCGTCGTACTGGCCATCGGCCACCTGGCGCAGCGCCCGCTGGTATTGAGCTTCGCTATCCGTGCGCTCGCCCAGTGCAGCGATCTCTTCGGCAGGTAGCGCCTGTTCGCTGAACTCGATGCTGGCGCGCACGCCGCGCGCGGGCGCGGCATCGCGCTCTTCGGGGGGCAAATTGTCCAACACACTGCGCGCCTCTTCACCGCGGCCTTCGGCGACCAGCGCTTTGGCCAACCCCACCTGATACGCGTAGTGCTCGGGATATTGGCCCATCAGCGTTTGGTAGATCTCCCGTGCGCCAGCGGCGTCGCCAGCCCCCAAGGCTTCCTCTGCCTGCTCTTCGGGGCTGAGCGGTGCATCACCGGGAGCAGGGAAGTAGCGATTGAGCCACTCGCGGACTTCTTTCTCTGGCAACGCCCCCTGGAAGCTATCCACCAGGCCACCCTGGCTCACCAGCTTCACGTCTGGCACCGAGCGCACGCCAAGCTGGCTGGCAATTTCCGGGTTGGCTTCCACGTCCAGCGTGGCCAGCAGAAACGCCCCGGCATACTCGACGGCCAGCTTCTCGAGCACCGGCATCAGGTTTTTGCACGGCTCGCACCAGGGTGCCCAGCAATCCAGGAGTACCGGTACCTGCATGGACGCTTCCAGCACCTGCTGAATATTGCCCGCGTTCAGTTCGATGATGACCTCTTCGCGAGTAACGGAGGGGCGCTCGCCCTGTGCAGCAGCACTCTGGCTGGTCGCGGGGTCGGCCGTCAAAGGGTTGCCGGTGCGTGGATCGATAATCGACATGGGTAAACTCTGCATCGCGTGAAAAAGGGATTACCCTTGGATATGCAGGCGCGAGGCGGAGGATTCAAGCAATGTGTTGGAAATAAAACGTTGGCCGCAAAAGTTTTGCTGCACAAATGACACGCACAAAAAAGCCGATCCTCGAAAGAATCGGCTTTTTCTATGTTTGGTAGCGGGGACCGGATTTGAACCGATGACCTTCCCGGGGTGATCAAGAGCTGAGCCCGACGAGCTACCTCTCTGTGCACTTACCGCACAGGCACAAAAAAGCCGATCCTCGAAAGAATCGGCTTTTTCTATGTTGGGTAGCGGGGACCGGATTTGAACCGATGACCTTCCCGGGGTGATCAAGAGCTGAGCCCGACGAGCTACCTCTCTGTGCACTTACCGTGCAGGCACAAAAAAGCCGATCCTCGAAAGAATCGGCTTTTCTATGTTGGCTAGCGGGAAGCGGATTTGAACCGATGACCTTCCCGGGGTGATCAAGAGCTGAGCCCGACGAGCTACCTCCCTGTGCACTTACCGTGCAGGCACAAAAAAGCCGATCCTCGAAAGAATCGGCTTTTCTATGTTTGGTAGCGGGGACCGGATTTGAACCGATGACCTTCGGGTTATGAGCCCGACGAGCTACCAGACTGCTCCACCCCGCATCAACGTGTGGCGTATTCTACGCATTTTTATCGCCAAGTCAACCCCTTCGATAAAACGCTTTTATGCTGGCGGTCATGGTCATCGTGCTGCAACATGGCCAGAGTATAGCTATGCTTTCAATAGGCATAATAAAAAGCATGCTGTCAGCAGGCCGTCTCGACATTCACGCGGCGTGCTGTAAGTGAAAAAAGCGTGAAGGCGCTTATTCAAAGTGGCTTGCGACGCCATAACAGTGCTTACAGTCCAAGCCATTTGTCATATCAGGGAGGTAGTCAATGGCCAATCAAGCCCCCGTCGCCTGGGTAACTGGTGGAACTGGTGGAATCGGAACGGCAATCTGCCGCGCGTTGGCAGATGCGGGTTATTTGGTAGTGGCGGGGTATCACAACCCTGACAAGGCCAAGACGTGGCTGGAAGCGCAGCAGGCCGATGGCTATGACAACATTGCATTGTCCGGTGTGGATTTGTCCGACCACAATGCCTGTGTCGAAGGTGCCCGCGAGATCCACGAAAAGCATGGGCCCATCAGTGTGCTGGTCAACTGTGCCGGTATCACTCGCGATGGCACCATGAAAAAGATGTCCTACGAACAGTGGTATCAAGTCATTGATACCAACCTCAATACGGTATTCAACACGTGTCGCAGCGTGATCGAGATGATGCTGGAGAATGGCTACGGCCGGATCATCAACATCTCTTCCATCAATGGACGTAAAGGCCAGTTTGGCCAGGTGAACTATGCGGCGGCCAAGGCCGGTATGCATGGTTTGACCATGTCGCTGGCGCAGGAAACGGCCACCAAGGGGATTACGGTCAATACCGTGTCGCCGGGCTATATCGCCACCGATATGATCATGAAGATTCCCGAGCCGGTGCGCGAAGCGATCCGCGAAACCATTCCGGTGAAGCGCTACGGCACACCGGAAGAGATTGGTCGCCTGGTGACGTTTCTGGCGGACAAGGAGTCAGGGTTCATTACCGGCGCCAATATCGACATCAACGGCGGCCAGTTCATGGGTTAAGCCTTGCTGCCAAGCGCGGCGCTTCACAAGAGCGACGTGGAAAACGGGAGGCCATGCGCCTCCCGTTTGCATGCGTGCCGAATGACGTGTTCGGTTAGCTCAAGGCTGGGGCGGTCTGGCCAGCCGCTGCAGCATGCGGTCGATTTCAGACGCTTCTTTTTGCCACAACGGGCTGGGTAACGGCCCCAGGGCGAGCAGTTCGGCCAAGACGTCATTCAGCTCATCGACGGGGCTGCGCATTTGATGGATACCGCTGTTGAGCCGCTCGACCTGAATGGCCAGGCGCAGCGGCTCGTCACGTTGATTGACGGTTCCTAGCGCCAGCAACGAAAGATGCACCCTCAGGCGGGCCAGTGGCTCTTCCAGAGCGTTATCCTGCGCGGGCGTGCCGGCGGCAAGCAGTGCTTGTCGCGCCTGATTGCGCTGTTGATGAGCGTGTGCAAAGGGCTCGGGTAGCGGTCTGTCATGCACGTCGGGCACCTCGACGTCAGCAGCAGGCCCGCCTTGCAACGCTTGCTGATCGGCCTGCAGGTGCGCATGGACGAGTGGCGTCAGCGCTTGCCATTGATGCACGGCCTCGGTCATGGCCAGCCGGTTCAGACGCTCGCGTTTGGCGCGCACGATGCCGCCCAAACGGCGCTGCATGCCCTCGCTGCGCCGATGCCTGGGCAGGGGTTCCCACTGCTCGATACGAGAGAGATACTCCTCGAGGGTGCGGGTATCGCTGGCGCGGGTGGGCTGCCAGCTTTCCATTTCATCGATGATCTCCTGCAACTGGTCCAGGGACTGCTGTTGTCGCGTGGCTTGGGCCTGCTTGCGTGCTTCCCGCTGTGCAAACAGCTGGTCGCAGGCGCTGCGGAAGGCTTTCCAGAGGGCCTGTTCCTCACCTTTTGGCGCACGTCCCAGGGTTCGCCACTGCTGTTGCAGCTGTTTGGTGCGCGCAATGCGCGCTTCCAGCGGCTGGGCGTCATCGCTTTGCAGAGCATTGACCTGTTCGATCAGATCGCGCTTTTGGTTGGCAATCTGCTCCGCACGCTGATCGATCAAGGCCTGGAGGCGATGGCGAATGGCGCCAAATCGTCGGCCAATCGCTTCGCCATGCTCGCGTGGCACGGGAGAGTAGTGGCGCCACTGAAGACGTGCCTTGTCACGAATTTCTCGTAGCGCGTCCGGGTCGGCATCCTCGGCCGGCTGGGCCAACAGGGTTTCGAGCTGTTCGCAGAGCGCTTCACGGCCACGCAGATTGGCGTCGCGCTCGGCGTCGAGCTGAGCGCGCCAAGGGGCCAGGCGCTCGTGAATCCGGTCGGAGGCGTGGCGAAAGCGTGCGGATTGCTCGCGATTGGCGGCGGCATCTCCCAGCGCTTTCCACTCCTTGACCAGTTGACGGTGATGGCGGTCCAGTGCCGCTTCGGCCATGTGCTGGTCATCGGCCAGGGCCTCGATGCTGGCGCACAGCTGTTCACGTTTGGGGCCTGCCACGAAGCCGCGCCAGTCCCGCAGTTCGGCCAGCCGGGCGCCTAGCTGCTTGAGTCGGCGCTTGAGGGGCTGGGCCTCGTCGCCGGACAGCGCTTCTATCAGAGGCTTGAGACGCTGGTGCTGGCGGCTAGCGCTTTTGAACGAGCCGCGCTCCAGCAGATGCTCGAAGCTGTCCAGGTCGGCTGCCAGGGCCTCGAGCGAGGGCCCCGCGGGTGGTGAAGCGCTGGTCTTGAGCGTATGTGCCAGCTGTTTTTGCGCCTGGATCAGCAGGGCGGGAGGCGTCAAGGTGGCAGGCCAGTCGCACTGGGTCATCAGTGCGCGGAGCGCCGTGGTGTCATGCTGGACCACCGCTTGTTCCAGTGCGCTGCGTACCGACAGCCAGCGCTGCCAGGCCTCCAGGCAGTGTTCGTACTGTTGCAGCACTTGGAAATAGCGCTGCTGGGCAGTCTCGTGAGGGGCGTGCTGATCGGAGAGCGCTTGCCAACGCTGGTCCAGCAGCTGTCGCTGGGCGCGCAGGCTATCGATATCCTGAGCCGTCAGGTCGGTGCCGTGGGTCAGGCCTTCCAGCGTTTCTTCGAGCCCGCTCAACAGCTGATCGCGAGTGTTCTCTACTTCGGCTCTTCTTGCCAGGCTTTGCTGGCGTGCCTGCTCCTGTGCTTCATGGTCTTGCAGCGTTTTGCGGCAACCCAGTACGGCCTGCTGGAAGCGTTGCTCCTGTTCGGCAGTGGCCGGATGATCCAACTGACGCCATTCCCGCTCGAGGTGGCGAAAGCGACCGCCATAGAGTGGTTCCCAAGGCGCGTGAGCGTGCTTTTCCATTTGCGTCAGGAGGTGTTCGCGTTGAGCCAACTGATCGGCCAGCCATTCGGCATCGTCGCGACGCTGGGTGAGCTTTTCCTTGGCCAGCCGCACCACTTGTCGGTCGCGCCGGGCTTCTTTCAACAAGCGCTTGAGGTTGTCTTCTCCGGTGATGCGCTCGGCTGCCTGCTGGCGAACGACTGCCACGCTGTTATGACAGGCGTGCTCCACCAGGGCCTGCTCATCGGTAATCCGCTCCAGGGCGGCCAGGCGCAGGCTCAGGTTGTCGCCTTGGCCAGCCAACGCGTTCAACACTCGTGGGTCGCTCAGCTCGGCCACCAGGGTTTGGCGCGTGGCGAGGTCGGTGCGGCCCTCGGCCCCGGCAAGTCGCTGGCAAAGCGCATTGAACCACGCCTCATTAGCGGCTTGCCCGGAGTAGCCTGCCATCAAGCCTTTCAGGTCATCCAGCGCCAGCAAAGCGGCCAGTGCGACGTCGGCGTTGTCGTCCCGGGCGAGCGTGACAAGCGCGGTGCGCTGCTCAGGATGCTGCGGGTCCAGCGTGTGAAGTGCCTTGAGACGCACCTCGGGATCGGGGTGTTGCCAACGAGGAGCGAACAGGCGTCGTAACAGTCCGTGCATGGATCATCCTGCCAAGAGGTGCGTAACATGAAAAAAATCAGCCATCGATGAGTAGGCGGTTGCAGTCATCGTCGCTGTCGCTTAGCTTTGCCCTATGGTTGTGAGTTTTCCAGTCAATCACAACCCAAGGCGCGAGATTGCGCTACCCTTATTTTACCTGAACAAGACATGGAGTTCGGCCATGAGCCTCAACGCCAACAGTGCCGACATAGCCTTCACCTTCAAAGGCGGCATGCTGCCGATGACCGTCATGGAGTTGACCAGTGCTGATCCGGAGCGCATCCGGCGTCAGTTGGCAGGCAAGTTGTCGCAATCACCCGCGTTCTTTCAGCATACACCGGTTGTGTTGAGTGTGGAAAAGCTCGATGAGCCGCACCTGGCGCTGGAGCGTATCTGTGCCGTATGTCGCGATCACAAGCTGTTGCCCGTGGCCGTACGCGGAGGCGCCGAGCCGATCCGCCAGTCTGCCTGGGCGCTGGGGCTGGGCTGGTTTGCCCCGGTAGAAGAGGGGCGTGCAAGGGCGTTGGAAAGCGTCGCGCCGCTGGCTGAACCAACCCAGGAAGATGAGGAAGAAGCGCTTCAGCCCGCGCAAGTGCCGGGGGTTACGCGCCTCTACAGAGGGACGGTGCGCTCCGGGCAGCAGGTAAGCTCTGCCGCAGGCGACCTGATCGTGATTGGCGCGGTGAACGCAGGCGCCGAAGTATTGGCGGCAGGCAGTATCCATATTTACGGTGCCTTGCGAGGGCGTGCCCTGGCAGGTATCCATGGCAATACCGATGCCGGCATCTACTGCCGGGAACTGGAAGCCGAGCTGCTGTCCGTGGCGGGCAACTACAAGCGCCTGGAAGATATCGACTCTCAACTGCTGGGGCGGGCAGCTGAGGTGCATTTCATCGCGGAACAGCTGGATATCAAACCTTTGGACTGAGCCGAGTGGCTGAACCGCCGGGCAGAGGCTGATGTTTTCTGCCTAGCGACGCCGCCGCCGCGATCCGTTACAGTACCGCTTTTGACGACATTGATGTTCCCGTTAGGTGAATAGCGCCACGGCGCTCGCCATAAACGACTTCAAGAAGGAAGTGACTCTTGGCCAAAATTATTGTGGTGACCTCTGGTAAAGGGGGGGTCGGTAAAACTACCAGCGCTGCGGCGATTTCGACGGGCCTGGCACTGCGCGGCAAGAAAACCGTAGTGATCGATTTCGATGTGGGGCTGCGTAACCTGGATCTGATCATGGGGTGCGAGCGTCGCGTGGTCTACGATCTGGTCAACGTGATTCAGGGAGAGGCTGGTCTGAATCAGGCTTTGATTCGTGACAAGCGGGTAGAGAACCTGTTTATCCTCCCCGCGTCGCAAACCCGTGACAAGGATGCGCTGACCCAGGAAGGCGTGGAAAAGATCCTGGAGCAGTTGAAGGAAGACTTCGACTTCATCCTGTGTGACTCCCCGGCAGGTATCGAGCGTGGCGCCCAGTTGGCCATGTACTTTGCTGACGAAGCCATCGTGGTGACCAATCCCGAGGTGTCGTCGGTACGTGATTCGGATCGTATTCTGGGGCTGCTGGGCTCGAAAACCCAACGTGCCGAGCAGGGGCTGGAGCCGGTCAAGGAGCACCTGTTGATCACCCGCTACAACCCGTCGCGTGTGACCTCGGGCGACATGCTCACGCTGGAAGACATTCGCGAGATTCTGGCCATCGACCTGTTGGGGTTGATTCCGGAATCCGAAGCGGTGCTGCGCGCTTCCAACCAGGGGGTGCCGGTGACCCACGATGCGGCCAGTGATGCTGGGCAAGCCTACACCGACACTGTGTCTCGGCTGCTGGGTGAAGAGATGCCGCTGCGTTTTCATGAGCTTCAGCGCAAGGGATTGCTGAGCCGGATGTTTGGGGGTAGTCGTCGATGAAACTGCTGGAATTCTTGAAGCGTGAGCGCAAGAAATCCGCCTCGGTGGCCAAGGAACGATTGCAAATCATCGTGGCGCATCAGCGTAGCCAGCGTGGTCAGCCAGACTACATGCCGCTGCTTGAGCGCGAACTGCTGGAAGTCATCCGCCGCTATGTGCACGTGGATGACGATGCCATTCAAATCTCCCTGGACAGTGAAGACAACTGTTCGGTGCTGGAGCTGAACGTGACGTTGCCCAAGAGCTAGGGGCTGGGCGATGTAGCGGCGATAGGCGTCGTGGGTGTGCTAGTCTTGAGCTTTTGTTCCCACCCGACCCGCATGGGCGTTGCCTGTGGGTGGGGGATTTCGCTCAAGGGAGTATGCATTCATGGCGCCATCCCATGCCGCCCCGGCCAGTTTTCTATGGCACGACTACGAGACTTTCGGTGCTGACCCACGCCGTGATCGGCCTGCCCAGTTTGCGGCACTGCGCACCGACGCCGAGCTCAACGAAATCGGCGATCCCATCGAGCTCTACTGCAAGCCCGCCGATGACTACCTGCCGCATCCGGCAGCCTGTCTGATTACCGGCATCACGCCTCAGAAAGCCCGTCGCAAAGGGCTGCCGGAAGCCCAGTTTGCCCAGCAGGTACAGCGCGCCATGAGCGAGCCGGGCACCTGTGTCGCGGGTTACAACAGCCTGCGCTTCGACGATGAAGTCTCCCGCCACCTGTTTTATCGTAACCTGCTCGACCCCTATGCCCGTGAGTGGCAGAACGGCAATTCTCGTTGGGACCTGATCGACGTCGTACGGGCTTTTTACGCGCTGCGCCCGGAGGGTATCGAGTGGCCGCTACGTGACGATGGCGCACCCAGCTTCAAACTGGAGCATCTGACGGCGGCCAACGGCATTGCCCATGAAGGGGCCCACGATGCGGTGGCCGATGTGCGTGCCACCATTGCCCTGGCCAGATTGCTCAAGACGCGTAATCCCAAGCTGTTCGACTACTTGCTGGGCCTGCGCGGCAAACGGGCGGTGGCCCAGCAGCTGGATTTGCCGAATGCCAAGCCGCTGCTGCATATCTCGCGCCGCTACCCGGCCAGTCGTGGCTGTAGCGCCCTGGTCATGCCCTTGGCCGAGCATCCCACCAACCCCAACGGGGTGATCGTCTATGACCTGAGCGTGGCACCGGACGACCTGCTCTCATTGAGTGCGGAGCAGATTCGTGAGCGGGTGTTCGTCAGCCAGCAGGATCTTTCTGAAGGCGAGGCGCGTATTCCCCTCAAGGTGATTCACATCAACCGCTGCCCGGTGGTCTTTCCAGCCACGGTGCTCAAGGATATCGAGGGTGAGCACAAGGGAGAGTACGGGGCGATTGCTGCCCGGCTGGGCGTCGATATTGCGGCCTGCCGAGGGCACTGGAAAACCCTGCGCGCTGCCGCCGGGGTGGCCCAGAAGGTCAGAGAGGTGTTTGATGCCAAGCATGACGCATCGCCCCAGGACCCTGACCTGATGCTGTACGCCGGCAGCTTTTTCTCGGCGGCAGACCGCCAGCAGATGGAAAGCGTGCTGGCCATGGAGCCGTGGGATCTGGTGGGCCAGCGCTTTGCCTTTCAGGACCCGCGTCTGGAAGAGATGCTGTTCCGTTTCCGCGCCCGTAGCTATCCGGAAACGCTGGAAGGCGATGAGCGTGAGCAGTGGGAAGCTTTTCGCTGGATGCGCATGAACGATCCGGCGTTATCCGGGTTTACCTTGAAAGCGTTTGCCCGAGAAATCGAACGGTACAATCAGCAGTCGCTGAGTGACCATGAGCGGCAGATACTGGAAGAGCTGGTGATGTACGTGGAGGCCATGATGCCCGCCCAGGCGTTCGACGCCTGAGCGGGGTGGAAGGCTAGCGCTCGTTGAAGGAGGCGCGTGCGTTTCGGTAGGCCGTGATGTCGCTGGGCGCGTCACCTGGGTCGAAGCGGATGTCCAGACGATGGCCGAGCAGCTCGGGCCACAGTGTCTGCAGCGCTTCCGGGGTAACGTCCAGAGCCAGCTCGGCCAGCCGCTCGCGGCGGTCAAAACGAATCTCTTCCAGCGCCGTGGCCTGCCAGTAGCGGTTGGCCATGCCCTGCAGGCTGGTGTCCCGCTGGCGCAGCCGGTCGTGCACGGCCTGACGGTGCGCGGCCAGCTCCTCATCGCTCAGCGCCTCGAGGCGCGCTTGCGCCTGGTGCAAGAAGTCATCCATACGCTCGGCGATCGTGGCGCTATCCACATCGGGCGACTGCACGATCAGCGCAACCCCCGGTGCTTCCAGTAGCGGCGAGTAGCCCGCATTGACGATATAGCCCAGCTGCTCTTCGGTACGCAGCTGCTGGTAGAACGGCGTATCCAGCCACTGTGCCAGGACGCTGAGTCGTGCCTGCTCTTCGAGGCTCTGATCGCGCCCTTGCAGGTAGCGGAGTACCAGCGACTCTTCACGGGTGCTGTGAGGCTGTAGCGTGGTGGATTCATCGGCCACCCGCAGCGGCTGCAGGGTGGGAATGTCGTCACGGCTCAGACGTGGCGTCAGGGCGCCGCGGATCAGACTGGCCTGCTCCCGTGCCTGGTCGGCGGTCAGGTTACCCACGGCCATGGCGTCGATGTACAGATTGCCCAGGAAGCGGCGCCGGAAGTTGTCCAGGTGCTGTTTCTCCAGGCGCTGGCTTGCTTCCAGCAGCTCGGCACTGGACCACTGCGGGGTCAGCAGGGCTTCGCCCAGCGCGCGGCTGGCCTGCCCGGTGAGCGATGCCTGCGGTGCATTACGCCACTCGCGTTGCAGCTGGTAGCGCACGCGCTCGAAGGCACTTGCCGAAATGTCGGCCTGCTGGAGCTGCGCAATGGCCTGCTCGATCAGCGGCGTTTGCCCATCCCGCCAACCCGAGAACGACAGCGTGATGCCGCGTGCATGGGGGTAGGCGCTGAAGGCTTGCCCTGCCAGCCAGGCGGGGTAGAGCGATTCGTTGAGGCTGTCGTTCAGCCAGCTGGCCAGCAGACGTGTCAGCACCGCTTCTTCGGCTGAGTAGCTGGCGCTGGGGTGCTGGAGGCTGACCCGCCATTCGACGCTGGGCGTGTTGAATCGGCTGTCCTGCATGTGCCAGGCGGCAAAGGTCTCCGTGTCGATGAGCGAAGAGGGGCGCTCGTCCTGGCCGGGCTGCAGCGTCAGGTCTTCGGCAATGAAGGGGTTGGGTTCTGCCAGCGCCAGGCCCTCCAGTGCCCGGCCCGGCTGGGCGGGCGTCTGCTCGCGCCACTGGGTGTTGAACCAGGGCGAGACCTGTTCGCTTTCGATATCCGGGGCGGAGTAGAAACGCAGCATGTTCTGAGGCGTCAGCGCATCCAGGTACTCCTGCTGGCGCTCGCTATCCATGCCATCCATACGATACGGCGCGTACTGCACGTCTTCCACGGGGTAGCGCGAAAGGCTCATGGCCAGGCGCGTGGCTTCCTGTTGGGGCGCGCCGTGCTGCTGGAAGCGGAAGGCTTGCTCGCTCAACCGCTGCTGTTCCTCATAGCGCCATTCGGCCAGGCCCTCTTCGCGGATCTGTTCGATGGCGGCAAAGAGGGTAGCCTCGATATCGTCCAGCCGCTCGGCCCCGGCGGGGGTCAGGCTGATGGAGACGGTGAACAGAGCGTCGTTGCCGTCACCGCGGCCCACGCCGGCTGACAGCCCATCGGCCAATCCTGCCTGGCGGAGCACGGCCAGTAAGCTGCCGTCGCTCTCGTCACCCAGCAGATGGGACATGAGCTGGGTAGGCTTGGTGCGGTACTCGTCCGTGGGGTCTGGGATCGGAAAATAAAAGCGCAGCTGGCGGCGGTCCTGCAGTGACTGACGCTCGATATAGCGGGGGAGCGTGTCCGAATCCACCAGCGGTGCATCGATCACCGGCACGCTGAGACCGTGATCCGGGATCTCGGCAAAGCGCTCGACCACCAGGCTTTCCAGCTCGTCCAGCGGCTGGGGAGCGACCACGGCCAGGTTCATCACATTGGCATCGTAGTAGCGATGATAGAAGTCGATCACCCTTTCGCGCAGCGTGGCCTCGCCCTCTGGCGGGCTGGCCAGGGTGTCACGGCTGCCCACGGCAAAGCCGGTGGTGGCGTTCGCCGGGTTGAGCAACTGGTTCAGGACGTCGTTCTCGCGCCGCGATTCGTCACGTATGCGCGCCATGTACTCGGAGTGGACGATATTGCGTTCGCTCTCCAACTGGTCGGCATTGAACAGCGGTGAGAGGAAGAATTCGCTGAAACGATCCAGGGCGCCGGGCAGTGCCGAGGGCGCGACATCGAAGAAGTAGTTAGTGTCCTGCTGGGCAGTGAAGGCGTTATGGGAGCCCGCATTATCGGAAATGAAACGCTGGTAGGCATCCGACTGGGGGTAGGGTTCGGTGCCCAGAAACAGCATGTGTTCCAGGAAGTGCGCCAGCCCCTGCAGGTCTTCCGGGTCTTGTGCACTGCCGACCCGCACGTTCATGGAGGCCGCCGCCTTGTCGGCATTGGGATCGCTGACCAGCAGCGCCTGCAGGCCATTTTCCAGCGTCAGCACCCGGTAGTCACGCTCGTCGAAGGGGCTGACGGTGGGGGTCACGACGTCGGCAATGGGGCTCTCTTCGGCCCAGGCGCCGGGCAGAGCCCCCCAAAGTAGCCCTGTAGACAGGCCAAGGACGATGTGCCGCGCAGCAAGGCGCGGCGGGTAAGCAGGGATGAGTCGCAGCATTACAGCTCCTGTGGCACGGTCCAGCGCAGCATGGGCCCAACGGGATGCGCGCAGGAGGGTGACTGAAAGGCAGGGTTGTTCACATGCCTTGATACCGGAAAAGCGCCCAACAGTTCCAGAGGGGCCGGCATCAATAGCGGTGTCAGTTGGTCGGGGTCGGTGTTCGGGTCCAGCCATGTCGTTACGTCTTCGGGGGCGATCACCACCGGCAGGCGGTCAGTCAGCGGTGACAGGCAGGCATTGGCCGGCACGCTGATCAAGGCCGTCGAGTCGGTAAAGGTCGTCAAGGTGGTGTGGTAGCGGCACCAGAGGGCGCCCAGCAGAAGGGGCGCGCGCTGCACGTGGGTCACCAGATAAGGCTGCTTGTTGCGCGCCTGGGGCTTCCAGACATAAAAGCCGCTCACCGGGATCACGCAGCGCCGGACGTTGAACGCCTCCTGAAACATGGCGCGTTTGCTCAGGGTTTCGGCCCTGGCACAGTGGGGGGCGTGGTCGAGCACTTTCAGCCAAGGGGGGGTAAGGCCCCAGAACAGCGGTGCCAGCGTCATGCGGCCCTGCGCCATGCGAATGGCAGAGACGGGCTGGCGCGGGGCCATGTTCGGCGACTCGATCAGCGGCGCCGCCGAGGCCAGCGCTGGCAATAGACGAGCGAGCGGTAAGCGCTGTACGTGTAGGCGTCCCGTCATGCGGTCTCCTCGAGTGCAACGCGGTCGCTTGACTGCCACTGGGCAAGGTCAAAACGGTGTAAGCGGTGTGAATACGTTAAATGTCGTGTTTTAGTGTCGAAAACAGTGTTCGATGTAAGGTATCCTATCGTAGTCCTTGCTCTCGCTAAAGCGCGATGAGGCAATCTTTCCTGTTTGCCGTTGACCCTAAGAGATCGCCATGGCCCGTCCCAGACAGCATGCGCCCGACGCCCTCCATACGCAGGTCATGCACGCTTGTGATGAGTGGTTGGCTCAGCAGCCAGTTCATGGCCTATCACTGCGTGCCCTGGCCCGAGAAGTGGGCTGTGCGCCCAGTACCCTGCTCAAGTTATATGGCAGCTTCAATAACCTGTTGCAGCATGTCAACGTTGAGACCCTGGCCCGGTTGCAGCAGACCATTACCGGCTTGGCGGCCGATGATCCTGAACCCTGGCTGCGTGCCCTGGCGCATGCCTATTGGCGCTTTGCCGAGCAGGACTGCTACCGCTGGCAGCTGTTGTTCGACTATCCGCTGGCCCAGGAGGGTGAGCTGGATCAGCGCCAAAGCGATCTCATCGAGGCGCTGTTTACTCAGGTGGAAACCTCACTGAAACAGTACCAGCCCGCGCTGGACGACCTCGAAGCGCGCCGCCTGGGGCGCACGCTGTGGGGGAGTGTACATGGCCTGGTGCAGTTGGGGTTGAATGAACGGCTGGGCTACTGGCAGGGGCAGCAGCTGAAGGTCGATGAGTTGCTGGACCAGTTGATGAGCACGGTTCTGGCCGGATTGCGGCACCGGGAGGCGGTGACGTGACAGGAGGGGTGAAGGCGCTGCGCCGCCTGCTACGTCGATTGATCTATCTCGCCATGCGTGGCTGCTATCGGCTGACGGTGCATGGGCAAGGGCATGTGCCGAAACAAGGCGCTGCGCTGGTGGTGTGCAACCATGTCAGTTTCATGGACGCTCTGGTATTGGGAGGCGCCAGCCCCCGACCGCTGCGGTTCGTGATGGACCAGCCCATCTTCGAGTCCCGCTGGCTCAAGTGGTGGTTTCAACTGGTAGGTGCCATTCCCATCGAGTCGGAGCGCCATAGCCCCGGCGCGCTGCGGCGCACGCTGGACGAGGTCAGCAAGGCGCTGCGCGACGGCGACGTGGTCATGGTGTTTCCAGAAGGGCGCTTGACCCCCGATGGCGAGATTCACACCTTTCGGCGTGGGCTGGAGACCATTCTGGCTCGTGACAACGTGCCGGTGATCCCTGCCGGGCTGGCCGGGCTGTGGGGTTCGTGGACGTCACATCACGGCGGAAAAGCCTTGAAGAAGTGGCCGTCGCGGTTCAGAGCGTCGGTCAGCCTGCACTTTGGCCCGCCCATTGCCGTACAAGAGGTGGAGGGCGTTGCCCTGCGGCGCTACCTGGAGACCCGGGTAAGGGCGCTCAAGGCAGCGGCCGATAGCGACATCGCGCACCGTTAGCCGCGTCAACGACGCGGCAGGCGGAGCTTCTGCCAACAGCGGGCGGAAGTGATCAGGTTGTCGCGAATCTCGAGAATTTCCATCCGCGTATTGCCTATCTGCAGGCAGGCCGGGCCGTCCGGGAAAGATTCCAGATGTTCGAGAATCAGCCCGTTGAGGGTTTTCGGACCGTCAGTGGGCAGTTGCCAGCCCAGCATCTTGTTGATCTCGCGGATATTGGCCGTGCCTTCTATGACGTGGCTGCCATCGTCCTGCTGATGAATCTCTTCGTCTTCGGACACGTCGGTGGTGAACTCGCCGACGATCTCTTCCAGAATGTCTTCCAAAGTGACCAGTCCTTCCACATCGCCATACTCGTCGACGACGATGCCGATGCGCCGTTTCTGTTTCTGGAAATTCAGCAGTTGGGTATGCAGCGGTGTCGACTCGGGAATGAAATAGGGCTCGCGTGCTTCCTGAACGATGGCGGCCTTGGTGACTTCATCGCGGGATAAAAAGCGCGCTGCGTTACGCAGGTGCAGCATGCCGATGATGTTGTTGATATCACCTTTGTAGACTGGCAAGCGAGTATGCTGGCTGGTGCGGATCTGGGTCAGGATCTCTTCCAGGGAATCATCCAGATCGATGCCCAGCACTTCATGCCGCGGCACCATGATGTCGTTCACCGTGACGTTTTCGAGATCCAGAATCGACAGCAGCATGGCCCGGTGGCGGTAAGGAATCAGGGTGCCTGCTTCATGCACCACGGTACGCAGCTCGTCGCGGGTCAGGCTGTCACCGCCGTTGTCGACGCTTTTCACGCCAACGAGCCTCAGCAGTCCATTGGAGACTACATTGACCAGCCATACCAGCGGGTAGAGCAGCTTGAGCAACGGCTCCAAGGCCATCGAAGTGGGGTAGGCGATGCGCTCGGGCTTGATGGCCGCGTAGGTCTTGGGCGTGACCTCGGCAAAGACCAGGATTGTGATGGTCAGCAATGCTGTCGAGATGGCCGGGCCCGTGACATCGCCAAAAAAGTGAATGGCGATGATGGTCGCGATGGATGCGGCCAGGTTGTTGACGAAGTTGTTGCCAATCAGGATGACGCCAATCAGGCGGTCGGGACGTGTCAGCAGGCGCATGACCCGTTTGGCACGGCGGTCGCCGCTGTTTGCCTGGTGGCTGAGTCGATAGCGGTTGATCGACATCATGCCCGTTTCGGAGCTGGAGAAGAAGGCAGACAGTAAAATCAGCAAGGCTAGCAGGCCGAACAGTAACCCCAGGGGGAAGTCGTCGCTCAAGTCGAATGTTCCTTTATGGCGTATCAGGCTCGATTTGTAGAGTCATGCGGGTAGCGTGTCAAGGAGCGCTTAGCGATTCAGCAGGATTTCCAGCACGAACTTGCTGCCGAAATACGCCAGCAGCAGCAGAGCGCAGCCCCCGAGGGTCCAGCGCACCGCGCGCATGCCACGCCAGCCGAAACGGTAGCGGCCCACCAGCAGCGTCGTGAAGATGATCCAGGCCCCCAGCGACAGCACGGTCTTGTGGGCCAGGTGTTGTGCAAACAGGTTGTCCAGGAAGATCAGGCCGCTGGCGATGGATACCGTGAGCAGCAGAATGCCCGCCCACACTAGCTCGAACAGCACCCGCTCCATGGTGGTCAGCGGTGGCAGTGACTGCACGATGCCGCGAATGTGGTGATGGCGCAGGGCTTGATTTTGCAGCCCCACCAGTACCGCCTGCACGGCAGCGATGGCCAGCACGGCGAAGGCCAGGGCCGAGCTGACCGCGTGCAGCAGAATGCCGGGGGTCAAGCCGCTGTGGCTACCCTGGCTGGGTAGCCATGTGGCGACGATGAGCGCGATGCCCGCCAGCGGAAACAGCACGATACCGGCGTTCAAGACGGGCTTGAACAGGCTGGCCACCAGCACCACGTTGACCGCCACGGCCATCAATAGCGTCGCGCTGGTGGTGAAGCCCGGCAGCAGGCCGGGGGCGGCGCCCACCAGCTTGACCACCACGGGGATATGCAGCAGCAGGCCCAGGGTGCCCAGCAGGCGCACCATGCCCTGGCGTGGCGGCACGCGGCGAAACAGCGTCATGCCCTGCCAGATGGCAGCAGCAACATAGAGTACAAAGGCAATCGTGGCGAAAGGTAGCGCCTGCATGATGCTATCCGTGCGCCTGGCAGCGCGTCATGGGGTAAACGTGGCGACCGGCCAAACGTTTCTGCAAAACGCCGCAGGGCCCGGTCACTGCCGCTCCTTCCAGAGCGGTACTGCTACTATAACGAATCATGGCAGCGTCGCACAGTCATGGCTAGCCAACGCTCGCGGCCATGGAGACTCGCGGCGTGAGCGCGTATAATCGGCGCCACATTCGTCCGGTGAGGACTCCCGGCGACAGCGACGGAGGCAGAGGCCCCATGTTTCAGAATTTGAGCGAGCGTCTATCCCAGACGCTGAAGTCTATCAAGGGTCAGGCGCGCCTGACCGACGACAACATCAAAGACACGCTGCGAGAAGTGCGCAAGGCATTGCTCGAAGCCGACGTGGCGCTGCCCGTGGTCAAGGCGTTCATCGAGCGGGTGCGTGAGCGTGCGGTAGGCCAGGAAGTCTCCAAGAGCCTGTCGCCGGGCCAGCAGTTCGTCAAGATCGTCCAGCAGGAGCTGGAAGCCATCATGGGTGAGGCCAATGAAGGTCTCTCCCTGAAAGGCTCTCCTGCCGTGGTGCTGATGGCTGGTTTGCAGGGCGCGGGCAAGACCACCTCGGTGGCCAAACTGGCCCGTTACCTGCGCGAGCGCGAAAAGAAGAAAGTGCTGGTGGTTTCGGCAGACGTCTACCGCCCTGCGGCCATCGACCAGCTGGAAACCCTGGCCAAAGAGGTGCAGGTCGACTTCTATCCATCGCGCTCCGACGAGAAGCCGGTCGATATCGCCACGGCAGCCATCAAGCATGCCAAGATCCAGTTCCATGACGTCGTACTGGTAGATACCGCTGGCCGCCTGGCCATCGACGACGCCATGATGGCCGAAATTCAGGCGCTGCATAAAGCCATTGCTCCCCAGGAAACGCTGTTCGTCGTCGACGCCATGACCGGCCAGGATGCGGTGAATACCGCCAAGGCCTTCCATGAAGCGCTGCCGCTGACAGGTGTCATTCTGACCAAGGCCGACGGTGACGCCCGTGGCGGTGCCGCGCTGTCGGTGCGCCACGTAACCGGCAAGCCGATCAAGTTCATGGGGGTGGGTGAAAAGGTCGATGCCCTGGAACCCTTCCATCCCGATCGAGTAGCCTCGCGCATTCTGGGCATGGGCGACATGCTGTCGCTGATCGAAGAAGCCGAGCGCACCGTCGACAAGGACAAGGCCGCGAAGCTGGCCAGCAAGGTCAAGAAAGGCGATGGCTTCGACCTGGAAGACTTCCGCGACCAGCTCCAGCAGCTCAAGAAAATGGGTGGCATGGGCGGCCTGTTGGGCAAGCTGCCGGGTATGGGTCAGATGGCAGAGATGGCCCAAGGCCCCGGGCCAGAAAAGGAGCTGGGCAAGCTGGAGGCGCTGATCAACTCCATGACGCCCAAAGAGCGCCGCAAGCCCGATATCATCAACGGTTCGCGCAAGCGCCGCATCGCGGCAGGTGCCGGACTTCAGGTGCCGGACCTGAACCGGCTGCTGAAGCAGCACAAGCAGATGCAGAAAATGATGAAGAAAGCCGGGCAGAAGGGCGGCATGCAGAAGATGATGCGTGGCATGTCTGGCCTGATGGGCGGTAAAGGCCCCGGCGGCCCAGGTGGCCCCGGCGGTATGGGAGGCATGGGCGGAATGGGTGGCCCGGGTGGTTTGCCCTGGCGCTGAGCCCGCCTGATGCTCCTTTGCAAGGTTGACGGCCTGTGAGTTTTCTGGCTGTCAGGCTTTCCAAGCAGGTCGCATTTGCGTAGAATGCGGCCTCTTCATGTTTGGGTGTTGCTGAAAAGTGCTCTGGCACTGGGCGATATTCCATGGATGAAGGTCCTGAAGGTGCCCTCTGCTGGGCCAGGCAAGCGCTTCGCAAGCCCTGGTGAGGCAGGAGCACCAAGAAAACAGTATGACGAGTGTTCTGATAGCGCATTGGCGCTATGCCCCACTCGCGTAACCTCAACCGAAGGATAGTTATCGTATGGTTACCATTCGTTTGGCACGTGGTGGCGCCAAGAAGCGTCCCTTTTATCACCTGACCGTGACCGACTCTCGCAACGCCCGTGACGGCCGTTTCATCGAGCGTATCGGTTTCTTCAACCCGGTTGCCCGTGGTCAGGAAGAGCGTCTGCGCGTTGATCTGGACCGTGTGACTCACTGGCAGAGCCAAGGCGCCCAGCTGTCTGGTCGCGTTGCCGAGCTGGTCAAGGAAGCACGCAAGCAGGCGTAAGCCTGAGCGTTGTGTGAGATATCGCCGTTCATCAATGCTGTTGTGGAGTGGTCGTCAATGACGCGTTTTGAAACCAGCCCGACTGACGACACGCACGTTGTGCTTGGTAAGCTGACCAGCCCTCACGGGATCAAAGGTTGGCTGAAGGTCTACTCCTATACCAATCCCATGGACAGCATTCTGGAATACCCTGAGTGGTGGGTGCGTCAAGGTAATACGTTGACCCCCATGCGCGTCGTTCAGGGCAGTCGGCAAGGCAAGGGACTGGTTGTGCAACTGAAAGGGGTCGATGACCGTACGGCGGCCGAAGCGCTGGCCCAGGCGGACATTCTGATGCCCAAGGACGCACTGCCCGAGCTTTCCGACGATGAGTATTACTGGCATGAGCTCGAGGGCCTCGCGGTCTTTACTCAGTCAGGCGAGCGGCTGGGACGGGTCAGCTACCTGTTCGAGACCGGCGCAAACGATGTCATGGTGGTACGTGGAGACGACGACGCAATCGACAAGCGAGAGCGATTGTTGCCTTTCCTGCCCGATGACGTGATCGTTGAGATCCACCTGGAAGAGGGCCGTATGGTCGTCGACTGGGACCCCGAGTTTTGATGAGCCAGAACGCTTTGACGGAACGAACGGAAACGGATGCGACGATGACTTCACCGGCACCCGTGGAAAGTGCGACAGACGCGCCCGCCATGTGGATTGGCGTGGTATCACTGTTCCCTGACATGTTCGATGCGATTACCCAGCAGGGTGTGATCGGTCGAGCCGTCGAGAAGCAGCAGATTGCCCTGGAGTTCTGGAATCCACGCGACTACGCCACCGACCGCCATCGCAGTGTCGATGATCGTCCTTACGGGGGTGGCCCCGGCATGCTGATGAAGGTCGATACCCTCAGGGCTGCGATTGCCGATGCCCGCCAGCGCGCGGAGCAGGCAACCGGTTTGACGCCCACCGTGATCTACTTGTCGCCCCAGGGGCGCAAGCTCGATCAGCAGGGAGTTCAGGCGCTGGCCGCCGCAGGACCCCTGGTGGTGGTTGCCGGGCGCTATGAAGGTATCGATGAGCGTGTGGTGGAGAGTGACATCGATGAAGAGTGGTCGATCGGTGACTATGTGCTCAGTGGCGGCGAACTGCCGGCCATGGTACTGATCGACGCAGCGGCAAGGCTGATACCCGGTGTACTGGGTCATCAGGACTCCGCTATCGAGGACTCGTTTAACGACGGCCTGCTGGACTGCCCGCACTATACTCGCCCGGAAGTGATCGACGGGCGCAAAGTGCCTGACGTGCTGTTGAGCGGTAACCATGCCGCCATCAAGCGCTGGCGGTTGAAGCAGTCTCTGGGGCGTACCTGGCAGCGTCGACCTGACCTGCTGAGCGGACGTACCCTGAATGCCGAGCAGCAACGGCTGCTGGATGAGTTCATCGAGGAACACGCCTCGTCTGTGGTGTCGACAACGACACCCTAGAGGATGGCGGCGGTGCAGGGCGAAGGCGTTGGCCAGCGCACCTGTGTCACCCATAACGACTCCCGCGTGGCTCGCTTCGAGCGCCGGGATCACGGTTTGCCCCTTCCACAACTGCGCGGCAAACCACTACGTTATTTAGGAGCATGAAGATGAGCAGCAAGAACAAGGTGATCCAGGCGATCGAAGCCGAGCAAATGAGCAAAGAGATTCCTGCTTTTGCACCGGGCGACACCGTTGTCGTTCAGGTTAAAGTAAAAGAAGGTACTCGCGAGCGTCTGCAGGCGTTTGAAGGTGTGGTCATCGGCAAGCGTAACCGTGGCCTGAACTCCGCTTTCACCGTGCGCAAGATTTCTCACGGTGTTGGCGTTGAGCGTACTTTCCAGACTTACAGCCCGCTGGTTGACTCCATCGAAGTCAAGCGTCGCGGTGACGTTCGTCAAGCCAAGCTTTACTACCTGCGTGAGCGTAGCGGTAAATCTGCACGTATCAAGGAAAAGCTGGTTTAATCACCACGCTTTCACGGGCGCTTGGCGCTCGGATACGGAAAACCCCGTTACCGCTTTGCGGAGCGGGGTTTTTGTTTATCGTTCTAGCATGAGACCGTTTGCGTATGAGCATGATCGATGCCTATCTGGACGCCCTTTGGCTGGAACAGGGTGCCAGTGACCATACGCTAGCGGCCTACCGGCGCGACTTGACGGCCTGGCAGCAGTGGTTGGCGGAGGAGGGCGAGACGCTGTTGACGGCCTCGCCGGATCGCCTGAGCGTGTGGCTCGACCAGCGCCGTGAGCAGGGGTATCAGCTGCGCAGCAATGCGCGCCTGGTGTCGTCGCTGCGCAGCTTTTATCGCTGGGCGCGGCTGTACGGACATATCGATGCCGACCCGTTGGCCCGCGTGGCGCTGCCACGGGTGCGCCCCAGCCTGCCCAATACGCTGGAAGAAGACGAAGTGGAGCGGCTGTTGCTGGCGCCGGACATCGAAACGCCGTTGGGCGTGCGTGACCGCGCCATGCTGGAGTTGCTGTACGCCTGTGGGTTGCGGGTTTCCGAGCTGGTGGGTTTGACCGGCGATGCGGTGAACCTGCGCCAAGGGGTGGTGCGGGTGCGAGGCAAGGGCGACAAGGATCGCCTGGTGCCCATGGGAGAAGAGGCTGCCGAGTGGCTGGAGCGCTACCTGCGCACGGCGCGTCCTGCCTTGATGCAGGACCCGACGCGGCCTGCACTGTTTCCCGGTCGGGGTGACCGTGCCATGACCCGCCAGACCTTTTGGCACCGTATCAAGGCCCACGCCATCACGGCCGGTATCTCGAGGCCACTGTCGCCGCATACGCTGCGTCATGCGTTTGCCACCCACTTATTGAATCATGGTGCCAATTTACGTGTCGTACAGCTGCTGCTGGGTCATAGCGATCTATCGACCACGCAAATTTATACGCACGTCGCCCAGGCGCGCCTGGAGCAGCTGCACGCCGACCACCATCCAAGAGGTTGAGAAAACAATGCGTCAACGTATGCCTGAATGTGTAGCATCCCGTGCCCCCTGGTGGGTGCTGGCAATCAGCCTGCTGCCCTCGCTGGCCCTGGCGGACGCCACGGCCGACCGCCTGGCCGAAAGCCTGAGCGTCAATGGCCAGCCGATGCCGGTAGAGCAGGTCAGCGTCACGCCGATGGAGGGCATCTACCATGTGCGCCTGGAGAGCGGTGAGTCGTTCTACTCCAATGCCGATGGCAGCCACTTTCTGGTGGGGGATCTGTTTGAAAACGCCGATAATGGGCTGGTCAACCTGACCGAGCAGTCGCGCAATCAGCAGCGGGCCGAGGCGCTGGCCGCGGTCCCCGAAGACGAGCGTGTCATTTTTCGCGGCGTCGGTGAGCCCAAGGCAACGGTCATCGTGTTTACCGATCCTACCTGCCCTTACTGTGAGCGTCTTCACGAGACGATTCCAGAGCTCAACGAGCGCGGGATTGCGGTACACTATCTGGCCTTCCCGCGCGCGGGCATGAGCAGCGCCGCTGCGGAAACGCTTCAGCAGGTATGGTGCTCCGACAATCGCAGCGAAGCGATGAATCAGGCCAAGGAGCGGCTGGCCATTGGCGCCAGTGCGCGGTGTGACAATCCGGTGGCCGAGCAGTATGCGCTGGGCCAGGCGCTTGGGGTTCAAGGTACCCCTGCCATCGTGCTGCCCAGCGGCCAGATGGTGCCGGGTTTTGTGCCTGCCGAGCGGCTGGTGGCCATGTTAGGCTTGGAAGATGAATAACGTCACCCGAGTGACGAACATAGCGCTGAGACACTGAATCACGAGGCGGTGCCCAAGGGCGCCCAACACGAAAGGGGAAGTATTTTGAAACCGGTAAGAGTAGGCATTTGTGGGCTAGGTACGGTCGGTGGTGGCACGTTCAACGTGCTGACGCGTAATGCGGACGATATCAGTCGCCGCGCGGGCCGTCCCATCGTCATCGAACAGGTCGCTCACCGCAGTATTCATGCTGACTGCGATATTACCGGCATCAACGCCACCACCGACGTGTTCGCAGTGGCCAACAACCCCAACGTGGACGTGCTCGTCGAGCTGATCGGTGGCTACGACATCGCCCGTGAGCTGGTGCTGACGGCCATTGCCAATGGCAAGCACGTGGTGACGGCCAACAAGGCGCTGATCGCGGTGCACGGCAACGAGATCTTCCGTGCGGCCCACGAAAAGGGCGTGATCGTGGCGTTCGAGGCGGCGGTGGCTGGCGGTATTCCCGTCATCAAGTCCCTGCGTGAGGGGCTGGGTGCCAACCGTATCGAGTGGGTGGCCGGTATCATCAATGGCACCGGCAACTTCATCCTGACCCACATGCGTGACGATGGCCGTGCCTTTGAAGACGTGCTGGCCGAAGCCCAGGCGCTGGGCTACGCGGAAGCCGACCCCACCTTCGACGTGGAAGGCATCGATGCGGCGCACAAGCTGACCATTCTGGCCTCCATCGCCTACGGCGTGCCGCTGCAGTTTGAAAAAGCCTTTACCGAAGGCATCTCGCGGATCACCGCCGAAGACGTGGAGCAAGCCGACAACCTTGGCTATGTGATCAAGCACCTGGGCATTTCCAAGCGTACCGATCAAGGGCTAGAGCTGCGGGTGCATCCCACGCTGATTCCAAAAGAGCGTTTGCTGGCCAATGTCCACGGGGTGAAAAACGCCATCGCGGTCATGGGCGATGCCGTCGGCCCGACGCTCTATTACGGCGCCGGTGCCGGTGCCGAGCCAACGGCTTCGGCCGTGGTGGCCGACCTGCTGGACGTGGCGCGTGATATCGCCACCGACCACCACTATCGAGTGCCTTACCTGGCGTTCAGCGGCATCGACGAAGACGTCAGCCAGCTGCCGATCATGCCCATGGAAGAGATCACCACGGCCTACTACCTGCGCTTGCTGGCGGTGGACCGTCCTGGTGTGCTGGCGCGTGTGGCGACGATTCTTGCCGAGCAGGGCATCTCCATCGAAGCGCTAATCCAGAAAGAGGCCACCGAAGGTGAGCTGGTGCCGATCATTCTGCTGACCCATCGCACCAAAGAGCGCCAGATGAACGAAGCGATCCGCGAAATCGAGGCCATGGCCGATATCGCAGGCCCCGTCACCCGCATTCGTGTGGAAGCTCTGGACGAAGGAGAGTGAGCATGCGCTACGTCAGTACTCGCGGTCAGGCCCCCGCGCTTTCGTTCGAGGAAGTCGTGCTCACCGGCATGGCCAGCGACGGCGGCCTCTACGTGCCGGAAAGCGTCCCGACCTTCAGCCGTGAAGAGCTGGCCAGCATGGCCGGGCTCTCCTATGCTGAGATCGCCTTCCGGGTCATGAAGCCCTTCGTCAACGGCGAGATCGACGACGAGACGTTCCATGGCCTGGTCACCGATGCCTACGCCACGTTCAACCACGACGCGGTGCTGCCGCTGAAGCAGCTGGACGCCAACCACTTCCTGCTGGAGCAGTTCCACGGTCCCACGCTGGCGTTCAAGGACGTGGCACTACAACTGCTGGGGCGGCTGCTGGATCATTTCCTGAAAAAGCGTGACGAGCGTGCGGTGATCATGGGCGCCACGTCCGGGGATACCGGCTCGGCGGCCATCGAAGGCTGCCGCCACTGCGACAACCTGGATATCTTCATTCTGCACCCCCACAACCGCGTGTCGGAAGTGCAGCGTCGCCAGATGACCACGGTACTGGCAGACAACGTGTTCAACGTGGCCATCGAGGGCAACTTCGACGATGCCCAGGCCATGGTCAAGGCCAGCTTTGCCAACCAGGGCTTCCTGAACGGCACCCGGCTGGTGGCGGTGAATTCGATCAACTGGGCGCGCATCATGGCCCAGATCGTCTACTACGTGGCCGCCGGGGTGGCGCTGGGCGCACCGCAGCGGGAAGTGAGCTTCTGTGTGCCGTCGGCCAACTTCGGCAACGTCTTTGCGGGCTACATGGCCTACAAGATGGGGCTGCCAGTGAAGCAGTTCATCATAGCCACCAATGCCAACGACATTCTGCATCGCACCCTGGCGGCCAACGACTTCTCCAAAAAGGAGCTGGCTGCCACGCTGGCGCCCTCCATGGACATCGTCGTGTCGTCCAACTTCGAGCGTCTGCTGTTCGATGCCTACGAGCGCGATGGCGACGCCGTGGCCGCCCTGCTGGAGCGCTTCCAGCAGGAGCCCACGGCGCTGGCCGATGCGCCGCTGGCCAAGCTGCGGGAGAAATTCGCCAGCTACAGCGTGGATGACGCCACGATTCTGGAAGTCATTCGCGAAGCCCATCACCGCACGGGTGAGATTCTCGACCCCCACACCGCCACCGGTTATCGCGCGGCGGAGCGGGCGCGTCTGGATACCACCACGCCAATGATCACCCTGGCCACGGCCCACCCGGCGAAATTTGCCGAAGCCGTGGTCAAGGCGGGCTTCCAGGGCGTGCCGCTACCCACGCACATGAACGACCTGCTGGAGCGTGAAGAGCGCTACACCGTGCTGCCGGCGGAGCTGGGTGCGGTGCAGCAGTTCGTTGCCGACAACCGTCGCTGAGGTGGCATGACGACAGTGTCACCCCTCTCAGCCAGTCACCCTCGCCTCGAGCCTCGTCCCCTGGACGAGGCTGTTTACATGCGCGCCCAGGCGCAAGGGCTAAGCGAGCTGCAGGCACGCCTGTTGGCGTCGCGGCTGCCCGGCTATACCGGCGAGCTAACGCCGCTGGTGTCGCCCAGCCTGCGCTATCTGGTGCATCCTGAGAAGCTGGCCGATGGTCGGCGCGCCGCGGAGCGTATCGCCCAGGCCGTCGCCGAAGGCGAGTCCATCGGCATCCTGACCGATTACGATGTCGATGGCATCACTTCCCATGTGGTTATCCGGCGCACTCTGGTTGAGCTGTTTGGCGTGCCCGAGCATAAGCTGCACAGCCTGATTGGCCACCGTATTCACGACGGCTATGGCATCAGCCTACCGCTGGTGGAGCGTACGCTCGGCTTGAAGCCGCTGCCCACGCTGGTGATTACCGCCGACTGTGGCAGCTCCGATGAGCCGCGTATCGCGCGCTTGAAAGCGGCGGGGATCGACGTGGTGGTCAGCGACCACCATGCGCTGCCCTTGGAAGGCCCGCCGCCCTCGGCCTACGCCTGCGTCAACCCCACCCGCAGCGACTGTCGCTATCCGGATAAAACCATCGCAGGCTGCATGGTGGCGTGGCTACTGATGTCACTGGCCCGTAGCGTGCTGGTGGAGTGGGGCGCGCTGCCGGATGCCACCCCCAAGCTCTCGCCCTGGCTCTCCTACGTGGCCCTGGGCACGGTGGCCGATTGCGTCTCGTTGGGGGGCAGCCCTGCCAACCGAGCGGTGGTCAGTCATGGGCTGACCCTGATCAACCGCATGGATGCCGCCTGCTGGCGCGCCATGGCCGCGCGGCTGGGAGCCGACAGCGTCCCGTTCAACGCCGAAACCCTGGCGTTTCAGATGGGCCCGCGCATCAATGCCCGCTCGCGGCTGGACGACCCCTATGCAGCGTTGCACTTCATGCTGGCCGAGAGCGACGGCGTCGCCAATCGGCAGTTGGAGGTGCTGGATCAGGATAATCAGTCGCGCAAGGCCATCGAAGCCGACATGACCGAGGAAGCCAAGGCGCTGGCGGTCGCGGCTCTGGAGGCCAACGAGCCCGCTATCGTGGTGCTGCTGGAAGATGGACACCCCGGCGTGCAGGGGATCGTCGCTTCCCGCCTGGTACAGGCCTATGGCCGTCCGGCGCTGATACTGACGCGGGCCGCTGCGCCCAACATGCTGACCGGTTCTGGCCGCTCTATCGACGGCCTGCATCTGCGCGACGCGCTGCAAAGAACCTTCGAGCTGGCACCAGAGGCGCTGCCGCGCTTTGGCGGGCACAGCGGTGCCGCAGGGGTCGGTGTGCCTAGGGAGCAGTTGGCGGCCTTCAAGGCGGCTTTTCTGCAGGCCGTTGGCGAGCAACTGGGCAACATGCCGCTCTACCCTCGCCTATGGACCGATGGCGAGCTGTCGACGGCCCAGCTTAGCCTGGCCACGCTGGAAGAGATCGAGACCCTGGGCCCCTATGGCCGGGAGTTCGAACCTCCGCTGTTCGAAGGGCGCTTCATCGTGGAGGCGCTGCGCCCGGTGGGGGCCGAAGGCTCGCATCTGATGATGGAGCTTTCCATGGGAGCGGTGACCAGCAAGGCGATCTGGTTTCGCGCCCTGACGCCGGGCGAGCTGCCCTCGTTTGGGGTGGGCGACACCCTGCACTGCGCCTACAAGCTCAACCGCAACCGCTGGCGCGGTCGCGAGGCACTGCAATTGATGGTGGAGCACGCTAGCCCCGTTTGACGCGCTCCGCTATCCTCGCGTCCCTGGCCGATGCCCCGGCCGCTCCAACAATCCTAAAAAGGACGCATCGATGCGTATGGAAGATCTTCCCAAGGACCCCCACAAGCCCTACGAGGACGTGATGGCGATGCTGCTGGGCACGCTGTTCGTGTCGCTGGGAGTCACCCTGTATACCCACGCGGTGCTGCTGACAGGCAGCACCGCCGGGATGGCGCTGCTGCTGAATTACCTGACCGGATGGGGGTTCGGCGTGTGGTTCTTTGCCATCAACCTGCCGTTCTACTATCTGGCGATCAAGCGCATGGGCTGGAGCTTTACGCTGCGTACCTTTGCCGCCATTGGTCTGGTCTCGCTATTCTCCGAGTTGACCCAGCGCTGGGTTAGCTTTGAAAGCGTCCCTTCGCTGTACGCCGCCGTGATGGGCGGCGCGCTGATGGGCATCGGCATGCTGATGCTGTTTCGCCACCGTACCAGCCTCGGCGGCATCAACATTCTAGCGCTCTACCTGCAGGACAAGCATGGCCTGCGGGCAGGATTTGTGCAGCTGGGAATCGACGCCGTCATTCTGCTCATCGCCCTGACCCAGCTTCCGCTGGACCGGGTGGGGTACTCGGTACTCGGCGCGCTGACGCTCAACCTGATCATTGCATTGAACCATAAACCAGGGCGTTACATCGGCGTGAGCTGATGCCTTGCTCAGCGTGGCGTGCCGCCCCAGAACCACCAGACGATGGCCGCGATCAGCGCAAGGCCTATCAGGTTCACCAGTAGGTTCATGATCGTGGCTCCTGTGGCGATAGGGCAGTGGCCGGGCGCCAGCGCCTCAAGCGGTTGGCGTTGCTCACCACGGTGATGGAAGAGAGCGACATGGCGGCCCCGGCAATCATGGGCGAGAGTAGCATGCCGGTGAACGGGTACAGCACACCGGCGGCGACAGGAATGCACAGCACGTTGTAACCGAACGCGCCCACCAGGTTCTGCTTGATATTGGTGAGCGTTGCCCGGCTGATGGCGATGGCGTCCGCGACCCCGTGCAGCGAGCCGCGCATCAAGGTAATTCCCGCACTCTCGATGGCGACATCGGTGCCTTGGCCGATGGCAAAGCCCACGTTGGCGCGCGCCAGAGCCGGGGCGTCGTTGATGCCATCGCCCACCATGCCAACGATCTCTCCCGCTTGCTGCAAGCGCTCGATTTCGGCGTGTTTGTCTTCTGGTAATAGCCCCGCACGGTACTCCTCGATGCCCACTTCCCGGGCAATGGCAGCAGCGGCGTGGGAATGGTCTCCTGTCAGCATGATGACGTTGACGCCTTCTTGCTGCAGTCGCGCGACGGCCGCTTTGGCGTCGCTGCGCAGCGGGTCGCTGATGCCGAAGAGGGCGATCAATTGGCCGTCCACCGCCAGATACACCAGCGTGCGTGCTTTGTGTTCCAGTGGGCCGGCAATGGCCTGCCCAGCCGTCAGGTCGACGCCTTCGTTGACGAGCAGCAGTGCGTTACCCAGCAGCAACGTTCGGCCATCCTCGGTACGCGCCTTGACTCCGCCCCCGGTCACGCTATCGAAGCCGCGAATCTCAGCAGCCTTGGCACCCGCTGCTTCGCTATAGTTGGTCAATGCTGCGGCGAGCGGGTGCTCCGAGCGGCGCTCTAGTGCCAGGACATAGCCGAGTGCGGTGTTGGCATCGCCGTGCAGTATCTCGGCGTCTGTCACGCGGGGCTTGCCCTCGGTCAGCGTACCGGTTTTGTCCACCACCAGGGTGGTGAGTTTGCTGGCGGTTTGCAGGGCCTCACCGTTTCTGACCAGCACTCCCTGTTCAGCGGCCTTGCCCACGCCGATCATGGTGGATATCGGTGTGGCCAGGCCCAGCGCGCAGGGGCAGGCGATGATCAGCACGCTGGTGGCGGTGACCAGCATGTGGATCACCCGAGGCTCGGCGCCCAGGTTGAACCAGGCCAGCGCAGTGAGCACGGCAATGATCATCACCGAGGGCACGAAGATACTCGAAATCCTGTCGGCCAGCTCGCCAATCGGCGGGCGCGAGTTCTGTGCACTGGCCACCTGCTCGGTGATCTGCCCCAGGCGTGTATCGGCCCCGACGCGGGTGGCCTGGTAGACCAGGCTGCCTTTGCCGTTCACGGTGCCAGCGCTGACGTCGTCTCCCATGCGCTTTTTGATGGGCAGCGGCTCACCGGTGAGCATGGACTCATCAATATGGCTCTCGCCTTCCAGCACTTTGCCGTCCACCGGCAGGCGCTCGCCGGGGCGTACGCGGATGTGGTCGCCTTGACGGACTGCGTCGATGTCGACTTCTTGCTCTTTACCATCGCGCACCACCCGCGCCGTGCGGCTTTGCAGATCCAGCAGGCGTTTCAAGGCGTTGCTGGTGCGACCGCGGGCCTTGAGCTCCAGCGCATTGCCCAACAGAATCAGGCCGATCACCATGGCAGAGGCTTCAAAATAGATGCCGTGCGCCACATCAGGCAACCAGGGGGCAAAGGCCACTACCACCATGGAGTAGAGCCAGGCGGTGCCGGTGCCCATGGCCACCAGGGTGTCCATGTTGGCTTGATGATGCTTGAGGTTCTTCCATGCATTCACAAAGAAATGGCGACCAGGAAAGACCAGGATGGCCAGGGTGAGCAGGCCAATCACCAGCCAGAACAAGCGCCCCATCCCCACCGGGTGTGGGTGATAGAAAAACATACTGAGCATGAGCGGTAGCGCCAAGGCGAGTGAGTACGCACTACCCTTCAGGCGCGTTTGATAGAGCCGCGCTTCTTGTTCTGCACGCGTCTCTTCGGCGGCGCGCATATCGACAATCGGTTCGGCGCTATAGCCTGCGGCATCGACGGCGGCCAGCAGCGTTGCTGCATCGACATGGCCAAATACCTGGGCGGTATGGGTCGCGAAATTGACGCTGGCCGTATCCACGCCTTGTGCGCGTTCCAAGGCTTTCTGGACGCTTTTGACGCAGCTGGCGCAGGTCATGCCGGTGATGGCCAAGCGTATTCGCTGGCTGCCTTGGCGGGAGCGTGGCGTGTCAGCCGTGTGGGTCGCTGCCGTCGAGTCGTTACCTTCGACCTCGGTTTTGGTGTCGTCAACAGCTGGCGGGGCCAGCTCGCTGGGGGGGTAGCCTGCCTGTGCGAGGGCGTCATCCAGAGCCGTCATGCTCAGGGTGGTGGCAACCTCCAGGCGTTTGTCGGCTGGGAAGCCGATTACCTCGGCAGTGGCGTCCTCGGCGAGAATTGCTTCCCGCATGCGCTTGACGCAGCCCTGGCAGTTCATGCCGGGCACGGTGCGGGTCAGCGTTGTGGGCGGTGCGGGGCGTTGGGGCATGCTGCCTCCTCGGGAAAACTTTCGATCAAGCGGCACAGGCTGTGGCCATCGGGGGTGCCGTCGGGCATGGCCTGCCAGCTCTCCAGCGCCTGCTCCATGCGGTGCGCCAGCGCTTCCAGCTCGGCAATGCGCGCCCTGATTTGCGGCAGGCGATGGGCCAGCAGGTCGCGTACCAGCGGGCAGGGCGAGTCGCCCTGGTCGGCATGGGCCAGAATGTCGCGTATTTCGGCTACGCTAAAACCCAGTTTGCGGGCGCGCTGAATGAAGTGCAGGCGCTCCAGGTCCCCAGCGGTGTAGAGCTGATAGCCATTGTCTGGATGCCTGCTCGGCGTTAAGAGGCCTTCACGGGTGTAGTGACGCACCGTTTCCGCCGTGACGCCACCGCGTTTGGCCAGTTCACCGACTTTGATGGCGCTCACGAAGCCTCCTTTTTGACACCGCTTTCGAAAAAGATAGTGTAAAACCCTTGGGTAACCCATAGGTCAAGGGCTGCCCTTATCTCCATCGAAATGACTAAAACACTGATTTCAAACGACCGTGCGACTAATGTATAAGTAAAAAACAAAATAAAACGCTCGTTTGCCCTTGAACCAAACCCTACATTGGGCGAAAACTTAGGTGTCAGAACAATGCGGATGGAACGCACCGTCCGACGGATCATCGGGAGAGAGGCCCACCATGAATAATAACTTCAAGAAGCTGACCCTTGCGGCTGCCATCGCAGCGGTGGCCTTCACTGGCCAGGCGCAGGCGGGCGGGTACCAGATCAACGAACAGAGCGTCAGTGGCCAGGGCTATGGCCATGCTGGGCGTAGCTCGAACGTCAACGACGCCACCATCGTGTTCGGTAACCCTGCGGGTATGTCATTCCTGGATCGCGCCCAGGTGACGGCGGGCGGTACTTACCTGAACGTGAACTCCGACATTCGTAACGTGGAAGCCAGCCGCACACTTGATGCGGGCGTGGCGGTGGGTGGCGCACCTGCCGGTATGCAGGTGCCGATTGGTGGCGTACCCGGTACCAACGATGGCGACATGGTGCCAGGCACCCTCATACCGTTTGCTTTCTATGCTCAGCCGGTCAATGACCGCTTGGCCTTTGGCTTTGGCGTGTATGCTCCCTTTGGTTCCAAAACCGACTACGAAGATAGTTTCCAGGGCCGTTACTTTGGCGACTACACCGAAATCCGCGTGGTCAGTGCACAGCCCACGGTTTCCTACCGCTTCAACGACCAGTGGTCGGTAGGTGCCGGTGTGACCTATAACCGCGTCGACGGTGAGCTGCGTCGTCAGCTGCCCACGGGGCCTGGGTTCGACCCGGCCACGGATGTCGATTCTCGCGTGGAAGGGGATGACGATGCCTGGGGTTACAACCTGGGGGTGATCTATCAGCCTGTTCCTGAAACCACGTTCGGCCTGACCTATCGCTCCAAGGTGGACTACACCCTGGATGGCACCTTCGTGGCGCGTGACCCTGCGGGCAACGTGGTGCGGGCGGATGATAATGCAACGCTGGATTTGACCACGCCTGAAACCATCAACTTCTCGTTGACGCAACAGATGAGTGATCGGCTGAAGCTGATGTTTGGCACTTCGTGGGTACGCTGGAGTCGCTTCGATCAGATTCTGGTCCAGGGCAGCCAGGGCGATACCATTACCCAGGAGCAGCAGGATTACTCCAACGCCTGGGCGTTCGCGACCGGTGGCGAGTACCAGTTGACACCGCAGCTTGCCCTGCGTGCAGGCGTCACGCTCGACTTCACGCCCACCAGCGATGAGTTCCGCAGCGTACGTATTCCGTCAGATGACCGGCGCATTTTCTCGATTGGCGCAGGCTGGAGCCCCACGCCAGACCTGACGCTTGACTTCGCCTACTCCTACCTGACCGAGCGCGGCACCTTCGTCGAGCAAGAACGGCGCGACCTGCTGGCCAGCGCACAAACCGGCGGCCAGCCCATTGGCGGGGTGAACTACTCGGCTGACTACAAGAACGAAGCCCATGGCTTCGGTGCTCAGCTGACCTATCGGTTCTGATGTGACGGCTCGCGCTTACTGATCGACTGACCCGGCTTCGGCCGGGTTTTTTGCTTTCTCAGGGTGGGTGCGATTGGCAGCGGGTTTGGTTACAATGCCTGCCAGAATGTCGCCGTTGGGGTGGCGGGCACCGTCTCAGGTGGCCAGGCCGTCCCAACGGCGACTGTCTCTTTTGCGGCGCGAGGCGACCCCCGCGTCAGCGAGCTTTATTTACCGACCAAGATTAGGGCGATCCATGCTGGAAACCAACCCGATTCACAACCAGATCAAGGACCTGTCTGAGCGGACAGACGTTCTTAGGGGGTATCTTTGACTATGCCGAGCGTAAAGATCGGCTAGAAGAAGTTTCCCGCGAGCTCGAAGACCCCAACGTCTGGAACGACCCGGAATACGCCCAGAAACTGGGCAAGGAACGGGCCTCCCTGGAAGCCATCGTGGCCACCATCGACGAGCTGGAGCAGGGCCTGGCGGATAGCCGCGACCTGTTGGAGCTGGCCGAGATGGAAGAAGACGAGGCCACGGTCGAGGAAGTCCGCAAGGAGCTGTCCGGGCTGCAAGATGCGTTGGAAAAACTCGAGTTTCGCCGCATGTTCTCGGGAGAAATGGACGAGAACAACGCTTATCTGGATATTCAGTCAGGATCGGGCGGCACCGAAGCTCAGGATTGGGCCAACATTCTGCTGCGCATGTACCTGCGCTGGGCCGAAAGCCACGGCTTCAAGACCGAGATCATCGAAATCTCTGCCGGGGAAGTCGCGGGTATCAAGTCGGCGTCGCTGCATATTCAGGGTGACCATGCCTTTGGCTGGCTGCGTACCGAAACCGGCGTCCATCGTCTGGTGCGCAAGAGCCCCTTCGACTCGGGTGGTCGTCGCCACACCTCGTTTGCCTCCGTCTTTCTGTCGCCAGAAATCGACGACAGCTTCGAGGTCGAGATCAACCCGTCGGACCTGCGCGTGGATACCTACCGCTCCAGCGGTGCGGGTGGCCAGCACGTCAACACCACCGACTCGGCGGTGCGGATCACCCACGAGCCCACCGGCATCGTGGTGGCCTGTCAAAACCAGCGTAGCCAGCATGCCAACCGCGACTTCGCCATGAAGCAGTTGAAAGCGAAGCTGTGGGAATTCGAAATGCAAAAGCGCAACGCTGCCAAGCAGGAAGCGGAAGACTCCAAGGCCGATATCGGCTGGGGTAGCCAGATTCGCTCTTACGTACTGGATGATCAGCGCATTAAAGATCTGCGTACCGGCGTTCAGTCCAGCAACTGCGACAAGGTGCTCGACGGGGATTTAGATCAGTTTATCGTCGCCAGCCTGAAGCAGGGTTTGTAATCTTTTTAGCGTTTGAACATGAATAGGGTGCCCGATGGCTAACCAAGACGCGTCTTCTCTCGATAACGAAAATCACCTGATCGCCGAGCGCCGTGCCAAGCTGGCGGCCCGCCGTGAGCGGGCGGCCGAGCAGGGCAAAAGCGCTTTCCCGAACGATTTCCGCCGCGACAGCCTCACCGTTGAGCTACATAACCTGCTGGGCGAGAAAGACAAAGCCGAGCTGGAAGCGCTGGACCACCAAGCGTCGGTGGCCGGGCGCGTGATGCGCAAGCGCGGCCCTTTTATCGTGATTCAGGATGTGGCTGGCCAGATTCAGCTCTACGTGGACAAGAAAGGGCTGCCGGAAGACGTGCTGGAGGACATCAAGGGCTGGGACATCGGCGATATCGTCGCGGCCCGCGGCCCGGTGCACAAATCCGGCAAGGGCGACCTTTACGTCATGATGGTGGAAGCGCAGCTGCTCACCAAGAGCCTGCGCCCCCTGCCGGACAAGTTCCATGGCCTGACCGACCAGGAAGCGCGCTATCGTCAGCGTTACGTAGACCTGATCATGAACCCGCAGTCGCGCAAGGTATTCGAAACCCGTGCGGCGGTGATCAGCTCCATGCGGCGCTTCTTCGAAGCGCGCGGCTTCATGGAAGTGGAAACGCCCATGCTGCAGCCGATCCCCGGTGGAGCTGCGGCGCGCCCTTTCATTACCCACCACAATGCGCTGGACATCGACATGTACCTGCGCATCGCGCCCGAGCTGTACCTCAAGCGTCTGGTGGTCGGCGGTTTCGAGAAGGTCTTCGAGATCAACCGTAACTTCCGCAACGAAGGGCTCTCCACGCGCCACAACCCCGAGTTCACCATGGTGGAGTTCTACTGGGCCTACGCGGATTACCGCGACCTGCTGGACATGACCGAAGCCATGCTGCGCACGGCGGCTCAGGAAGTGCTGGGCACCACCACGCTTACCTACCAGGGGGCCAGCTACGACTTCGGCCAGCCCTTCAAGCGCCTGACCCTGCGCCAGGCGATTCTGGATCACGGCGACGGCATTACCGAGGCCGACCTGGCGACGCTGGACGCTGCTCGCGCGGCTGCCGAGAAGCTGGGTATCAAGGTGAAAGAGAGCTGGGGCCTGGGTAAGCTGCAGACCGAGATCTTCGAGGAAGTGGCCGAGCACAAGCTCGACCAGCCCACGTTCATTACCGAATACCCCGCCGAGGTGAGCCCCTTGGCGCGTCGCAACGACGCCGACCCGTTCGTCACCGACCGCTTCGAGTTCTTTGTCGGTGGGCGTGAAATCGCCAATGGTTTCTCGGAGCTGAACGACGCCGAAGACCAGGCGGAGCGTTTCCGTGAGCAGGCAGCCGAAAAAGACGCCGGGGACCTGGAAGCCATGTACTACGATGCCGACTACGTTCGTGCTCTGGAGTACGGCATGCCGCCCACGGCAGGCGAAGGCATCGGGATCGACCGGCTGGTGATGCTGTTTACCGACAGTCCCTCCATTCGAGACGTGTTGTTGTTCCCGGCGATGCGCCCCGAGGTTGATTAACGTTAAACGTCGCACGGGCGGACGAAAAGTTGGTAAGGGCGCGTTTTAGCGCCCATAATGGTCAACGTTTCGACGGCGAGGAGAATCCCATGAAACTGCTAAATCGCTCTGCCTTGAGCGTCAGGCCGACCCAGACCTTCGTGGACTGGATCAATGCGCTCGAACCCACCATGGGAGACGACGACCTGACCCTGGCCGACGTCGAGCGTGAAAGCACGGTGTATCTGATTCCCGAAATGGATACCCCGGAGGCGCTGGAGACGTTTGTCCGCGACCGGCACGTGGAGATTCTGGAAACCGAGCTGCGCGCCTGGGAAGAGGATGAGCGCCAGTGGCCCGAAAAACTCGACTGGGCACTGTTCGAGGATTTCCTGCGCGTCGAGCACAGCTATCTGGCCATCGACCTGGATGACGAGACGGCCCTCGAGATCTCTGACGTTGACGATGCCCTGCTGCTCGACAACGAACAAGATTAGCGTGCTATTATTTTTAGCGTAAGCGCACTGTGGAACCGGCTTCGGCCGGTTTCGTCGTTTCAGAGGGGGTTGTTCAGGAAGTGATGACCATGCGACTGTTCGAAACTCGTCCAGGTGACGACGGCCTGCCCGGGCCAGAGCGACGACTGGCCGTGCTGGCCTTGGTGACCGGTACCTTGATGGCGGTCATGGATACCACCATGATCAATCTGGCGTTACCGACGATTGCCGCCGACCTGGATATCCCGGCGTCTCGGGCCGTCTGGATCACCAACCTGTTTCAAGTGGTATGCGCCGCCTTTTTGCTGGTGTTTGCCGGTATCAGCGAGCTGGTCACTCGGCGGCGGCTGTACCTGTTCGGCATCGGCCTGTTCATGGCCGCTTCGCTGGGGGCAGCGTTATCCCGCCAGTGGGAGTCATTGCTGGTGTTTCGCGCCTTGCAAGGGCTGGGCGCTGCCGCCACCCTCTCCATAGGGCCATCGCTCTATCGAGCCATCTTCCCGTCGCGGCTGTTGGGCAGCGCGCTCGGCTTGAGTGCGCTGGTGGTGGCCGGGGGCTACGCGGCTGGCCCGACCTTGAGTGGCGTCATCCTGTCGTTCGCCGATTGGCCGTGGCTGTTTGCGCTGAACGTGCCCCTGGGGCTCTGCTCGCTCTGGCTGGCGGGCCGGGCCTTGCCACGTGACATTCCCCGGCAGGGCGCCTTCGATACCCTGGGTGCGCTCTACTCCATGCTGATGCTGGCCAGCTTCTTCGTGGCCATGGACGCCGTCGGGCACGCTGCGCCCCTGTGGCAAAGCGGGGGCTGGGCACTGCTGGCCGTACTGGCGTGCGGGCTGTTTATCCGCCGTCAGCGGCACGCCCCTTATCCGCTGCTGCCGCTGAGCGTCTTTGCCGAAAAGCGTTTTACCCTGGCCGTGTCGGCTTCTGGACTGGCGTTTATCGGCCAAGGGCTGACCTTCGTGGCGCTGTCGTTTTTCTATCAGGAGCAGATGGGCTTTTCACCGCTGGAAACGGCCTGGCTGTTCACCCCGTGGCCGCTGGCCATCATGCTGGTGGGGCCGCTGGCGGGCAGGTTGGCAGATCGTATCAACCCTAGCCTGCTGTCGAGCACGGGCCTGGTGCTGCTGATCATCGGGCTGGTGGCGCTGGCGCAGGTCGATGAAGGCACTGGCGTGGCGGGAAGCCTGTGGCGCACGGCGCTGTGCGGCATCGGTTTTGGCCTGTTTCAGCCGCCCAACAACCGCGAAATGATGGGCAGCCTGCCGCCGGAGCGTAGCGCCAATGTGTCAGGGGTCATGAGCACCATGCGCACGGTCGGGCAGTCTTTCGGGGTGGCCCTGGTGGGGGCTGCCCTGGCGCTAGGAGCGCCCGTTCAGCTGACCCTTTGGCTGGGGGCGGCCACCACGCTTCTGGCGCTGCTGGCCAGCCTGTCGCGTATTCGCGTGGCGCAGCAGGCGTTATTGGCGCGGCGGGCATCGTCGGCTGGCAAGTAAGGGCGTACAATGGTGGCGTTGCGGACAGAAGGAGAACGCCCCATGGCGATACAGACACAGATCGAGCAGAAGTTGGCGGCGCTGACCCCTGAGCTGCTCCAGGTCGAAAACGAAAGCCACATGCACAACGTGCCGGCCAACTCTGAAACGCATTTCAAGGTCACGCTGGTCAGCGACAGCTTCGAAGCCATGATGCCGGTGAAACGCCACCAGCAGATCTATGCGCTGCTGGCCGACGAGCTGTCGGGGCCGGTGCACGCCCTGGCGCTGCACCTCTACACGCCCACCGAGTGGCAGGCCCGAGGCGGTGCGCGCCCCGATTCGCCCAACTGTCGTGGCGGCGAAAAGTGACACCGGAAGCCGCGCGAAGGCACTATCTGGAGGCCATGGGCATTACCGCCTGGGCCTCCCGCTATCAACTGCCCAACGCACTCCCCACGCAAGCCTGTGAATGGGAAGACGCCCCTGCCAAGGCGCCGCCGCGCGAGCGCCTGCACGCCCTGCTGGACGATGCTCCGCCGCCGCGCCCACGGCCCGCTGCGGCAGAGGCCAGCGCCCCCGCGCCTGCCAGTTCCCATGCCGCCCCCCAGGCGGTGCGCGCGCTGCTGGGCGGCCAGCCTGTCGAAACGCCTGCGCCGCAAGCGTCAGACGATGCCGTACCCGAGACCCCCAAGGCAGTGGCCAAACCGCTGGAGTTCAGCCTGTCCTGCGTCTGTCTCGGTGGCCGCTGGCTCAGCCTGTGCGAAGGCGACATGTCGCCTCCCGAGCAGCAGCTGTTGGCCAATATGCTGCGTGCGGCAGGATTTTTGAAAGGCGAGCTGCCCACGGTGGTCACTTTCAAATGGCCGCCGATGGCCACCGCATTTACCCCAGAGGACCCGTTGGAAGAAGCCCAGGAGGGACTGGCTGCCTTCGTCTCCGGCGCGGCCAGCCGTCAGGGCTGGGCGTTGGAAAACGTGCTCTGGTGGGGCGCGAGCGATGCCGTCGAGGCATCGGCCATGGCGCAGGTGATGGCCCTGACCGATGGGCGGAGCCGCAGCTTGTCCTTGCCGGTATGGGAGGCGCCAGGGTTATCGGCATTGATGCAGCAGGCCGGGGCCAAACGTGCCCTGTGGCCACGGTTGGTGGCATTGGGGCAGCAATGGAGCCCGCATGATCACTCGGCTTGATGGCCAGCACGCCGAAGGAGTGTGCTCGCTCGAAGCGCAGGCGCGCAGCGGAGCAAGTCGCGCCCAGTTGCTGGCAGCGCTGCAGGACGAGCAAGCCTGGGTGGCAGGGTATTGGCAAGAGAGTGTTCTGCTGGGCTATGCGCTGCTGGTCAGGCTGCCCTTCGATGCCGAGCTACAGGCCATTGGCGTAAGCCCTGAGGCACAGGGGCAAGGAGTGGGGAGGCAGTTGCTGGACGCCTGCGTGGCTGTGGCCAGGCAGTGGTCATCCGAGCGGCTATTGCTGGAAGTGCGCGCTGGCAACCAGCGGGCCATAGCGCTTTATCGTCGGGCGGAGTTCGCACAGGATGGGTGCCGTAAAGGCTACTACCCGGCCGCTGAAGGGACGACCGGGCGAGAAGATGCGCTGCTGATGTCGCGGTCGTTGCTTTAAGAGGCGCTGCCCCCTTCGATACCGTCGAACTTGCTGAGGACACCCTGCAGGCGACGCTCCCACTCTTCGCGCTCCTGCTTCAGCTGGCTGTTTTCATTGCGAAGCTCTTCGTTTTCCAACTTCATCATCTCCAACGCCTCGACGGTGTCGGTGACTTTCTGCTCCAACTGATTGAAAAGCTCCAGGCTCATGCCTACCTCCGGTGACGATCGGCAGGCAGCGGCCTGCCGACATGGGAATGAATAACGATGTCGATGCGCCGAGCGTAACGCTGCGGAGAGTCGTCGGCAAGCGCTTTACGCAGGCCCGCGACGATAGAGTCGGGCAACGCTTTCACCCGCCCGGGTTTCTCTATGCAACTGCCAGTTGGCCGGGACTTCCGGGGTTAGCGTGTGCTCGGTTTCGAGATAGATCATGGCGTCGTCGGCCAGCCAGCCACCTGCCTCCAGTTGGGCGCAGCAAGGTGCTGCCAGCCCCTGATGGAAGGGGGGGTCGAGAAACACCAGCGCCATGGGGTCGCCGGGCTGGGCGAGAAATGCCTGCGCCTCCTGGGTCACCACGTGCCCCTTGAGTGTGCCCAGGGTGGCCAGATTGTCGCCGATGAGTGACGCCACCGCCGGGGTGCGCTCGACGAAGGTCACGGCAGCCGCTCCCCTGGAGAGCGCTTCGATACCCAGCGCACCGGTGCCTGCGAACAGATCGAGGACGCGCTGGCCGTAAAGCGCCTGGCCCAGCCAGTTGAACAGGGTTTCACGCACCCGGTCCGGCGTGGGGCGCAGCCCCGGCTGGTCGAGTACCGGCAGCAAACGGCGGCGGTAGTCACCACCAATGATGCGCAATTTTCCCGGTGGCCGAGTCGTGCCATGGGATGCAGAAGCGCCGCGAGGCGTTGAGCGAGAGGAGCGTTGTCGTTTCATGACGCGGATTGTAGCGGGCAACTTATCCAAAGTCTTGGCCTGCGGTGGTAGGATAATCGCAATGTTCACCTATTCAGTCGGATGACCCTTATGTTCGGTTTTTTCAAACGCAAGAAAAAGCACGACTCCCAGCAGGAGCCGCAGGAAAGTCAGGATCCGTCGCTAGGCGCTGAGCCCTCCGTCAGCGAGCGTGACACACCGGCTCCCGCGGCGGAAGAGGCCGCGCCAGAGGTGCCGCGCGAAGACGCGCCCGCCAGCGCCAAGGCGCTGGATGAGCCGCTATCTTCGCCAGCCACCGAGGAAGAGGCGCCGCTGCCCCAGGACGAAGAGCCGGTGCACAGTGAGCTTGTGGAACATACTCTGCCAGAGCCAGAGCCAGAGCCAGAGCCAGAGCCAGAGCCAGAGCCAGAGCCAGAGCCAGAGCCAGTCAAGCCCGCGCTACAAGAGAAGCCGGTGGCCGAGCAGGGCGAGAAGAAGGGCTGGTTTGCACGCATCAAGTCGGGGCTGGGCAAGACCCGCGCCAACCTGACCGATGGCTTGGCCGATCTGTTTCTGGGCAAGAAGCATATCGATGACGAGCTGCTGGAAGACCTGGAAACCCAGCTGTTGATGGCCGATGTGGGCATCGAAGCCACCAGCGAGATCATCGAGCGCCTGGAAGCGCGGGTGTCCCGCAAGGAACTGAACAACCCGGAGGCGCTGTATCGCGGCTTGCAGGAAGAGCTGGCCGCGCTGCTGGGACCGGTCTCCACGCCGCTGGATGTCCAGAGCGCCAATGGCGGGCCCTTCGTCATTCTGGTGGTGGGGGTCAATGGGGTGGGGAAAACCACCACCATCGGCAAGCTCACCCAGCGTTTTCAGCGCGAAGGCAAGAGTGTCATGCTGGCCGCGGGGGATACCTTCCGGGCGGCCGCCGTGGAGCAGTTGAAGGTCTGGGGTGAGCGCAACAGCGTTCCGGTGATTGCTCAGCACACCGGCGCGGACAGCGCATCGGTGATTTACGATGCGGTGGCGGCGGCCAAGGCTCGTGGGGTGGACGTGCTGATTGCCGACACGGCCGGGCGGCTGCATAACAAGAGCCACCTGATGGAAGAGCTCAAGAAGGTGCACCGTGTCATGCAGAAGCTGGATGACACCGCACCCCACGAGGTCATGCTGGTGCTGGATGCGGGCACGGGCCAGAACGCCATCTCCCAGGCCAGCACGTTCAATGAAGCGGTGCCGATCAGCGGCATCACGCTGACCAAGCTGGACGGTACCGCCAAGGGCGGCATCATCTTCGCGCTGGCCAAACAGCTGGAGACGCCCATCCGGTTCATTGGCGTGGGTGAAGGTCTGGACGACCTGCGCCCCTTCGATGCCCACGATTTCGTCAACGCACTGTTTGACCGCCAGGGAGACGATGGCCGCGCATGATTGCCTTCGAGCATGTGGGTAAGCGCTATGGAGGGCGCTTTGATGCGCTGGCGCACCTGAACTTCCGCGTGGCCAGAGGCGAAATGGTCTTTTTGACCGGCCACTCGGGGGCAGGCAAAAGTTCGCTGCTGCGGCTCATCATGCGTCTTGAAACTCCTAGCCGGGGCCGGGTGGTGGTGGCGGGGCACGATATTGCCCAGCTGCACCCCAGTCAGGTGCCGTTCTACCGCCGCCAGATTGGCGTTGTGTTTCAGGACCACCAGCTGCTGTTCGACCGCAGCGTGTTCCACAACGTGTCGCTGCCGCTGGAAATCCAGGGCGTCGAGCCACGAGAGGCCGCCCGGCGGGTGCGTGCCGCCCTCGACAAGGTAGGTCTCTTGCATCGCGAGAAAGCGCTGCCCATCGAACTTTCTGGTGGTGAGCAGCAGCGGGTGGGCATTGCGCGGGCAGTGGTCAACAAGCCAGCCTTGCTGCTGGCGGATGAGCCCACCGGTAACCTCGACCCACAGCTATCGGCGGATATCATGGGGCTCTTCGAGGATTTCAATCGGATTGGCACGACCATCATGATCGCCAGCCACGACCTGGCGCTGATTGCCCGGTTGCGTCACCGCATTCTGCGTTTGCAGGATGGTCGTCTGGTGGGTGACGAGGGAGCCTTATGAAGCGTTCGACACCCCGCCACCCTGCCACGCCGCGCCAGGGTGGCGCTGCCCCGCGAGCCAGACGCGCTGCACCCACCCCGTCTTCACCGAGCGAAGCGCCAGCACGCAAGGGGGCGCGTTCGCAGCAGACACGTTTCAGCAGTCGCCTGCGTGCCTGGGGCAGGCACCATCGTGCCATGGCCATCGACAGCCTGTACCGGCTGGTGCGCCAGCCGCTGGGCAACCTGCTGACCATGCTGGCCATTGCGATTGCGCTGGTGCTCCCGGCCGCGCTCTGGCTGACACTGGACAGCGCTCGCCTGCTGAATACCGAGCTGGATGAAAGTGCGACGCTGACGGTCTACCTCGACGTTGCCGTGGACGAAGCGCAGGCGGCGCGCATAGAAGAGGCGGTCGTGGCAGATGAAGGCGTGGCGCAGACGCGCATGATCAGCCCGGAAGAGGGCATGGCCGAATTCCAGCAGTCGCTGGGTATCGATGACACTTTGGCGGGGCTGGATGACAACCCGTTGCCCACCAGCATCGTGATCGCACCGCAAAGCGTCGACCCCGATGCCATGGCGGAGCTGGCCCATCGGCTCGAAACCCTCACTGGCGTAGACGAAGTTCGTGTCGATCTGGCCTGGGTGGAGCGGTTGCGCCATTTAGCCGAGCTGGGACGCCGGGTGGCGCTGGCGCTGGGCGTTCTGTTCGGCTTTGGCGTCTTGCTGGTGGTGGGCAACACCATACGCCTGGCGGTGGAAAGTCGTCGCCGAGAGATCGAGGTGGTGATGCTCATGGGGGCCACCCATGCCTTTGTCAGGCGGCCATTTCTCTACAGTGGTGCCTGGTACGGCATTGGGGGAGGCGTGATTGCGCTCGGGTTGCTGGGGTTGGGAAATCACTGGCTATCGCTGCCAGTGGCGGCCCTGGCAGCCAGCTATGGCGCCAGCTTCACTTTGCCGCAGCTGGATGTGACGGGCTCTACAATTCTGCTATCTTGCAGTACACTATTGGGCTGGTTAGGCGCATGGCTGGCAGTGACCCGCCACCTTTCCAGTATCCGCCCGCGTTAGGTTCACGGCGCAGGACATCGGGCAGTCATGGTCATGTCATCTCAGGTTAATGGACCAGTGACAAGCTTGAAAGAGGTGCTACCGCTGATGAACTGGCCTAGTGAACCTTGACGGTTGGCCAGGGTCTTATCAGTCAATTCCAGATGCGCTGGCCGAGTATCGCTTGCGCGTCGACCACGAAAGGTTTTAAGGGAGGCCATCTGCACATGAGCACTAGTCTTCTACCGGTGGGACAGCTTTCACCAGGCAATGACCTGGGTGGCTACATTCAAGCGGTGAATGGCATCGCGGTGCTGAGCGTCGAAGAGGAGCGCGAGCTGGCGTTTCGTCTTTACGATGAGGGCGATCTTGAGGCAGCACGTCGATTGGTGCTATCGCACCTTCGTTTCGTGGTGCACATTGCTCGCAGCTACTCCGGTTACGGTCTGCCGCAAGCGGACTTGATTCAGGAAGGCAACGTCGGTTTGATGAAAGCCGTCAAGCGCTTCGATCCCAATCAAGGGGTACGCTTGGTGTCGTTTGCCGTGCACTGGATCAAAGCCGAAATTCATGAGTTTGTGCTACGTAACTGGCGTATCGTCAAGATTGCCACCACCAAGGCACAGCGCAAACTGTTCTTCAATCTGCGCAGCGCCAAGAAGCGTCTGGCCTGGTTGAACAATGACGAAGTCAACGCCATCGCCAAGGACCTGGACGTCAAGCCGGAAATCGTGCGTGACATGGAAGGCCGCTTGTCGGCGTTCGACGCTGGCTACGACGCAGCGCCCGGCGATGACGACGAGAGCGCTTATCAGGCACCTGCCTACTTCCTCGACGACGCTTCGGCAGACCCGGCGACGCAGCTGGAAGATAGCGACTTCGAAGAGGATTCGACGCGCCGCCTTCAGCTGGCCTTGCAGGCACTGGATGACCGCTCTCGGGATATCCTCCAGCGCCGCTGGCTGACCGATGACAAAGCCACGTTACATGACCTGGCCGATGTCTACGGGGTGAGCGCCGAGCGTATTCGCCAGCTCGAAAAGAACGCCATGAAAAAGCTTCGTCAGAAAATGGGTGATACCGCTATCGCCGCATGATGAAAGGTGGTCGGGTGGCGCTGCTGCCTAATGTCACTGTCCTATGCTGAAAAGCCCATGCTGAAAAGCCCGAGCCCGAAAGGGGTCGGGCTTTTTGCTTGGTGCAGGTTGCCTGATACGGCAACGCCCGCGACTATTTCCGCACCTTTGCTGTTTTCCTGTCGGGTTTTCCTGCTAGATTCCCCTTTGGGCATCGGGCCCGATGGCGGAGAGACAAGGATGGGTAAGGTTCACTTTATTGGCGGTGAGAAGGGTGGTGTAGGCTAGTATGCCAAGCTCCCACAAAAAATCGACTTCAATAACAGCAGTTTCTGGGCAGTGGCCAACGACCGCCGTTTGATGAACATTGCTGAACGCCAGCGTATGAAGGTGTGGTTACGTCTTGCTTATGCGCAGCTAGAAGAAGTGTTAATGGTACAAGGCCGGTAAGAGTCGTGCTTACTACTGATGCTTTCTAGTTCCAAAAGATCATAAGAAGGAGGTTTATTATTTCTTTTTTGCTGGTATCTTGTCTGCATTGCGCTGGTGGTCAGTATCTCATCGCCAGCGCCTCCGTATCAGCTGTGGGCCCAAGGGTCTAATGAGGAAATACCATGTTGAACGTAAGCCGTTTGAAAAAAACTGTGATGGCGCTCTCCTTGGGCGTTGTGGGCTTAGTGTCTGCTGCCGCTCAGGCCGATACACTGCGTGTGGGCATGTCCGGTGGTTACTTTCCGTTCACGTATGTTGAGCAGAACGAGCTGAAAGGCTTTGAAGTTGATGTGATGAATGCGGTAGGGGAGATCACCGGCGACGAGATCGAATTCGTGACCGCGAGCTTCTCGGGCTTGGCAGGCATGTTGGAATCGGGCCGCATTGATACTATTGCCAACCAAATCACCATTACCGATGAGCGCAAAGCCAAATATGCCTTTACCGCGCCTTATGTATACGACGGTGCCCAAGTGGTCGTGCGTGCAGGTAACGATACCATCAACGGCGTTGAGGATTTGTCCGGTAAAAGCGTGGCGGTGAACCTAGGATCTAACTACGAGCAGCTGCTGCGCGAGCAGCCGAATGCCGATGAAATTGATATCCGCACCTACGAATCCAATGTGGAGCAGGATGTCGCGCTAGGCCGTGTCGATGCCTTCGTGATGGATCGGGTGAGCGCTAGCCAAGTGATCAGCGAGCGCGGTTTGCCGCTCGCGTTGGCAGGTCAGCCGTTTACCACCATCGAAAACGCGCTGCCGTTCCGTGACGACGAGGAGGGGCGGGCGCAGCGCGACCGCGTCGACGCTGCGCTGTCTGAACTTCGAGAAAACGGCACGCTGGGTGAAATCTCCCAGAAATGGTTCGATACTGACATCACGACGCCATAAGCTCGGCGAACCTCTGATGATGGCGGCCGTGGCATGACCACGGCCGTTTTGCTTATAAGCGAGGGTATACGGATTTAATGGTTGATGGGGCACCTTTACCCCACCAACCTGATACCATTATCAGATGGTTGATAGATCGACTCCGTAGTTGAGTTCCTCTGCGAAGTCCGGCAGTCCGTAACCGATGGTTTTCTTGTAGAAAGGAGAGACCTTCGCAGTCGGTGCCTTCTTCTTGTGCTTCGTGGTGTAGAGCATTCG
>NZ_VBVC01000013.1:0-63491 GCF_007655045.1 Halomonas sp. C22 | reverse complement strand
CATGGCCATCTTGACGTTGGTCAGATCCACATCGGAGTGATCCGCCTTGACGCGGATCTTGACGTTGTAGTCGATGACGCGTTTTACCGCGACGAGGATTTTCATAAGGCATGCTCCCACGATTGAATCATCAGCTTTTTAGCTCTTCAGCTTTCAGGCCTTAATTCCGCATAGTAAAATAATATTTCACTTTATAAAAAGAACAATAAAAAAACGCCTGCCAAAGGTCAAGCGTTTCAGACAACGAGCGCCTGCTAAAACGGCGACCAGCCAAACCAGAGCGCCAGCAGCGGAATCGACGCCACCAAAAAACGCCCATTCCAGCGGTAGCCAATACGGGTCGCAGGCACGCCGGTAAAGCGCGACAGAATCAGCATCGACGCCGTCATGGGCGACGACATCAGCGCCAGTGCCCAACCCACCATCAACGACGCCCCGATCAGCGCTGGTGTCAGCCCAGGGATGTCCAGAGTGGGCAGCAGGCCCACCAGCAGCGTCACGGTGACGATAGGGTTGACGCCTATTTGCGCCAGCCCCACGACCATCAGCATCGCCAAGACTGCGTTGAAGGTGCCCAGCGGGCCGAGCACCGCCAGCAGCGGCCCAAGCTGTTGGGTATCCACCAGGCCCACACACAGATGCCCCAGGTAGCCCGCCGCCCCCAGCACCACGATCTCGTTGGCGCTGGGCGACAGCAGCCAGGGGAGCTGGCGATGAACCGCCGTTAGCGCTGCAGGCAGCCCGGCGTAACCCAGCCGGCGCCGCTGCCAGGCAAGCCATAGCAGCGCCCCGCTGGGGGCTCCCAGCAGTGCGGCAATCGGCAGACGCACGTCGAGCAGCCAGGCCAGCGAAAACACCAGTGCCACGATGCCGATCAGCAGCACACTGAACTGGGCCAGAGGGCGCAGCGAGGGGGAAACGGAGGATTTGTTGGCAGGCGGATGCGGACCCGTCAGGTAATCCACCGCCCAGCCCGTCATGAAAATCAGCCCAGCCGCCCCCAGAATGTAAGGGGCAAGCTGTAGCCAGGTGACTTGGGGAAGACTGGAAAGCACCACGGCCACCCCGATGCCCATGGGCGAAATCAGCGGGGCCAGCGAAAAGCCGCGCAATAGCGCCAGCATCATACGACGCTGGCGCGCCTGCTGCACCCAGGTACGGCCCTGGGCGGCGCTCAGGGTATTGCTCTTTTCGATCATGGCGGCAAACAGGTTGAGCACGCCAATGTTCAGAATGATCCCAAACAGCGCCGACCCCAGCGAGAGAATCGGGTAGCGGCGGCCCGGGGGCTGCAGCAGCATGCTCTGGCCACAGCGGCGCACCAGACGGGAGCGATAGGCGGGCAACCTGAGCATACTGAGCGCCACCACGAAAGTGGCAAAGAACGCAAAGCGCCCACTTGCCTCGAACAGCAGTTGGCCGGGGGTTGGCGAGCGCCACAGCGCCAGCAAAGTCAGAAGGCCCGCTGCACACAGCAGCCCCTTGGCCATGCGCGTCAACTGTCCCCGCAGGGTCGCCAGGTAAAGCAGCAGCGCGACAATGCCCACGGCCTGCCACAGCACGCTGCCCCCTACCAGATGGATCAGGGTGGCCAGCGTTACCAGCAGCAGACAGGAGACCCGCACACGGGCTGGGCTCACTCGTTTGACTCCTCCGCCTGTGGGTCCGGCATGCCGTGAGCCGACTCGCTGCCGCTGCGGCGGCGAAACGACCCCTCGCCCATGGCCACGAGGCGGCCCTGCTCATCGACGATGTCACCGCTGGTCATGTAGGTCTTTTGGCCGCCCCCGCGCAGGGTGCCCGTGGCGCGCAATACACCCTGCCGGGCGGGCCCCACGAAGGTGGTGGTCAGCGACAGCGTCATGCCACGACGAATGTTGCCCGGCACATCGCAGTGCAGGCCCGCCAGGCTCAGCGCACTATCCAGCATCGAGGCCAGCACGCCGCCGTGGACGTTGCCGCTGCGGTTCAGGTGCTTGGGCTCGATGGTGAGTTCCACCACCGCGCGCCCCTCTTGCCACTCTACTACGTGCATCCCCAGCAATTCGTGATAGCCCATCAGCGCCTGGGGCGTGGTCGAGGCGCTTGGGCTGTCTGTTTCGCTCATGAGGCGCTCTCCTGCTGGGCCAGATCCCGCAGCCGCCCTTTCAAAATTTTCCCGCTGGCGGTGGAAGGCAGTGACTCCATCAAGACAATTTGAGTCGGCCGCTTGTAGGGCGCCAGCCGTTCGGCAATGAAAGCTTTGAGTTCGGCCATATCGACCTCGATACCCGGCTCGCACTGCACGAACGCCACCACTTCCTCATTGCCCGCCACCTGCCGCCCCACCACGGCGGTCAAGGTGACTGCCGGGTGCTCGTTGATCACCGCCTCCACGTCCGGCGGGTAGATATTGAAGCCCGAACGGATGATCAGCTCTTTGCTGCGGCCGACGATATAGAGCCGATCGTCGTGATCCAGCCTGGCGATGTCACCGGTATTGAGCCAGCCATCTTCCGTCAGGGTGGCGCGGGTCGCCTCCGGCTGGCGGAAATAGCCTTTCATGACGTTGGGGCCACGCACCCAGAGCTCGCCCACTTCTTCTCCTGCGTTCTCGGTGGTGCCGTGACTGCCCAAGGGCTCCAGCCGATACTCCAGCAGCGGCAGCACCTGGCCCACGGTGCTGTTCTTGTGGCGATCGTCGATACGCGTCTGGCTGATGGTCGGGCTGGCTTCGGTGAGGCCATAGCCATTGTGCAGGGTCAGACCAAACGCGGCCTCGACCCGGGTCTTGGTATCGCTGTCCAGGGGTGAACCGCCTGCCGAGATATAAATGAGCGCCGGTGCTTCCAACGCCCGCTGCTCGCGCTTCAGGTACTCCAGGGCCCGAGCGTACATGGCGGGCACCCCCTGCAGTACGGTAATGCGCTCATCCTTCAAAGTGGCCAGCAGGTGCGGCGCCTCGAAGCGCGGTACGGTATACAGGCAAGCCCCGTTGTACAGCGAGCCCATGCACACCGACGAAAGGCCAAACACATGGGACATGGGCAGCACGCCATACACCCGCTGCCCTTCGTTGAGATGGCGCATGCCGCCGGAAATCGAGGCGATATACAGAATGCCACGATGGGTGAGCATCACGCCTTTTGGCGTTCCAGTGGTGCCCGAGGTGTAGATCATCGCCGCCACCTGTTCGGCACCGCTGGTTTCTACGGGCTCGGGCTCACTATCGCACAGTGGCGAAATGGCCAGGCTACCCAGTTGAGGGTGCTGGTAACGGTCGGCTGCGTGGCGCTGGGCGTGTTGAACCGCTTCGGCAGAGGCTTCGCAGGTATAGAAGATGCGCCGAGGCTGGCAATTCCCACGAATCGCGTCCACCTCTTGCGCCGACAAACGCGAGTTGACGATGGCTACCCAGACGTCCAGTTCACTGGCGGCCAACAGCAACACCACCAGTGCCCGACAGTTTTCACTGACCGTCATGATCCGGTCGCCGGGGCGCACGCCCAAGGTGCCCAGCCACTCGCAGGCGGCCCGAATCTCCTGGCCCAGCTCGGCGTAGCTCCAGCGGACGCTGCCATCCACCAGCGCGGGGTGATCCGCCAAGCGCTGAGCGTTTTCCAGCACGCGGGTGCTCAAGCGCTCGGGTAGCTCCGCCAGCAGCTCGCTCGCTAGGCGGCCAAAGATCGTCTCGTCTGGCGCTTGGTAAGGGACCGACAGAGCCATCAGGATGCCTCCCGCACCATGTTGCGCGCGATCACTAGCTGCTGGATCTGCGTCGTACCTTCGTAAATGCGGAACAGACGCACATCGCGATAAAAGCGCTCTACGGCGTATTCCGACATGTAACCTGCTCCGCCATGAACCTGTACGGCCCGGTCGGCCACGCGGCCGACCATTTCGGCACAGAACAGTTTGCAGCAGGAGGCCAGGGTGGAGACGTTTTCGCCATTGTCCTTGCGTCTGGCGGCGTCCATCACCATGGTTTTGCCCGCATAGGCCTCGGTCTTGCTATCCGCCAGCATTGCCTGCACCAGCTGGTGCTCTGCCAGCGGCGCGCCAAACTGCTTGCGCTCCATGGTGTAGCGCAGCGACTCTTCCACCAGCCGTTCGGCCACGCCCACGCACACCGCAGAGATATGCAGCCGCCCACGGTCAAGCACCTTCATGGCAGTCTTGAAGCCCTGGCCCTCTTGACCGCCAATGATGTTCTCAGCGGGCACCCGGCAGTTGTCGAAAATGATATCGCAGGTATGCGCGCCCTTCTGGCCCATTTTGTTATCTGCCGGGCCACGAATCAGGCCTGGCGTATCGCCCTCAACGATAAACGCCGAGATACCGCCTGCGCCCTTGTTGTCCGGGTCGGTACGCGCCATCACGGTGAACAGGTCGGCTTCCGGGCCGTTGGTGATATAGCGCTTGGTGCCGTTCAAGAGGTAGTGGTCGCCATCGCGGACGGCGGTGGTGCGCAGGCTGGCAGCATCCGACCCAGAGTCGGGCTCGGTGAGGCAGAACGAGCTGAGAATCTCGCCGGTGGCCAGCCGCGGCACGTATTTGGCTTTCTGGGCGTCGGTGCCATCGATCAAGATCCCCTGGGCGCCGATGCCGTTATTGGTACCAAACACCGAACGAAACGCCGGGGAGGTCTTGCCGATCTCCATGGCTACCAAAGCTTCCTCTTCCATGGTGAGCCCGAGGCCGCCGTACTCTTCGGGGATCGACAGTCCGAACAGCCCCATCTCCTTCATATCGGCCAGAATCTCGGCCGGCACTGCATCCTCTTCGGCCAGCCGGGCCTCATTGGGAATCAAACGCTCCCGGACGAAACGGGCAATGGTATCAACCAACTGATTCAGCAGTTCGGGATCACGGATCATGACGGCTCCTGGGGCAACGATATTTTTATGGTTGGCGTTTTCGGGGCAGTGATGCCTGCCAATGCGCTTTATAGGTGGTTGACACCTCTGCCCTGCACACTGCCTCGCCTAATTGTTTTGCATGGCGAAACCAGCGCTCACTCTCTTGTCAGGCACTTTTGCATAGCCTAGGATGGCAGTCAATAAACGAAACACTATTTTGCAATGCAGAACAAAAACGCTCACAGCGAGGATGTTGATCCATGTCCAATGACCCAATCGCCCATTCGTTCACCACCCTCGGCATTGTCGGCACGGGGGCCATGGGGAGAGGCATAGCCCAGCTCGCCGCGCAGGCGGGTCTGAAGGTCATGCTATTTGATGTCAAGGAAGGCGCGGTGGCGGAAGCGAAAGCCTTTATTCAAGGGTTATGGCAGCGCAGCGCCGACAAGCAGCGAATGACCCAGGCTCAAGCCGAGCAGTATGGCGAGCGACTGGTCGAGGCCCGCGACCTCGCCGCCCTGGCCCCTTGCGACATCGTCGTCGAAGCCATTGTCGAGAAGCTGGACGCCAAACAGGGGTTGTTTGGCGATTTGGAGAGCATCGTTCGCCAGGATGCCGTGCTGGCCACCAACACCTCTTCGCTGTCAGTGACCGCGATTGCGGCCGCCTGCCAGCACCCGGAACGGGTGATTGGCTTTCACTTCTTCAACCCGGTACCGCTGATGAAAATCGTCGAGGTGATTCCGGGGCTGAGAACGGATCACAGCGTTACCCAGCGGGTCGATGCCCTGGGGTCTGCCATGGGCCACTTCACCGCCCAGGCCACCGACACCCCCGGTTTTCTGGTCAACCACGCCGGGCGCGCCTTTGGCACCGAAGCGCTGCGTATTCTGAGCGAGAGCGTGGCCGACCCCGCCACCATTGATCGCATCATGGTCGACCAGGGCGGCTTTCGCATGGGGCCATTCACGCTGCTGGACCTGACCGGTCTCGACGTTTCCCATGCGGTGATGGAATCGGTGTACCACCAATATTATGAAGAGCCGCGCTTTCGGCCCTCACCCCTGACCCGCCAGCGGCTTTCGGCGGGGCTGCTGGGGCGCAAGACCGGCGAAGGCTTCTACCGCTACGTGGAGGGCCAGCAGCAGATGCCAGAAGAGCGCCCCCGCCAAGCGACGCCTGCTTGCCCGGTGTGGATCAGCCAGGAGGACCCGGACAGCGCCGCTCAGCTTGCCGAGCTGGTCGAAGCTGCAGGCTGGCCGCTGGAGAGCGGGCAGCAGCCTTCCCCCGAGGCGCTGTGCCTGTTGACGCCGCTGGGCGAAGACACCACCCAGTGCGCCCTGCGCCAGGGCCTGAACGCCGAGCAGTGCGTGGCGGTGGACATGCTGGCAGGGCTTGAAAAGCGCCGCAGCCTGATGGCGTCGCCCTTGACCCGCGAAAGCCTCATCGAGGCTGCGGCCAGCCTGCTCAATGCCGATGGCACGCCGGTCAGCACACTTCAGGACAGCAATGGCTTCGTGCTGCAGCGGGTGGTGGCCTGCATCGTCAATGTCGGGGCGGATATCGCTCAGCAAGGGGTCGCAGCGCCTGCCACCATCGACCGGGCGGTAGAACTCGGCCTGGGCTATCCGTTCGGCCCGCTACGCATGGGCGACCATTACGGCGCCTCGCGCATCCTGACCATTTTGCACAACCTGCTGGACGCCACCGGCGACCCCCGCTACCGCCCCAGCCCGTGGCTGCGCCGCCGCGCTGCGCTGGGCATGTCCCTGACGAACGGGCCAACGGGCTGACACCCCACAGTTACCAATACGGCTAACCCAAACAAGGAGAACAACCATGCAAGACGCCTATATCTACGACGGATTACGCACCCCTTTTGGCCGCCATGGCGGCAGCCTGGCGGCCATTCGCCCGGATGAGTTACTGGGATTGACGTTAAAAGCGCTGGTGGCGCGCAATCCGTTTGCCACTGAAAGCTACGAAGAGGTGCTGGCGGGCTGCACCAACCAGGCGGGCGAAGACTCTCGCAACGTGGCCCGCCACGGGGCGCTGCTGGCGGGCCTGCCCATTGATGTCGCGGGGCAGACGGTCAACCGGCTGTGCGGCAGCGGCCTGGCCGCCATGATGGACGCCGCCCGGGCGGCGCGTCTGGGCGAAGGCGAGCTGTTCCTGGCGGGCGGGGTCGAGTCCATGTCGCGTGCGCCCTACGTGCTGGGCAAAGCCGACTCCCCCTACGCGCGCAATCAGCCCATGTTCGATACCGTGATTGGCTCGCGCTTCCCCAACCCGTGGATTGCCAAAGAGTACGGCAGCCACAGCATGCCGGAAACCGCCGATAACATCGCCCACGACCTGAACATTGGCCGCGACGCCAGCGACGCTTTTGCCGCCCGCTCCCAGGCTCGCTACGCCCAGGCTTTGGCCAACGGTTTTTATGACGGCGAGATGTTCGGCGTCGAAGTACCCCAGGGGCGCAAACAGCCGCCACTGATGGTGGACAAGGACGAGCACCCCAGGCCGGAAAGCACCGAAGAGAAACTGGCCAGGCTGGGTGCGCTGTTCGACAACGGCGTCGTGACCGCAGGCAACGCTTCCGGGTTGAACGACGGGGCGGCGGCGCTGATCGTCGGCACCCTGGCTGCGGGCGAGCGTGCCGGAATTGCCCCCCGTGCCCGTATCGTGGCCAGCGCCGTGGCGGGCGTTGCCCCTCGGGTGATGGGCCTGGGGCCGGTGCCCGCGTCGCAAAAAGCGCTGGCCCGGGCTGGCCTTGAGCTGGCACAGATGGACGTCATCGAAATCAACGAGGCCTTTGCGGTGCAGGTGCTGGGCTGCGTTCAGCAGCTCGGGCTTTCCGCCGACGACCCACGCCTGAACGCCAACGGCGGCGCCATTGCCATCGGCCATCCGCTGGGTGCCTCGGGCGCGCGCCTGGCCCTCACGGCCCTGCGCCAGCTGGAAGCCACCGGCGGGCGCTATGCGCTGGTGACCATGTGCATCGGCGTGGGTCAGGGCATTGCCACCATCATCGAGCGCCTGGACCGCTGACGCAGGCCAAGCGTTGATGGCATTTGTCATCACGCTTTGCATCGCCCCAGCGCAGGTATGCGATACTTGCCACTCAATGAAACGATTAGCCGAGACGCTTGATGGAACCCACCGACGCCGCTGCTGATGAGCCGCAACCCTCCGAAAAAGACCGCAACTTCGTCACCGCGCTGGCGCGTGGGCTGGAACTGCTCCGCGCCTTTGGAACGGGCGAGGAGTACCTGGGCAATGCGGAGCTCTCCAATCGCACCCGCATTCCCCGCCCCACGGTGTCACGGCTGACCTACACGCTGACCCAGCTTGGCTACTTGCAGCATAACCGCCATCTGGAAAAGTACCGCCTGGGGCCAGGGGTGCTGGCACTGGGCTACCGCTTTCTGGCCAACATGGGAATACGCGAAGTCGCCCGCCCCCATCTGCAGCAGTTTGCCGATGCCACCGACTGTAACGTCAGCCTGGGCAGTGCCGACCGCAGCGACATGGTGTATCTGGAAACCTGCCATGGCCACGGCCCGCTGATCATTCGCCTGGACGTGGGCTCCCGGCTGCCCATCGCCACGTCGGCCATCGGGCGCGCGTGGCTTTGCGGGCTGTCTGGCGAGCGTCGCCATCAAGTGATGCAAGAGCTGGCCGCGTTTCATGGCAGCGACTGGCCCCGCCTGCAGGCGGGCATCGAACAGAGCCTGCACGACTATGCCGAGTACGGCTTCTGCCTCTCCGAACAGGATTGGCAGCGGGATATCAGCGCGGTGGCGATGCCGCTGATTCTGGAAGATGGTGCGGAAGTCATGGCCATCAACTGTGGCGGCTCCAGCCTGCGGCTGGATCATGATCGCCTGGTCAACAATCTTGGCCCACGACTCAAGGAGGTCGCTGCCCGCATCAAGCAGGAACTCGCCCCCAAATATGGGGCTTCACGTTAATCCCGTTGCCGACGACCTTTCACTAACGCTCGTTTGAATGCATCATGGAGCATTAATCGCCTTGTCGGCACATGGGGAGCAGGGATGCCAAACGAGTGGATCACGCAACACGATGATCACATAGCGCTGCACGGGGAATGGACGCTTCGCCACTATTCGGCCTTGAGAGACACGCTGAATCGACAGCAGGAGGTCTCTGAGGCGTCTATCCAGCTGCCCGGCTTCGACAAACTGGACACGGCGGGCGCCGCGCTGGTCATCGAGCTGGTAGGCGTTGACAAAGCCAAGCAGGTAAATGAGTGGGCCAGCGAGCTACCGGACGCGCAGCAAGCTCTGCTGATACGTCTGGCCGAGGCCATGGCATCCCCGCTGGAAAATGACCAACCGCGCGCCTCTCGTGTCAGCGAAGCGCTGGCTTCCATCGGTCAGCAGATGAGCGGTTTGTGGTCTCAGCAGCGTCAACTGCTGGGGTTTGTCGGTCTGGTACTGGCGGCCTTCGCCCCGCTCGTGTTTCGGCCCAGCCGCTGGCGCATCACCGCTACGGTGGCCCATGTGCAGCAAAGTGGCCTGAATGCCGTGCCCATCGTGGCCCTATTGACCTTCATGGTGGGGGCCGTGGTGGCCTTTCTCGGGGCCACGGTGCTGGAAGACTTTGGGGCCACGGTGTACACCATCGACCTGGTGGCGTTTTCCTTCCTGCGTGAATTCGGCGTGCTGCTGGCGGCCATTCTGCTGGCGGGGCGTACTGCCAGCGCCTTCACGGCGCAGTTGGGTGCCATGAAATCCAACGAGGAGATCGACGCCCTCAAAACCCAAGGGCTGGACCCCATCGAGCTGCTGGTGCTGCCCCGGGTCATGGCCATGCTGATCAGCCTGCCCCTGCTGGCCTTCGTCGGCATGCTCAGTGGCCTGGTCGGTGGCGCCATGGTCGCCACCCTCTCGCTGGATATCTCCCTGACCCAATTCATGGACACGCTCCAGAACGACGTCTCGGTGACGCATTTTCTGGTGGGCATGAGCAAGGCCCCGGTGTTTGCTTTCGTGATTGCCGTGATTGGCTGCCTGGAAGGCTTCAAGGTCAGCGGCAGTGCCCAGTCCGTGGGCACCCATACGACCTCCAGCGTCGTACAATCCATTTTCATGGTGATTCTACTGGACGCCCTGGCGGCACTCTTTTTCATGGAGATGGGATGGTAAAGGAACACCACAAGACACCCGATGACCGAGACGACCACGCGGCCATCACCGTCGAGGGGCTGGTCAACCGCTTTGGAAGCCACGTGGTCCACGAAGACCTCGACCTGACGCTGCAGCGCGGTGAAATTCTCGGCGTGGTCGGCGGGTCGGGCACCGGCAAATCCGTACTGCTACGCAGTATCGTCGGTCTCAAGAAGCCCGATGGGGGCCGCATCGACGTGTTGGGCAACCGGCTCGACGAGCTGAGCGATGCCGAGCGCAGCCAGGTCGAACGGCGGTTTGGCGTGCTTTTCCAGCGTGGTGCCCTGTTCAGCTCGCTGACGCTACAGGAAAACGTCGCGCTTCCCCTCATCGAGCACGCCAAGCTGTCCCGAGAAGAAGCCGAGTACCTGGCGCGCATCAAGCTGGCGCTGGTCGGCCTGCCCCCGCAGGCGGCGCGACAGTTCCCGGAGTCGCTGTCGGGGGGCATGGTCAAGCGCGCCGCGCTGGCTCGCGCCCTGGCCCTGGACCCTGACATTCTGTTTCTCGACGAACCCACCGCCGGGCTGGACCCTATCGGGGCCGCCGCCTTCGATCAGCTGCTGGTCACCTTGAGAGATGCCCTGGGGTTTAGCGTCTTTCTGGTCACCCACGACCTGGACACGCTCTACGCCGCCTGCGACCGCGTCGCGGTGTTATCCCAGAAGCGCGTGCTGGTGGCCGATACCCTGGAGAAAGTCGCCCAGACCGACGACGAGTGGATACAGGACTATTTCAATGGCCCCCGTGGACGCGCCGCGCAGCGCTCTGCCGAACCGACTTCCTGCGAGGAGTGAGACACATGGAAACCCGCGCGCACCATATCATGATCGGCTTGTTCACCGTACTCACGGCAGCCGCTGCCCTGCTCTTTGCCCTATGGATGAGCCACGCGGCGGGCGAGCGCGACTACCAGCCCTACCGCATCCTGTTCGAGCGCAGCGTCAGCGGCCTGGCGGTGGGCAGCAAGGTGCAGTACAACGGCATCGAGGTAGGTGATGTCACCGAATTGAGCCTCAACCCGGATGACCCCCGCCAGGTGCTGGCCAGTATCCGTGTGTACGACGACACCCCGGTCAAGACCGATACCCGGGCACGTCTGGCCTTTGCCAGCATTACTGGCAGCATGTCCGTTCAGCTGCATGGCGGCACGCCGGAGACCCCGCGCCTGCTGGACCAGAGCGATGACGACATGCCCTTCATTCGCGCCGACCCGTCGCCGATTGCCACGCTCTTCGAAGAGGGCGAAGAGATGATCGACAACATCAACGCCATTCTGAAAAACGTCAACGAGCTGTTCAACGACGACAATCGCCAGGAGGCAGGCAACATTCTCACCAACGTTGCCCAGATCACCGACATGATTGCCTCCCAGCAGTCTGCTCTGGACGAGAACATGGCCCTGTTCGGGGAGGTCTCGCGTCAGGCCACCGCCACCCTGGAAAGCATCGAGACCTTAAGCCAGGAAGCGCATTCGCTGCTCAGCCGCGAAGGTCGAGAGGTCATGCAGAGCGCCGAGAATGCCAGCCGCGACGTGGCCAACGCCGCCCAGCGCATCGAACAGCTGGTGGATGACAATGCAGGTGCCGTGGAAAGCACGCTGCAAAGCACCCGCGATATTGCCCCGGCCCTGGCGGCGCTGCGCGCCACCCTGACCACCCTGGATCGCATTACCCGCCAGCTCGAAGAGAACCCCACCAACTTTTTGCTGGGTCGTGACCAGATAGAGGAGTTCCGCCCATGATGTTCAAGACCCTGCGAGCCAAAGCCCTGCACATCAGGCTACTTCGAAACGGGGCCCTTCGAATCAGCCCCCTGCGTACAGGCGCCCTGCTGATCATTCTGGCCACCCTGACGGCCTGTTCGATCCTGCCCGACAACGAACCGGCCACGCTCTATCGGCTGCCGGCCGTAGACACCTCAGGGCAGCCGAATGCAGCGGCCACCCACGCCATGACGCTGGGCATCGCCACGCCAGAAACGGGGCACTTGCTGGGCAGCAACCGCATGGTGGTATTTCCGGAAGGCAACGTGGTGAACGTCTACGAAGGCGCACGCTGGCACGAGGACGCTCCGGACATGCTCAAGGCCCGGCTCATCGAAGGCCTGCAGGCCCAGCAGCGGTTTGCGAGCGTCGGCAGTGATCGCCTGCCCCACGACCTGACCCTGCTCAGCGAGCTGCGCCACTTCCAGAGCGAATATGACGATACGCCGCCCAGCGTCAACGTGCAGCTGGATGTACAGCTGGTTGACAGTAACCGCGCGCCCTTGGCGACCAGCAGCTTCGCCATACGCAAGCGTGCCAGCAGCGTCGCCATTGCCGACGTGGTCGATGCCTTTGGCGCAGCGTCCGATGATTTGAATCAGCAGTTGGGCGAGTGGCTGACCCGCGAGGTAACCCGCTAACGCGGATCGATTGCCCCACCGCTCAGCTTGCGCAGATAGTCGCGCGGGTCTCTGGGGTAGTAGTGGGCAGGCTGGCACTCCAGGTGGGTAAAGAACCGGGTGTCCTTGTAGGGCATTTTCATGAAGCCCGACACCCCCAGCCCTTCGATCTGATTGACGCTGTCCAGCATGTGCGCCAGCAGCGCAGAGAATGCCTGCTCTCGGCGTGGGTCCAGCAGACGGTAGTAGCTATGAATCTTCAGGTGTCTGGGCAGCGCCTCGAAGATGATCATGCCGGTATGGTGAATGTCATTGAGCTGCTCCAGCAGGGCCATGATGCTTTCGGGCAACACCAGCAGCTCTTCTGGATCCGGACCATCTTCGAAGTAACTGTGCTGGCGGGTGCGATCCTCCATCTCCGGCACGGAGCTCACCTCATACCCGATGGTCATGCCCGGCTGCGCAGCGAACGAAGCATCGGCGCTTTCCCGCTCCAGGTGCAGCGTCTGCCGCGCATTGAACAGGCAACTCTTGAAAATACCCTGGCGATGGATGGCCCGCGCCAGATGCACCATGTTATTCACCGCTTCGGTAAAGGCGGGCTTCAGGTCGGGGTCGTGCAGATTGAGCGACGAGTCGATATAGACGCCCTCCCGCTCCCAGCGCACGGCCAGCCCGCCCACCACGGGGTATTTGCCCAACCGGCTCACCGATGCCAGAAAGGCTTTCTCGGTGTCACCCATGCCCTGCATGAACTGCTTGTAGTAGCGGTCCAGCTGCACGTCATTGACGTCATTGAGGGTTTCTTCGACGCTGGCCTCGCGCAGAAAGGCCTTGCGAGAGCTGTACACCACGGTATCGATCTCCCGACGCTGGCGATGCCCCCAGATCGGCACCAGGGGCGGCGGCGGCACGGCAGGCAAGTCGATCATCACGGTTCTGGCCATGCGCGGCATTTCACGAATGAAGTGATCCCCCGCGCGGCGGCGAATGGCCGGGTCGGCATCCAGCAGCCCATCCAGCGTGCGGGCAAACTCGATAGGCAGGCCCAACGCACTGGCCGGAATCGCCCGGCAGCCAAAACGGCAGGACTGTGCCGATGCCAGGGCATACAGGGTCCCCGCCACCCCCTGTTCGTCGAAACGCGGCGATGACAGCGCGCCGTTGAGCTGCTCATCGCCGATGAAGTAGACATCGCCCAGCCGTGCGTTGGTCTGCTGCAGGTTATCCGACATCAGCTCCATCACGTTGGCACCGACGAACTGCAGCGCCGCATCCAGCTGGGCAAAGACCGACGACCCCCAATCGATCAGGGCGATGCTTTCCCTGCTGGCGTCGAACACCAGGTTGGAAGGCTTGATGTCGCCATGCACCACCGGGCGGGCATGGGGGCCGGTTTCCCGGCGCAGGGTGACCAGAATCTCTGCCAACTGCGCGGCAATATGCACCACCAGGCGCGGCGAGAGCCGCCCCTGGCGCAGCGATACTTGCTCGAGATTCCAGCCGGGCGCGCGCTCCATGACCAGAATGGACTGGCCGCGCACGCGCTGATAGGCGATCAGTCCGGGAATCAGAGGGTGGCTGACCTGGTCGAGCATGAACGCCTCTTCTTCGAGGCGCTCTTGCAAGTGGGTAGGCAGCGTGATGCGCGAGAACTTGAACACATAGTGGGTGGGCTGCCCCTGCTGCTGAGCGCTGCCCGCAAACACGAAACCATAGGCCCCCTTGCCAATCAGCTCGATGTCCCGGTATCCCAGCTGCACCAGCTGAGCCTGGCACAGCGCTACCCAGTCTTTCAGCTTGCGCGCATCGTGATGGCTCAGCAGATAGACCGACTGCTCCTCTGGAATATAGAACTGCTGTAGCGCTGCCTGGCTCATGGGGGCAATGGCCTTGGGTCAGGCCAAATGCAGCAGCATGGTCTCTGGCGCTTCCAGAGACGCTTTCCAGTGGTTGCAGAAGCGCGCAATGGTGCCGCCGTCGATAAATCGATGGTCTCCCGCCCAGGTCACGGTCATGATGGCGCGTCGCTGCACGGCGCCCTCGGCATCGAAACGCGGCAGCCACTGGGTCTTGCCGATGGCCACGATGGCCGCTTCCGGGGCGTTGATGATGGGAGCGGCATAGGTGCCGCCCAGGGCGCCAATATTGGAAATACTGATGGTGCCACCCTTGAGGTCCGCCTGATCCACACGGCCTTCCCGCGCTGCCTGAGTCAATCGGCTCACCTCCCGAGCAATGTCCAGCAGGCTCAGCTGCTCCACCGCTTTCACGTTGGGCACCAGCAAGCCCGCCTTGCTGTCCACCGCCATGCCGATATTGCACTGGGCAAAATAGTGCAGCTCGTCCCCCTCGGCATTGAGCTGCGCATTGAGGATGGGGTGCTCGACCACGGCCAGCGCCAGCGCCTTCATGAAGAAGGGCATCAGCGTCAGCCGCTCCCCCAGCGCTTCCACCCGGGGCTTGAGGCGCTCGCGCAGCGCCAGCAGCTCAGTGACATCCACCTCTTCCCCATAATGAAAGTGCGGTATGGTCGTCGCGGCTTCCACCATGCGCCGAGCCATGACGGCGCGCACGCCGCGCAGGGGCTCGACCCGGGCGGGGCCTGACTGGCCCACCGCCGGTTTCCCTTGGGTGTGATGGGCCGTGCCGCTGGGCGCAGCGTGGCTGGACTTCACATGCGCCAGCACGTCTTCCTTCAATACGCGGCCATCCTTGCCGCTACCGGCGATGTCCGCCAGCACCAGCCGATGCTCGCGCACCAGCCGCCTGACGGCCGGGCTGGCCGGGGTTTTCACCGGGCAGGCTGGCCCTTCCGTCGGGCACTGTGGCGTCGATTGTTCGACGCTGGGCGATGGCGTAGAAGGTGGCGGCTTACTGATTTCAGCAGCGTCGCTGGCAGGGGAACGAGTGTTCTCTGAACTCTTTTCTGCAACCTCTTCTGCACTCTCTTTGGCACCCTCTTCTGCACCTTGATAGGCGTAAAGCGGCGCATGTACCTTGGCGATTTTCCCCTGGGGCACATACAGTTTGGTCACCGTGCCCGCTTCGGGCGCAGTGATCTCCACCAGCGCCTTGTCGGTCATGACCTCGACGATGGGCTGGTCTTCTTCGATGGTGTCGCCTTCGGCCACTCGCCACTCCACCACTTCACACTCGACGATGCCTTCACCGATATCCGGTAGTAAAAAATCACTCATGACCGTTCTCCCTTGCGTCAAAAATTCACGCTTTCGCGAATCGCTTCAAAAATTTTCAGATGGTCCGGCAGGTACTCTTTCTCCAGGATCAGCGGGAAAGGTGTATCCAGTCCGGTCACCCGAGTAATCGGCGACTCCAGATAGAGAAAACAGCGCTCCTGTATCGTGGCGGCGATCTCACCGGCAAAACCTCCGGTCAGCGGCGCTTCGTGGCTGACGATCATACGACCGGTCTTGAAGACCGACTCGGCAACGGTATCCACATCCCAGGGCAGCAGTGAACGCAGATCGATGACCTCACAGGCAATGCCCTGCTCTTCGGCCAGCTCGGCGGCCTTGCCGATCACCTCCATTTGCGCCCCCCAACCCACCAGGGTGATATCGCTGCCCTCCCTGACGACTTCGGCCTCACCAACGGGCAGCTGATAGTCGTCTTCGGGCACCTCGCCCACGGCGGCCCGGTAGAGGCGCTTGGGCTCCAGAAACAAGACCGGGTCGGGGTCACGGATCGCCCCCAACAGCAACCCCTTGGCCTGATAGGGGTTACGCGGCACCACTACCTTGAGGCCCGGCGTGTGGGTAAAGTAGGCTTCCGGCGACTGAGAGTGATACAAGCCACCCGAGATGCCGCCGCCATACGGCGTGCGGATGGTCAGGCCACCCACGTTGAACAGATCGCCAGAGCGATAGCGGAACTTGGCAGTTTCGTTGACGATCTGGTCGAAGGCGGGAAAGATGTAGTCGGCGAACTGGATCTCCGCCACGGGCACCGAGCCCTGGGCTGCCAGACCGTTGGCAAAGCCGATGATGCCCTGCTCCACCAGCGGCGTGTTGAAACAGCGCGCCTTGCCATACTTCTCCTGCAAATGGCTGGTCGCTCGGAATACCCCGCCAAAAACCCCCACGTCTTCACCAAAGCAGATGACCTTGTCATCTTCCGCCATGGCGATGTCCAGGGCGTTATTGATGGCCTGCAGCATGTTCATGGTACTCATACTAGGCATCTCCCTGTGCGTCGTGGGCCGTCGATACGCTGGGGTCCAGCGACTGAGCGCCGCGCGGGTAGGCATCGGGATAGCGGCGAATGTGCCGTTTCAACTGATCCAACTGGCGCTGCAAGGCAGGCGTCACGTCGGCATAGACATCGGTGATCAAGGAGTCCAGCGGCGGCGGCGGACGCTTTTCGGCGCGCTTCATGGTTTCCAGCACTTCTCGCCGCAGGCTCTCCTGCTGGCGGGACTCCTCATCGTCGCTCCACCACCCTTTACTCACCAGCCAGCGCTGCATGCGCAATAGCGGGTCCTTGACTCGCCACGCCTCCTCTTCGCTCTTGGCACGGTAGCCCGATGGGTCGTCCGAGGAGGAGTGCGCCGCCAAGCGATAGGACATGGCTTCGATCAGCACCGGCTGATGCTGCTCCACGGCTATCTTGCGCGCCTGGCGGGTGGCTTCGAAGACGGCCAGGGCGTCGTTGCCATCCACGCGGATGACGTGCATGTGATAGCCGAACGCACGCGGGGCAATGCCATCCGCGGCAAACTGTTCGGTGGCGGGAGTCGAGATGGCATAGCCATTGTTGCGACAGAAGAAAATGACCGGCACCTGATGCACCGAGGCCATATTCAGGGCGGCGTGGAAGTCGCCTTCCGAGGCAGCCCCTTCACCGAAGAACGTCAGGGTACAGTGGCCTTCACCTGCGAGCTTCTGGCCATAAGCATAGCCGGTTGCCTGGGGAATCTGAGTGGCCAGCGGCGAAGAGATGGTCATGTAATGCAGCTTGCGGGAACCATAGTGGATCGGCATCTGCCGCCCCTTGCCATAGTCCAGCTCGTTGCCAAACAGCTGATTCATGAACTCGTCGATGGAGAACCCGCGATACATGAGTGCGCCCTGTTCACGGTACTGCGCCATGATCATGTCGGCATCGTCCAGGGCTGCGGTGGCACCCACCACCGCGGCCTCTTCACCGGTACACTGCATGTAGAAGCTGAGCCTGCCCTGGCGCTGCGCGGCCATCATGCGCTCATCGAGAATACGCGTGGCCAGCATGGCCTGGTAGAGTCTACGGGCGTGATCGCGGCTCAAGGTGGGTTCATCGGCACCTTCATAAAGCTCGCCCTCGGGGCTGAGCACGCTGAAAGTGTCTATGGTGAATTCGTCGCCGGTCATGAAGGCCGGCTGATGTACAAACTGAGTCATGGTTATTGTCCTTGTTTTTACCCCTTTTGAGGGCAGTGTTGTTGGTGATGACCGTTTGTGCCAGTGGATTTATCTGACACACGTCAACGCAACACTTGGACAGTAACGCAGTCTCCCGCCGTTAGGGATTCAACTTAAGACGCAGATCGGCGTGCAAGGCGTTGTTGGAGGGCATTGAAGGCACTATCGACACTGAGCGCCAGCAGGGCAATCGCTAGCGCCCCCTGGACGATGTACGCCATGTTGCCATTAACGATCCCCGCGATGATCGGGTCACCCAGATTACTGGCCCCCACGGTCGCACCCAGCGCCGCCGTGGCAATGTTGATGGTGACCGAGGTGCGAACGCCCGCCAGAATGACCGGCATGGCCAGCGGCAGCTCGACATGACACAGCAGCTGCCAGGGCGTCATACCCATGGCGATGGCCGCCTGCTTGACGTTGGGGTCTACTTCGTTGATGCCCGTCAAGGTATTGCGCACGATGGGCAGCAGCCCATACAGCATGAGCGCCACGATGATCGGCAGCGTGCCAAACCCCAGTACCGGCACGGCCAGCGCCAGCACCGCCACGGGCGGGAACGTCTGGCCCAGCGACGACAGCTGAGCGACCAGCGGCAGGAAATCCTGCCCCTTGGCCCGGGTGACGGCAATGCCTGCCGAGACGCCCACCAGAAGCGTGACCAGCGCGGCCACGCTCACCACCAGCAGATGCCGGGCCAGCAAATCGACAAAATCGGCACGTCCGTAGATGACCTGCCGCGCATTGGGCTCTACCCAGCGAAACAGCGGTTCCAGAGTGGGCATGGCCAACACCAGCACCAGCAACAAGGCCACCCAGGCCAGTGGCCAGCCCCACGCGGCATAGCGCGAAGCGGTGGAACTCGCGGGGACAGCGCTCGAGGTGGCTGAGGTCGAAGACGCAGAGCGAGATGGATCCGGCATCACGTTAGGGTGCCCCTGTCCAACTGGGCTTCCTTGACGATTCTACGCAGCGACAGCTCGCCTATGGGCACATCGTTTTGGTCCACCACGGTCAAGCGGTCGCTGTGGTCACGCAGCATCATGGAAAGCCCCTGCCGCAACGAAAAGTCAGCGGGAATACGCGACTGGGCTGGCAGCGTGGGGCCCAGAGACGCCATGTGATCCTTGACGCGCGTCAGCCCCGCCTGCTTGAGCCCCCGCTCCAGCCCGCCCAGCAAGGAATCGACGAAGGGGTCGGCGGGATGCTGCAACAGCGCCAAAGGCGTGCCCTGCTGGACGATACGCCCCTCGCGCATGACGACCAGGTGGTCGGCCAGCTTCAGGGCTTCATCCATATCATGAGTCACCAGCACCACGGTCTTGTGCAGCCGAGCCTGCAGGCGGGCCAGCTCATCCTGCAGCTTGTCTCGGGTGATCGGATCCAGGGCTCCAAACGGCTCGTCCATCAGCAAAATATCCGGGTCTGCGGCCAGCGCGCGGGCCACCCCCACACGCTGCGCCTGCCCGCCGGAAAGCTGATGCGGGTATTTGTGTGCAAACTCGCCCACCGGCAGCCCCAGCAAACCCATCAGCTCTTCGACACGGCGGCTGACCTCGGCAGGAGCCCACTTCAACAGCCGCGGCACCAGGCCAATATTGCGCGCGACGGTCCAGTGCGGGAACAGGCCGGTGCTCTGGATGACGTAGCCAATACGGCGGCGAAGTTTGACCGGGTCGTAGTGCTCTATCGCCTGGCCATCCAGAATGATGTCGCCACGGGTGTGCTCGATCAGCCGATTGATCATGCGCAGAGTGGTGGACTTACCGCATCCGGAGGTGCCCACCAGGGCACAGAACTTGCCCTTGGCCACCCGCAGTGAAATATCATCCACCGCCGTTTCGTCACCAAACTGCTTGGAGACATGGGAAAGCTCGATCATTGCTGTCCTCCAGGGCGTAGCGCTTCCGCCAGCGCCCCTAATCCTGCATCCACGATCAGCGCCAGCACCAGGATTGGCAGCGCACCCAGCAGCACCATGTCCATGGCCGCCTGCCCCAACCCTTGAAAAATGAAGGTGCCGAGCCCCCCGGCACCAATCAGCGCCGCCACCGCAGTGAGCCCGATGGCCTGTACGGCGGTGACTCTTACCCCTTCCAGCAACACCGGCAGCGCCAGCGGTAGCCGAACCTGCCAGAACCGCTGCGGGCTCCGCATTCCCATGGCCTTGGCCGCTTCCAGGGTCTCTGCACTGACCTCCTCCAGGGCAACGTAAGTATTACGCACCATGGGCAACAGGCTGTAGGCAATCAAGGCGATCAGCGCCGGGGCATTGCCAATTCCACTGACGCCCATGGCTGCCAAGGCAGGCACATTGGCCGCCAGCCAGGCCAAGGGGGCTAGCAGCAAGCCGAACAGCGCCAGACTGGGAATCGTCTGCAGAAAATTGAGTAGCCCAAAGGCGACGGTTTGAAGGCGCCGGTAGCGGCGCATCAGCATGGCCAGCAGCATGCCCATCACGACGCTGACGCTCACGGCACTGCTGACCAGCACGATATGCTGGCTCAACGCACGATAGAACTGCCGCTCCCGGGCCTGAAACTCCTGCACCAGGGCCAGCGCCTGCAATCCGAAGGCAGCGCACAGCCACCACAAGGTGCCGATGCCGAGCAGCAGCAGCGCTGTCCACCAGCGGGATAGCCCAAGCCGCAGGCGTACTTCCACCAGACACAGCAACAGCACGAACAGCACCGTCCAGTAGGCAGTCCCGATGCCTAGCCTGGCCTGGGGCGCATCCACGGGTATCAGCCAGTGCCCGGCGACCATCAGGCCAAACGGCATCAGCAACAGGGTCAGGGTAATCACCCCCAGCAGCGCCCGATAATGGCGCGTGCTGGGCACCCAGGCCAGGGCGGCCATGGCGATGAACAGAAGCGATACCAGTACGCCACCTGGCCAGCCAATGGCCGCCACCATTCCAAACCCCGTTCCCGTGACGATCCGATTGGGCGCCACGGTCACCAGATGGAAAGACCAGGCTGCCGCCAGCATGGCGGCGTTCAGGCACAGCAGTACGACATTAGGTTGCCAGCGGCGCCGAATGGCCGCTGGCGATGGCAGTGCGTCGATCAACGACATTCATCAGTCATCCAGGCTATCGAGATATTCGCGAGCCACCTGGTCGGCAGAGCGACCGTTGACGGCCACGTCCGCGTTGAGCGTTTGCAGGGTCACCAGATCCAGCGTCGCAAACACGTCATTGAGCAGGCCTTCGATGTCGGGATACTGGGCCAGCACGTCTTCTCGTATCACTGGCGCAGGCTGGTAGACCGGCTGCACGCCCAGCGTATCCTCCAGCACCCGCAGTCCCAGCGCGGTGAGCCCGCCATCGGTACCGTAGGTCATGGCACCGTTGACGCCGCTGGTTTGCTGGGCGGCTGCGCGCATGGTGGCGGCGGTATTGCCCCCGGAGAGCACCAGCAACTGGTCATCGCTCAACTCGAAGCCGTAGGCGTCCTGAAACGCCGGCAGGGCCTGCTCGGATTCGACGAATTCTGCACTGGCTGCAAACTTGAACTCGCCCCCGTCGGCCAGATAGCTGGCCAGGTCTTCCAGGGTGTCGAGCCCATGGGTCTCGGCCACATCCTGACGAATGCTCATGGCCCAGGTGTTGTTGGCACTGGCCGGCTGCAGCCAGATCAAGCCTTGCTCCGCATCCCGTTCACGAACGGTCTGATAGGCATCATCAGCACTGTTCCACACCGGGCTGTCGGTCATATCGAAAAAGAACGCACCGTTACCGGTATACTCTGGATAGACGTCGATTTCAGCGGCCAGCAGGGCATTCCTCACCACGCTGGTCGCTCCCAGTTGCAGGCGGTCTTGGGTGGCAATCCCATTGCGCTCCAAGGTCTGGATGATCAGTTCTCCCAACACCGAGCCTTCCGTGTCGATTTTGGAAGAGACCACCACCGGCTCGCTGGCCTGGGCCGTCGCGAGTACCGTCGAGGTAACGACCACCGTGGACAAGCAGGCGGTCAGCAGGGGGTTCAGCAGTCGGCGCATGGGGGTCATCCTTTGAGTGAGCATCCTGAGAGTGTCGCTTCAGTATACGAGGCAACTGCGTTGAAGTCAGACGCCGCCTCAACGGCATCCGACTTCCTTCGTCATCAAGGCGCTTCGATGACCCAGGTCGTGCCTTCTCGTGAGTCTTTCAGCACGATGCCAAGCGCTGCCAGCTCGTCACGAATGGCATCGGCGCGGGCGAAGTCCTTGTTGGCTTTGGCCGCCTGACGCTCGGCAATTCTGGCTTCGATCTCGCCTTCACTCAGCGCCATCGAATGCTGCGCCCCTTTCAGGAAAGCCCGCGGCGCCTGCTGCAAGAGCCCCAGCACTCCCGCCAGGCGCTGCAGCTCTGCGGCCAGGCGGGGCGCAGCTTCCGGCTGGTCGCTCTTGGCGCGGTTGAGATCCCTTGCCAGATCGAACAGTACGGCCAGCGCTTCCGGGGTATTGAAATCATCATCCATGGAAGCAGTGAAGCGCTCGGCATAACTCCCCTGCTCACCCTCAGACGCCACCTCGACACCTTCAAGGGCGGTATACAGGCGCGTCAACGACTTGCGTGCCTCGACCAGCGAATCCACGGAGTAGTTGATCGGGCTGCGATAGTGGCTGGCCACCAGCAGATAGCGCACGACCTCCGGGTCATGCTCCGCCAGCACATCACGAATAGTGAAGAAGTTGCCCAGCGACTTCGACATCTTTTCCTGATTGACGCGCACGGCACCGGCATGCATCCAGGTGTTCACGTAGGTCTTGCCCGTGGCCGCTTCCGACTGGGCAATCTCGTTTTCGTGATGGGGGAAGGTCAGATCCGGCCCACCGCCATGAATATCGAAGGTGTCCCCCAGACAGCAGGTGGACATGGCCGAACATTCGATATGCCAGCCTGGGCGGCCGTCCCCCCAGGGGGAGTGCCAATGGGCCTCTCCCGGCTTGGCCGCTTTCCAGAGCACGAAGTCCAGCGGGTCTTCCTTGTGCACGTCCACTTCCACGCGCGCGCCAGAGCGCATGTCATCCAACTGGCGGTTGTTGAGCTTGCCGTAATCGGCAAACTTTCGCACCCGATAGTAGACGTCGCCGTTTTCCGCGGCGTAGGCAAAGCCTTTTTCCACCAGCGTTTCGATCATGCGGATGATGTCGCCAATATGCCCCGTGGCACGGGGCTCCTGGCTGGGGGGCAGCACATTCAGCCGCTCCTCGTCTTCATGCATGGCCGCGATCATGCGCTCGGTGAGCGCGCTGATGGCCTCACCGTTCTCCTCGGCACGCTTGAGGATCTTGTCGTCGATATCCGTGATGTTGCGCACGTAGGTCACGTCGTAGCCACGGTGGCGCAGGTAGCGGGTAATCACGTCAAAGGCCACCATCACCCTGGCGTGGCCAAGGTGACAGTAGTCATACACCGTCATGCCGCAGACGTACATGCTTACCTTGCCATCGACAAGGGGCTTAAAAGGCTCTTTGCGGCGTGTCAGCGTATTGTAAATGTGCATATGACGTTTCCTTAACCCTTCTGTTTGATTTTCGCCCAGCTATCTTTCAAGCCCACGGTGCGGTTGAACACCAGATGCTCTGCACTGGAGGCGTGGCGGTCGGCGCAGAAATAGCCCATCCGCTCGAACTGGAAACGATCTTCCGGCGCGGCGCTGGCCAGGCTGGGCTCACCGATGGCCTGGCAGGTGACCAGCGACTCGGGATTCAGGTGCTCGAGGAAATCCACATCCTTGTCGCGATCCGGCTGCTCGACCATGAACAGGTTGTCATAGAGGCGTACTTCCATCGGCACACCATGGGCGGCGCTGACCCAGTGAATGACGCCCTTGACCTTGCGGCCTTCCGGATTTTTGCCAAGGGTGTCGAAATCCACCGAGCAGTGCAGCTCCTGGATCTCGCCGGCGTCGTTCTTGACGACTTCATCGCAGCGGATCACGTAGCTATTGCGCAGACGCACTTCCTTGCCAGGGGCCAGTCGGAAGAACTTCTTCGGCGCATCCTCCATGAAGTCGTCCTGGTCGATGTACAGCTCGCGACCAAACGGCACCTTGCGCATTGGCATGTCGTCACGGGCGGGGTGGCCCGGCACTTCGTAGACCTCTTCGTGGTCTTCCGGCACGTTGGTTAACACCACTTTCAGAGGCTTCAGCACGCACATGGCGCGGGGGGCGTTGTCTTCCAGGTCCGAACGAATGGCATGGGTCAGCATGGCAATGTCCACCAGGCCGCCATCCGAACGGGTCACGCCGATCATTTCACAGAACTTGCGGATCGAAGCCGGGGTATAGCCGCGGCGGCGCATGCCCGAGATGGTCGGCATGCGTGGGTCGTCCCAGCCATCCACGATCTGCTCATCCACCAGCAGCTTGAGCTTGCGCTTGGAGGTCAGCGTGTAGTCGAGGTTCAGCCGCGCAAACTCGATCTGGCGGGGTTTGGCGGGCACCGGCAGATTGTTCAGGAACCATTCGTACAGCGGACGATGGTCTTCGAACTCCAGGGTACAGATGGAGTGGGTGATCCCTTCGATGGCATCCGACTGGCCGTGGGTGAAGTCGTAGGAAGGGTAGATCTTCCAAGCGTCACCGGTCTGGTGATGATGGGCGTGACGAATACGGTACAGAATGGGGTCGCGAAGATTGATGTTGGGCGACGCCATGTCGATTTTGGCGCGCAGCACTTTCTCGCCTTCGGCAAACTCGCCCTTGCGCATACGCTCCAGCAGATCGAGATTCTCTTCGACGCTGCGCTCCCGGTAAGGGCTGGGCTTGCCGGGTTCGGTCAAGGTACCGCGATACTCCCGGATCTCATCGGGAGAGAGGTCGTCGACATAGGCTTTTCCTTCGCGGATCAGGTGCTGTGCCCAGGCATAGAGCTGCTCGAAATAGTCGGAGGCAAAGCGTACGGGGCCTGCCCACTCGAAGCCCAGCCAACTGACGTCTTCCTTGATGGCATCGATATACGCCTGCTCTTCCTTCGCCGGGTTGGTGTCGTCGAACCGCAGATGACACTCACCACCCAACTGCTCGGCGAGCCCGAAATTCAGGCAGATCGACTTGGCATGGCCGATATGCAGGAAGCCGTTGGGCTCCGGAGGGAAGCGCGTCACAATTTTGGTGACCTGGCCGCCCGCTATCTCGTCGCGTACTTGGTTGCGAATGAAGTTCGGCGCTGGGGTGGTCTCGTTGGTCATGGTGGTGTTGATAACCTCATCGTGGATGGCGTGCCGGGCAACCGATGCCTATGCTAAACGGGTTAGCGCTTCGCGGTGCCGAGCAAAACCGCTATTATAACGTGACGCCGATGCACAGCGCCAAGGCGAACGCCTTTATTGAACAGGAATTTATCCATGATCGTATTACAGACGAACCACGGTGACATCACTATTGCTCTCAATCACGAAAAAGCGCCTGCCACCGCAGCCAATTTCGAGCAATACGTGCGCGATGGCTTTTACGACGGCACGCTGTTCCACCGGGTCATCGATGGTTTCATGATTCAAGGGGGCGGCTTCGACCAGGAGTTCAACCAGAAGCCGACACGCGACCCCATCGAAAACGAAGCCGACAACGGTCTGCAGAACACCATCGGCACGCTGGCCATGGCCCGTACCCAGGACCCCCACTCTGCCACCGCCCAGTTTTTCATCAACGTCGGTAACAACAGCTTCCTGAACCACAGCGGCAAAAGCCTGCAAGGCTGGGGTTACGCGGTATTTGGTGAAGTAGTGGACGGCATGAACGTGGTCAACGCCATCAAGGCCGTGAGCACCACGCGCCGTGGCATGCACGCAGACGTACCCGCCGAAGACGTGGTCATCGAGCGCGCCTACCTGAAGGATGCGGAATAACCGTCGGGAGTCTTATGCGTACGCTGCTGATCGCTGACATGCATTTGAGTAACGACACCCCTGAGCTCAATCAGGGGTTTTATCGTTACCTGGAGCATACCGCCAAAGGGGCCGAGGATCTTTACATTCTGGGCGACCTGTTCGACGCCTGGATCGGAGACGACTTGCTGGATACGCCTCACCCCCTCAGCGGGGTGGCCCATGAGGTGATCAAGCGCCTGCGGGCACTGAGCGATGCGGGCACGTCCATTTTTTTCATCCACGGCAACCGGGACTTTCTGATCGGCGAACGCTTCATCAACGCCTGTCAGGCAACCCTGCTGCCCGACAGTGAGCAAGTGGAATTGCAGGGCGTAGCCGCCGTCATTCTGCACGGTGACAGCCTGTGCACCAAAGATGAGGCCTACATGGCGTTTCGCGCCCAGTCTCGCCACCCTGAGTGGCAGGCGCAGATCCTGGCCATGCCGCTGGAGCAGCGGCTAGAGTTGGCCAAGAGCCTGCGTATGCAGTCTGGGGATGCCAACGCCAACAAGGCCGAGGCCATCATGGATGTGACCCACGCAGAAGTCGTGGCCACGATGCAGCGCCATGGGGTGAACATCATGATCCATGGCCACACCCATCGCCCCAAGGTCCATGACCTCACCGTCGAAGACGTACCTGCCAAGCGCTTCGTGCTGGGCGACTGGGACGAGACGCACGGCTGGGACATTGTCGTAGAGCACTCGAGCGAGCGCCACCCGGAGCCCGTACTGCGCCAGTTCTCGCTGACCAACCCGCCCGGGTTCGACGGCGAATCGCACTAAGCACAGGTCCCGTCATGAAAAAGCCGATCACATGGATCGGCTTTTTCGTTTTAGCGCTCTATCCTGGCATCACTGCGCAGGTCATCGATCAATCCTTGAATGATCGCCTGAGCCCGCAGCTGTTCGGCCATTTGTGACACGAAAGCATTCATCTGCTCGTCGGCCTGCCCTTCGTTGACACTGTCCAATGCAACGACGGCAACGCCCTGAGGCAAGGCCACGGCACGGTAAACGCTGTCGCCCTCTTCAGGGTGTGGCATACGGAACACTTCACGGATCAGCGTTTGTGGCAAAGTGCTGTCCGATTGACGGGTGATGTTGGACGCACTCATCCAGTCCAGCTCCAAGGCTTGACCGTCGCGCAGAGCCGCAATCATCTCATTGGCCTCTTCCTGCAAGGCCTGCTGGCGCTGCTGGGCCGCTACGGCCTGTTCTACCTCATCACGCACGTCGTCAAGAGGCAAGAGCGTCGCGTCACGATGCTCGGCCACGCGCAGCACCAGGCGACGGTCACTGTCCAGCTCGATGACCTCACTATTGTAACCTTCACCCAGCACGTCAGCGCTGAACGCCTCATCCAGCACGCCCGGCTCGGAAAGCGCTCCTTCACCTTCCCCACGCGCCAACCAGTCGCTCTCGTTGAGCGTCAGGCCGAGGTCATCCGCAACGGACTGCAGATCGTCTGCCGCGAAGCTCTCATCGATCAGACGCTGCACCTGACGATTGAAGTCATCATTGACCTCACGCAGCGCCACTTCCTGGGCCAAACGGTCACGCTGCTCTTCGAAAGAAGGCGCATCCAGCTCGGTAACCTGCAGGATATGGAAAGCACCGTCCATTTCGACGACCTGGGACGTCTCACCGACCCCAAGGGCAAACGCAGCGTCATCGAAGGCATCGCCAAAGAAGCCGCGACTGATCACGCCCAGATCACCACCCTGCTCGGCACTGGCGGTGTCGTCCGAAAAACGCACGGCGGTGTCGGCGAAACTCTCACCACTGTTCAGGTCAGCCAGCGCCTCATTGGCCAGCTGCTGGGCCTCTTCACGGCCACGCTCGGAACCAAAGGTCACCATGATATGGGAAACACGACGGTCGGCATCGCGATTCTGCTCACTCCAGGCAGCGCGGAGTTCGCTCTCGTCCACAGCAATATCTTCAGCCATGGCCTGGCGGTCGATCACCACGTACTCGACGCGCACCTGCTCCGGGCGCTCGAAGCGTTCCTGGTTGGCGTCATAGTAGGCCTGCATCTGCTCCTCGGTGACCTCTACTTCATAAGCAGCATCATTGGCATCCAGTATCACGTAGCGGAAATCTCGCTGCTGGCCTTGCAGGTCTGCCAGACGCTGCTCTTCATTGGCCAAGCTGAAGTCACTGAAGGCCAAGCCCTGCTGCAGTTGCTGACGCTTGATATCCATCCGCAGCTCTTCACGGAACGAGAGCGGCGTGTAACCCGCTCCTGCCAGACGATTCCGGAACATTTCTGCAGAAAAGCGCCCATCCTGATCATGAAACTCAGGCAGTGTCACGATCATCTGGTCAAGCTGAGCGTCGGAGACGTAAAAACCGCCGTCCTCAGCATACTGACGCAGTAAAGACTGAGTGATGAGCTGGTCGAGCATATCGTTGCGCAGTGCCCGCTCCTGCTCAGGAGGCACTTGCCCAGAGCGCAGCGCACGCTGCACTTCGAGCTCCACCTGCTGACGCACGATGGGCTCGCCGTTGACGCTCGCCACTTCATTGGGGTCGCTACCAAAGACACTGAACAGCGACTCCACACCAAAAAGCGCCATGGCCGCGACCATGACACCAATGATTATCTTGGCACCCCAGCTTCTGGAGCCATCTCGAATACTTTGCAGCATGCTAGCCTCAGATCATCAAAGCCATTTATCGCCCAAACCATCGGGCCAGAAAAGAACATGGGCGCATCGCGGATGCGATGCGCCCATTAGCTTACAGCAAACGCGAGCCAATTAGTTGACGGCGTCTTTCAGCGCTTTACCGGCTTTGAAGCTGGGCACTTTGGCAGCGCTGATTTCGATCGGCTGACCCGTCTGAGGGTTGCGACCCGTACGGGCGGCACGTTCTTTGATGGCGAAAGTACCAAAACCTACTAAAGAAACGCTTTCGCCTTTTTTGAGGCTATCGGTGACAGACTCCACCATGGCATCCAATGCGCGGGTTGCCGCTGCTTTCGGAATATCAGCAGATGCGGCAATAGCTTCAATCAGCTCGGACTTATTCACACTTCACCCCTTGACTGTTTCAAAAAAATGGCTTTGAACGGCACGGTCACCGAGTGCAACAACCTCAAAGCATAGCTGCGTTTTATAGCAATGCCTTGAAACACCTGTCAAGCAACCGTGCCGTGAAATGCCCGTCGCTCAAGGCATTGGGCAAATTTATTAAGCAAAATTAAAGCAGGACTGCTTTAACACTTAATGGGTGCTTGCAACAGCATTGGTACTGAACGACTTATCCGCTGCTTTCAACGCGGCCTTGTCGTCCACCGATTCGGCTAACGCAACGGCCAATACGTCATCTATCCATCGTACGGGACGAATATCAAGTGCTCCTTTGATATTATCCGGCACTTCCTTGAGATCTCGGCGATTTTCCTCAGGGATCAGGACGGTCTTTATACCACCGCGGCGAGCTGCCAGCAATTTCTCCTTCAACCCCCCGATGGGCAGTACCTCACCGCGAAGATTGACCTCTCCGGTCATGGCCACGTCACAGCGAACCGGACGCAGTGAATAGGCCGACACGATGGCAGTGACCATGGCGATACCCGCACTAGGTCCGTCCTTGGGCGTCGCGCCTTCGGGCACATGGATATGCAGATCTTCATTCTCAAAGCGCTGAGGATCGATACCGTAAGCAACGGCCCGTGATTTGACCACGGTCTGTGCCGCACTGACCGACTCTTTCATGACGTCGCCCAGTGAACCGGTCTTGTGCAGACGCCCTTTGCCAGGCGTCACGACGGACTCGATATTGAGCAGCTCACCGCCTACCGAGGTCCAGGCAAGCCCCGTCACGCGCCCTACCTGGTCCTCTTGTTCGGCCAGACCGTAGCTGTAGCGACGCACGCCAGCGTAGGTCTCGATATCGTCGGCCAGGAGTACCTGTTTCGCCTGCAGCTGGCTCCCGGCTTTGGTGCCCGAAGTACGCTCCGCTTCCAGCCTTTCGCGCAGCACTTTACGGCACACCTTGGCGATCTGACGCTCCAGCTCGCGCACTCCCGCCTCGCGGGTGTAGTAGCGCACCAGCTCTAGCAAGGCATCGTCTTCCAACGCCAGCTCTTCGTCTTTAAGGCCATTGGCCTCCAACTGTTTGGGCAGCAGGTAGCGTTTGGCAATGGCCAGCTTCTCGTCTTCCGTGTAGCCCGGCAGACGAATGATTTCCATGCGATCCAGCAGCGGCCCGGGAATGTTCATCGAGTTGGCCGTACAGATGAACAACGTCTCGGAAAGATCGTAGTCCAGCTCCAGATAGTGATCGCTGAAGCTGTTGTTCTGCTCTGGGTCCAGCACTTCCAGCAGCGCTGAGGCCGGATCACCGCGATGGTCCATGCCCAGTTTGTCGACTTCGTCCAGCAGGAACAGCGGGTTTTTGACCCCTGCCCGACTCATCCGCTGCATCAACTTGCCAGGCAGAGAGCCAATGTATGTCCTGCGATGGCCGCGAATCTCGGACTCGTCTCTCACGCCGCCCAGCGCCAGACGCACGTACTTGCGGTTGGTCGCCTTGGCGATGGACTGCCCCAGAGAGGTCTTGCCAACGCCAGGTGGGCCGACCAGACACAGTACCGGGCCACGCATCTTGCGAACGCGCTTTTGCACCGCAAGATATTCGAGAATGCGCGCCTTGACCTCTTCCAGACCATAGTGGTCTTGATCGAGCACTTCTTGCGCTTTGACCAGGTCATGCTTGACACGAGTGCGCTTTTTCCAGGGCACGGCAATCAGCCAGTCCAGGTAGGAGCGCACCACGGTAGCCTCGGCAGAATTCGACGACATCATCTTGAGCTTGTTCAGCTCCTGGGTTGCCTTGTCGGAGGCTTCTTTCGGCATACCCGATTCTTGAATGGCACGCTCATACTTCTCGGCCTCATTGGGCACATTGTCCAGCTCACCCATTTCTTTCTGGATGGCCTTCATCTGCTCGTTCAGGTAGTACTCGCGCTGGGTCTTTTCCATCTGCTCCTTGACCCGGGAGCGAATGCGTTTTTCGACCTGCAGCAAGTCGATTTCTGATTCGATCAGCGCCATCAGGTGCTCGATACGATCACGCACCCGATCCATTTCGAGCAGGTCCTGCTTGTCACCGATCTTCAATGACAAGTGTGCGCAGATTGTGTCTACCAAACGGCTGGGATCTTCTATACCCGACAGAGAGTTGAGCACTTCATTGGGCACTTTTTTCGACAGTTTGACGTATTGCTCGAACTGATTGAGCAGCACGCGCACCAGCGCCTCCTGCTCACGACTGGTCAGAGGCTCACTGTCGCGGGGCAGAAGATGGGCCTGAGTGTAACCGGCCTCGTTCTCCTCGATACGGACGACATCCGCACGAAAGCTGCCTTCGATCAGCACTTTCACCGTGCCATCAGGCAATTTGAGTAGCTGCATGATGTCTGCCACGGTGCCCATGGCATACAAATCCGTATTGTCCGGCTCATCTTGAGACGCTTCACGCTGAGCCACCAGCAATACACGTTTGTCCGCTTCCATCGCGGCTTCAAGCGCTTGAATGGATTTTTCGCGACCCACGAAAAGCGGAATGACCATCTGCGGGTACACGACCACATCCCGCAGCGGCAACAGGGGTAGACATTGTGTCTGATCGGCGTTCTGCTGCATCGCAGACGTTCCTCAATTTCGGATGAGTACTTGAACGGCATTCAAGCCGGATACTTTGCCAAGCAGCTCATGATACAAGACGTATGAACAACAAGGGGCCGCCTAGGCGACCCCTTGGATTGGCGCATGCGGTGGTCATGAGACCGCGCGGAAACCCGGGCGGTTAACCATCGGTGCCGTCAACGCGGGCAGCCTCTTGCTGGGAGTAGATCAGCAGTGGCTCGCTTTCGCCGGCAATCACCGAACCTTCGATGACCACTTTGCTGACGCCTTCCAATGAAGGGATTTCGTACATGGTATCCAGCAGCACGGACTCCAGAATCGAGCGCAAACCACGAGCTCCGGTCTTGCGCTCCATGGCTTTGGCAGCCACGGCACGCAGTGCCTCATCCCTGAACTCCAGCTCCACGTCTTCCATCTCGAACAGCTTGGCGTACTGCTTGACCAGCGAGTTCTTGGGCTCCGTGAGAATCTGCACCAAGGCATCTTCGGTGAGCTCGGTCAACGTGGCGATGACAGGCAAACGACCCACGAACTCGGGAATCAGGCCAAATTTCACCAGATCCTCGGGCTCGACGTCGGCCAACAGCTCACCCACGCCCCGACTGGACTCCTTGCTTTTCACGCTGGCATTGAAACCGATACCACCTTTTTCAGCGCGATCACGGATGACTTTGTCCAGTCCGGCAAAAGCACCACCAACGATGAACAGGATGTTGGCCGTATTGACCTGTACGAACTCCTGCTGGGGATGCTTGCGCCCACCTTGGGGAGGCACGGACGCCGTCGTTCCTTCGATGAGCTTGAGCAGCGCCTGTTGAACACCCTCACCCGATACATCACGAGTAATCGAGGGGTTATCCGACTTGCGAGAAATCTTGTCGATCTCATCGATATAGACAATGCCACGCTCGGCTTTCTCTACATCGTAATCACACTTCTGAAGCAGTTTCTGGATGATGTTTTCGACATCCTCACCCACATAGCCCGCTTCTGTCAGCGTAGTGGCGTCTGCAATCGTGAAGGGTACATTCAATAGCCGCGCCATGGTTTCCGCCAGCAGCGTTTTGCCGCTACCGGTAGGACCAATCAGGAGAATGTTGGATTTACCCAGCTCCACGTCGCCTTCGCGCACCTCTGATTTGAGACGCTTGTAGTGGTTGTATACCGCTACGGACAGCACCATCTTGGCGCGGTCTTGCCCGATGACGTAATCGTCCAATGTATGACGTATTTCGCGGGGCGTGGGTAAACGCTCCTCATCGCTCTCGGCATCGGCTTCGAGAACTTCCTCGCGAATGATGTCATTACACAAGTCGACACACTCATCGCAGATATAAACGGACGGGCCAGCAATCAGCTTGCGTACTTCGTTCTGGTTTTTACCGCAAAACGAGCAGTACAGCAGCTTGCCACCTTCGTCCTTGCCTTTGCCGTCGGCCATTCGCGTACCTCTGTCACTAAGGCGGCCAGAGCCGCCTGAAAAGCTCTTAGAAAAGCAGAATCCTACTACGCTATCAGGATGTAGGACGCTTATCCAGCACTGCGTCAATCAAGCCATACTCTTTTGCTTTATTGGCGCTCATGAAGTTATCACGGTCGGTATCACGGGCCACCGTTTCGATATCTTGACCCGTATGATGGGCCAGAATCTGGTTCAGCTTCTCACGAATACCGAGAATTTCACGGGTATGAATCTCGATATCCGACGCCTGACCCTGATAACCGCCCAACGGCTGGTGGATCATGACGCGCGAGTTGGGCAGACAGTAGCGCTTGCCAGCAGCACCCGCCGTCAGCAGCAAGGCGCCCATGCTGGCCGCTTGACCAATACACACCGTGGAGACGTCCGGCTTGATGAACTGCATGGTGTCATAAATCGACATGCCAGCCGTGACCGAACCGCCAGGCGAATTGATGTACAGATGAATATCTTTGTCGGGGTTCTCAGACTCCAGAAACAGCAGCTGAGCGACCACCAGGTTGGCCATGTAGTCTTCCACAGGACCCACCAGAAAAATGACGCGCTCTTTCAACAGGCGCGAGTAGATGTCGTAGGCTCTTTCCCCTTTGGCGCTTTGCTCCACCACCATGGGCACTAAACCGCCGGCGTTTTGAATATCAAACTCACTCATTCGGGTGATTCCTTGCGTCCGGTAAGGGAAAAGCGCACCTGAGAACAGGTGCGCGACTCGATGAGATCAGGCGCTCGCCTGCTCGCTTTCTTCAGCGGTCTCATCTTGCTCAGCCTGCTGCTGGGCGGCTGCCAGTGCCTGCTGATAAGACATTTCAACATCTTTGACGTTCGTTTGCTCCAGCAGTTTCTCGACCGCCTTCTCTTCGAGGATGGCAGACTTCACCTGGGTTTTGAGCTGCTCGTTACCCATGTAGTACTCGACGACTTCCGAGGGGTCTTGATACTGCTCAGCCAGCTCTTCCACCTTCGCCTTGATGGCGGCATCATCGGCATCCAGCTCGTTGGATTTGATGACTTCCGCCAGCAGCAAGCCTACCTGCACGCGGCTCTTGGCCTGGTCGGCAAACAGCTCATTGGGCAGTTGGCTGACGTCGAAGTCTTCACCCAGACCGAACTGCTGAGCTGCCTGACGCTTCATGGCGTCGGTTTCCTGCTGCACCAGCGCGCTCGGCACGGGGATGTCGTTGGCTTTCTTCAGCGCATCCAGCACCTGCTGCTTGACACGGTTATCCACGGCTTGTGCCGCTTCACGGGTCATGTTCTTCTTGATTTCAGCGCGGAACTGGCTTTCGTCGCCGCCTTCAACGCCAAAACGCTCGATGAACGCCGCATCCACTTCCGGCAGCTTCTGGCTGCTGACCTTGTGGACAGTGACCTTGAAAGTCGCTTCCTGACCTGCCAGGTGCTCGGCCTGGTAATCCGCCGGGAAGGTGACGGAAATCGTTTTCTCTTCACCCGCCTTGGCACCGATCAGCTGATCTTCGAAACCAGGAATGAAGCTGTTCGATCCGATGACCAACGCGTGGCCTTCAGCACTGCCGCCTTCGAAAGGCTCATCGCCCAGGAAGCCCTGAAAATCGATGGTGACCTGATAGCCAGAGGCAGCAGCGGCGTCGACTTCTTCCCAGGCAGCGTTTTGCTTGCGCAGGGTATCGATCATCTCGTCGACATCGGCATCATTGACGGCGACGACCGGACGCTCTACTTCAGTACCTTCGATGGAGGCCAGCTCGACCTGCGGGTAGATTTCCATGATCGCGACGAACTCGAGATCTTTGCCCGCCTGGTTTACCTTGGGCTCGATCTGCGGGAAGCCAGCAGGATTGAGGCCTTCTTCGGTGATGGCGCGCACGTAACGCTCGCGCATGACTTCGCCAACCACTTCATTGCGCACGCTGTCGCCGTAACGCTGGTTAACAACGGCCATCGGCACCCGGCCTTGGCGAAAACCGTTCAGGCGAACGTTTTTCGCAGTCTCTTTCAAGCGAGCGCTGACGGCCCCATCGATTTCTGCTGCCGGCACTTGAATAGTGATACGGCGTTCGATCTGGGAGGTCGTCTCGACGGAAACTTGCATGAATTGTCCTCTAGCGGCTGGGCGTTGGGTTGATTACGTAAAATTGATTCAAGAGGGCGATTTTAAGAACCCTGACGCAAGGAGGCAAGCGCCATGCTCGCAAGATGGGGGCTAGCCCTCCAATTTCAAGGGTTCGGGCATCAAAAACAGGCGCATTCCAATGCTTGCACGACTTCAAGCACGCGAACGCCACCAAAGCGTGACGGCATGCAACAGTAGCCCACAGGTGGCCGCGTGGGAGATGAACTCCTGCCAACTGATCCACGCCGTGAACAGCGCATGCCAACCACCCATGATGATGGCGCCCAACAACATCATGACACTAAGGCGCTTGAGCAGCGCTGGCAACCGCTGACGAGCCTCGACGGGAAGCATCTTCCACTGCACCGCAGCCGCCCCTGCCACCAGCACCAGGGCCATGACGATCAGCGTTTGACGAGTCTCATGCCCGCCCGCCAGATAGCGCGGCAAAGCAGACAACATGACCACGCACAGGCCAATGGCAATGCTTACCCGTTCAGGAGAGTGAGCCGCTGACTGCATGGTTACGCCACCTTCAACTGCTGAGCCACGATCCACTCTTCCACCCACGGCACTGCAGCATCATCGGCCATGAAGGTCTCCATGGCATCGACTTCCAACCGCTCCCCGAGACGCTGAGCGCCCAACGATGTCAGCAGCTCGTCCAGTGCACGGCCGGCACCGCAGAACGTATCGCCATAGGAGCTGTCGCCGAGCGCGATCAGTCCGTAACGAAGACCGGTGAGCGAAGGTGACTGGTCTTTCAGGCTGCGCACGAACGGTACGATATTGCCAGGAAAGTCGCCACTACCGGTGGTCGACAAGCAAAACAGCGTCAGGTCATTATCTCCACTCACGTCTGTCAACGTGGGCTGTTCAGACACCACTACGGCATATCCCGCCTTCTCGAACAGCGGCTTGACCTGCTCGGCTACGTCAAGAGCACCGCCATACATGGTGCCCACCACAATCGTCATCTTTGGCATTGCTTACTCCCGGTTCACAATGTTCAGTCGACAAATACCTGATGAATTTGGTCAAATATTAACACGACTTGCAAAAGCCGCGCACGTTGCGCACGCCCTTCTTCCTTCTACTCTTACATCTTCTATCTGCAGGAGCGCTTATGCAGCAAGCCTTTGAGACATGGATCACCCCTATCATGATCGGCGGCTTGATCGTGTTCATGTGCTTCATCATTTGGGATTTGGCCAAAAAGTCGAATGCAGGCAAATTCGGCACGATCATGCTGTTCGTCGTACTCGGCGCAGGCATGATGGGTTACATCATCAAAGTCATCATCACCTGGTTGATCGAAGGGAGAGGCCTGTAGCCTTTCTAATCTTTCAGCCATAAAAAAAGGAGTGCTGTCCAGCACTCCTTTTCGACATGGGTGGTCAAGGCTAATCCGGCTTGCCAAGACCACTTTCGCTCGCATACCGCTCTACCTGCTGCTTGAGCTTCTGACCAGGCCTGAAGGTCACTACCCGGCGCGCCGAAATCGGAATTTCCTCTCCGGTCTTGGGGTTGCGCCCTGGACGCTCACGCTTGTCCCGCAGGTCGAAATTACCAAATCCTGACAGCTTCACTTGCTCGTTTTCACGTAAGCAAGCGCGAATCTCTTCGAAAAAAGCTTCGACCATCGCTTTTGCTTCTCGTTTTGACAGCGCCAGCTCGCTATGTAAATGCTCTGCTAGCTCTGCTTTGGTCAACGCACCCATAAGGCTCCTCCATGTAGCAAACGGTGTAGCAAACGCACTGCCAGGATCGTGGTAAGCGTCATGTCATGGCATGGCGTCATCAACCGCGCAGATCAGCGTTCAGCTCGGTACGCACGGTAGTCACAATGGCATCAACCAACTGGTTGATTTCTTCATCATTTAGCGTGCGCGATGCGTGTTGCCAGGTCAAGCCCAGCGCAATGCTCTTGTGACCTTCCGCAACGCCCTTACCAGCATAGACATCAAACAGCTTGATGTCTTTCAAGCTTTCTCCCGCCTGAGACTTCGCACAGTCGAGCAGCGCCTGCACTGGCGTCTCTTCCTTGACCGTGAACGCCAGATCGCGGCGCACTTCTGGATAGCGGGAAAGTGGTTCAAAGGCGGGAACTGCACCTTGACTCAGAGCATCCAGTCGCACTTCGAACAGCACGGCATCCACTTTCAGGCCCAATTTGGCACGCACCTGAGGATGCAGCGTTCCAATCCAGCCAACCGGCTTCCCTTTATGCAGCACCTTGGCCGTCTGCCCCGGATGCAAAGCCGAGTGCTCGCCAGGTTCGAAGCGCCAATCTTCTGCAGCCCCCCCTAGTGCCAGCACACTCTCAAGGTCGCCCTTGAGATCATAGAAATCGACGGCTGCCTTACCGCCACTCCAGCCTTCTGCTTCACGACCACCGCACACCAGCGCCCCCATCATGGGCACTTGAGAAAGATCGTCCAGCGGGCCATTGAACACCAGGCCCGTCTCGAAGAGACGAACGCGCGACTGCTGGCGATTGAGGTTGTGCTCCAGCGCCCTCACCAGCCCCGGAAACAGACTGGCTCGCATGACGGACAGATCCGCCGAAATCGGGTTGGCCAATACGGGTGATACGGCGTCGGGCAGCAGTGCCGCCTGAAGGTCTGGCGCCACGAAGCTATACGTCACCGCTTCCTGATAACCACGAGCCACCAGCTGGTTACGCAGACGCGCCAGCGTCAGGGTCGACTCGTTGGCAGGACGCAGCGCCAGGCGAGCGGCTGGTCGGCGGACGGGCAGATTGTTGTAACCATGCACACGGGCGACCTCCTCGATGAGGTCTTCTTCGATGGCAATGTCGAAACGCCAACTGGCTGCCTTGACCTTCCAACCCTCCGCCAAGCGCTCCACTTGCAGCCCCAGACGCTCGAGGATATCGCTCACCTCATCACCTGGCAGCTGCTTGGAAAGCGCTGCTTCGAGTCGTGCTTCACGCAGCATGATGGTCTTCGGTGCAGGTATTGCCTGCTGGTGAACAGCTTCCGTAACCGGGCCAGCCTGACCACCACAGATCTCCAGCAGCAATTGGGTCGCCCGTTCGATCGCGCTACTGGCCAACTCAGGGTCCACCCCACGCTCGTAGCGGTGCGAGGCATCCGTATGAAGGCCATAAGAGCGAGCCTTGCCCGCAATCGCTAGCGGCGCGAAAAATGCAGACTCCAGGAAAATGGTGTGCGTTTTCTCGCTGACGCCAGAGTTTTCCCCTCCCATGACACCGGCCATGGCCAGGGGCCCACGCTCATCAGTAATCAACAGCGTATCCTGACGAAGCGCTACGTCCTGGCCGTCCAGCAAGGTCAGTCGCTCTGACGACTGCGCCATGCGCACACAAATACTGCCGTGAAGGTTGTCGCGGTCAAAGGCATGCAGCGGCTGACCCAGCTCGAGCATGACGTAGTTGGTGACATCGACGACCGGGTCGATCGAGCGCACGCCACTGCGGCGCAGCCGCTCCACCATCCATAGCGGCGTTTCCACCTGTACGTCGACACCCTTGATGACACGACCCAGATAGCGGGGGCACTGCTCTGCGGCGTCCACGCGCACAGGGAAAGTATCGTCGATCGTGGCGGGCACCGGCGTAATCTGCGGGCCGCTGACAGGCAGTCTGTTCAGCACGCCCACTTCGCGCGCCAACCCTTTGATGCTCAGGCAATCACCGCGGTTAGGCGTCAGATCGACCTCGATGGTCATGTCGTCCAACTGCATGTACTCGCGGAAGCTGACGCCGACCGGAGCTGCCTCGGAGAGTACCAGAATGCCTGGCGAGGTTTCCTCCTCCAAACCCAGCTCGGATGCCGAGCAGATCATGCCATTGGATTCGACACCACGCAGCTTGGCTTTCTTGATCTTGAAGTCGCCCGGCAGCACTCCGCCCACCTGGGCAAAAGGAATTTTCTGACCGACTGCCACGTTGGCGGCACCACACACCACCTGGACGGGCGCGCCGGTACCGTCATCCACGGTGCACACATTGAGCTTGTCGGCATCCGGGTGCTTCTCTTTACTCAACACTTCGGCAACGACGACGCCACTGAAAGCTGCAGCAACGGCCTCGACCGCGTCGACTTCGAGCCCTGCCATGGTGATCTGATCGGCAATGGCTTGCGCATCCAACTGCGGAGCAACCCATTCACGCAGCCACTGTTCTGAAAACTTCATAATTTTTCCCGTCGTAAGCAGCAGTATCAGGTGAATTGGCGCAGGAAGCGCAAATCGTTCTCGAAGAATAGGCGTAGATCATTGACCCCATAGCGCAACATGGCCAGACGCTCGGCGCCCATGCCAAATGCAAACCCGGTATAGCGCTCGGTATCGATCCCCGAATGACGAAACACCTCAGGGTGCACCATGCCGCAACCCATGACTTCCAGCCAGCCACTGTGAGAACAGACACGACACCCTTCACCGCTGCACATCACGCACTGAATATCGACTTCCGCCGAGGGTTCGGTGAACGGAAAGTAGGAAGGACGAAAGCGAACTGACAAGTCGTCACGCTCGAAAAACGCCTGCAGGAAGTCTTCGATAGTGCCTTTCAAGTCGGCAAAACTGACGCCCTCATCCACCAGCAGCCCTTCCACCTGGTGGAACATGGGCGTGTGGGTCAGGTCGGAATCGCTACGATAAACGCGCCCCGGACAAACGATCCGGATGGGCGGCTCGCTACTTTTCATGGTACGCACTTGCACCGGCGAGGTATGGGTACGCAGCAACCGCGTCGCATCGAAGTAAAACGTATCCGCCATGCCGCGCGCAGGATGATGGGCAGGAATGTTGAGTGCTTCGAAATTATGGTAGTCGTCTTCGATTTCAGGCCCTACCGCCACATCGTAGCCAATTCTGGTAAACAGCCCCTCGATACGCTCCAGCGTTCGCGTCACGGGGTGCAGCCCTCCGCTGGCTTGCCCACGCCCTGGCAGAGTGACATCGATGCGCTCTGCTGCCAGGCGCGCATCCAGGGCGGCATTTTCCAGCTGCTGGCGCTTGCTATCGATTTCCGCCGACAGGGTCTGCTTGGCCTGGTTGATCTGCTCACCTGCGGCAGGTCGCTCTTCGGCCGATAGTTTACCCAACCCTTTCAGCAAGGCAGTCACTTCGCCTTTCTTGCCCAGGTAACGTACGCGCAACTCATCCAGCGACGAGACACTCTGCGCAGCCTGGATAGCTTCGCGGGCCTCAGACACCAGAGTAGGAAGGTGGTCCATCCGATTTCACTCCGAATTAAGCGGCTCCATCCACGGGGATGGCAGGCATGTTGAAGGTGACAAAAAAACAGGGGAAGAGCGGCTGCTCTTCCCCTGCATGGGTCACACTGAAATGACCACGGGCATTTCACGCTGGGCTAGCCCAGTGAAAAGTGCCTTATTGGGCAGCCTTGGCTTTTTCCACGATAGCAGCAAATGCGGCTTTCTCGTGTACAGCCAGGTCGGCCAATACTTTACGGTCGATTTCAATACCGGCTTTCTTCAGGCCACCTACGAAGCGGCTGTAAGACATGCCGTTGATACGTGCACCAGCGTTGATACGCTGAATCCACAGAGCGCGGAATTGGCGCTTGCGGTTGCGACGGTCACGGTAGGCATACTGACCGGCCTTGATGACAGCCTGCTTGGCTACGCGGAAAACACGCGAACGGGCACCGTAGTAACCTTTGGCCTGCTTCAGAACTTTTTTATGGCGACGACGGGCAACTACGCCACGCTTAACACGGGTCATAACACACTCCTGACTTTATGACTGAGACGGTGCTCAGATAAGAAAATTCGACCTTACAGGTTCGGCAGCATGCGCTGAATCAGCGCTTTGTCGGAAGCATGCACTTGCTTCATGCCACGCAGCTGACGCTTACGCTTGGTCGACTTCTTGGTCAAGATGTGGCTACGGAAAGACTGCTTGTGCTTGAAGCCGTTAGCGGTCTTTTTGAAGCGCTTGGCAGCGCCGCTGTTGCTTTTGATTTTCGGCATGAGATAACTCCGCTCGATATTTTTTAGAAAACCCAGGGCCGACCAGCGCAAATGCGCTGGCCCGTTAACAACGCCGTTGGATCACTTCTTTTTCGGGGCAAGGATCATGATCATCTGGCGGCCTTCCATTTTCGGGAAAGACTCCACCGCTCCGATCTCTTCCAGGTCTGCCGCGATCCGCTCCATCAGCTTGCGACCGATGTCCTGATGCGCCATTTCACGACCACGGAAGCGCAATGTGACCTTACCCTTGTCACCACCTTCCAGGAAGCGAATCAGGTTTTTAAGCTTGACCTGATAATCGCCCTCGTCGGTGCCAGGACGGAATTTGACTTCCTTGACCTGGATTTGCTTCTGCTTTTTCTTTTGAGCCGCTTTCTGCTTCTTGGTCTCAAAAACGAATTTGCCGTAGTCCATGATCTTGCAGACGATGGGGTCGGCATTCGAGATTTGCACGAGATCCAGACCTGCCGCTTCTGCACGCTCAAGAGCCTCGGAGGTGGGCACTACGCCCAACTGCTCGCCTTCGGCATCGATTAAACGTACTTCTTCTTCGGTGATCCGCTCGTTCATTGGTGGGCGTTTATCTTGTGGACGCCCGCGCTGATTGCTTCGCTTGATTGCTCTGTCTCCTTAGGCAATTGACGATGTCGCCAGGGCTGCTCTCTCTTCACTGAACCTTTCGATGAATTCGTCGATGGTCATGGTGCCGAGATTTTCGCCGCTGCGAGTACGCACGGCCACTGAGTCAGCTTCTACTTCCTTATCTCCTACCACCAGGAGATAGGGAACTTTCTGTAATGTATGCTCACGGATTTTAAAGCCGATCTTCTCGTTCCTCAAGTCCGCCTTGACCCGCAAGCCATTTTTTTGCAGCCGACGCTCTACTTCCAGAGCAAAATCGCGCTGTGCATCGGTAATCGTCATCAACACCGCTTGCTGCGGGGCCAACCATAATGGCATAGCACCGGCATAGTGCTCAATCAAAATACCCAGGAAACGTTCGAAAGAGCCCAGAATGGCACGATGAAGCATGACCGGTGTCTTGCGCGCACCGTCTTCATCCACATACTGAGCACCCAAGCGGCCCGGAAGATTGAAGTCCAACTGCAAGGTACCGCACTGCCATACTCGATTCAGACAGTCGCGCAGCGCAAACTCGATCTTGGGACCGTAAAACGCCCCTTCGCCTGGCTGCAACTCCCACGCAAGTCCCGTGGCATTCAAGGCAGCTTCCAGACCCTGCTCGGCTCTATCCCACATTTCTGCTTCGCCAAGGAAGTCTTCAGGACGCGTGGACAGTTTGAGCTCTACCTCGTCGAATCCAAGCGTTTTGTAGACTTGCAGCGTCAGCGCAATGAACGCTTCGGCCTCTGCCTGAATCTGCTTTTCGGTACAGAAGATGTGCGCATCGTCCTGGGTAAACCCACGCACCCGCATCAGACCATGCAGTGAACCAGAGGGTTCATTACGATGGCAGCTGCCAAACTCGGCCAGACGCAAAGGCAGGTCGCGGTAGCTCTTCAGCCCCTGGTTGAACACCTGCACATGGCAAGGGCAGTTCATCGGCTTGACCGCGTACTCACGCTTTTCGGACTCGGTGGTGAACATCAGCTCACTGTAGTGACCCCAGTGGCCTGATTTTTTCCACAGCGAGAGATCGACCACCTGGGGTGTCTTGATCTCCTGATAACCATGCGCCCGCTGTACGTTACGCATGTACTCTTCCAAGGCCTGGTACATGGTCCAGCCATTGGGATGCCAAAAAACCATACCGGGAGCCTCTTCCTGCAGGTGGAAGAGGTCCATCTTGCGCGCCAATTTACGGTGGTCACGCTTCTCGGCTTCCTCCAAGCGCTGCAAGTAAGCCTTGAGCTGTTTCTTATCGCCCCAAGCCGTGCCGTAAATACGCGTGAGCATCGGATTGGAAGCGTCGCCGCGCCAGTAAGCGCCCGCCAGCTTGGTCAACTTGAAGGCTTTCAGGTGCCGGGTATTCGGCACGTGCGGCCCCCGGCACATGTCCGTGTACTCTTCATGATGATACAGGCGAATCGCAGCACCTTCCGGAATATCACGGACGATTTCCTGTTTGTAGGGCTCGTCACGCTCTTCGAAGGTGGCCATGGCCTTGGCACTATCGACGTATTCACGTATTACGTCGTACTCCTGGTCGATCAGCGCCTGCATGCGCTTCTCGATCGCCTCCAGATCTTCTGGCGTCACGGATTGACCAAAATCGATATCGTAGTAGAAACCATCATCGATAACCGGGCCAATCGCCATCTTGGCGCTGGGGTAGAGCTGCTTCACGGCATGGCCGATCAGGTGGGCACATGAATGGCGGATGATCTCCACCCCCTCGTCGTCCCGCGCCGTGATGATGGAAACATCGGCATCCTGCTCGATGATATCCGCTGCGTCCACCAGCACCCCATCGATCTTGCCCGCCACGCAGGCCTTGGCTAAACCAGGACCAATGGACTCTGCCAGCTGCATGATGGAAAGGGGGCTATCAAATGTTCTCTGGCTGCCGTCAGGCAGTGTCACTATGGGCATTCAAATATTCCTTGAGCGCAGTGGTGATCCATACCAGGGATCACATTTCGCTATCAACGGTAGAAAAACGGGCTCGAAACCGGCCGACAGCCTAACAGACTTTGGCACTTCATAAAATAAAACGGGAGGCCCATGGCCTCCCGTTCTTTGACTCTCTTTCAGCGCCACACATGTGGCCTGTCAAGGAGCATCATACCGACAAGTGATTAGTTCCACTCATCCAGTTCTACGCGACGGTTCTGCGCACGACCTTCGTCAGTGTCGTTGGTCGCAACAGGACGCTCTTCGCCGTAACCTACAGCACGCATGCGGTTAGCTTCTACGCCACGCTGGGCAAGGTAGGCAGCCACGGACTCGGCACGACGCTGAGACAGGTTCTGGTTGTACTCGGCAGCACCACGTGAGTCGGTGTGGCCTTCGATGCTGACACGTACGTCAGGGTTGTTGACCAGACGCTCGGCAACACCGTTCAACACTTGCTGTGCATTGGCAGTCAGCTGTGCGGAGTCGAACTCGAAGTTGACATCACGCAGTACCAGGCTTTCCGGGCAACCCAGCGCGTTCACGGCAACACCAGCGGGGGTATCAGGGCACTGGTCACGGTAATCCGGCACGCCGTCACCGTCGGAGTCCAGCGGACAGCCATTGGCGTCTACTGCCACACCAGCAGGGGTACCCGGGCACTGGTCACGGTAATCCGGCACGCCGTCACCGTCTGAGTCCAGCGGGCAGCCTTCAGCGTCAACTGCCACGCCTGCAGGCACTTCACCATAGCTCGGGCACTGCGGTGCAACCGGCTCAGGGGTGTGGTCGGCACACAGCAGACCACCGATGGCAGCGCCAGCTGCGAAGCCAGTGGCAGCGCCGCTCTCTTCGTCAGAGCTGCCGCTAGTCGCGTAGCCAATGCTGCCACCGATCAGGCCGCCAGCAAGTCCACATACGGCGGGATGCTGGTACCAGCTACGGTCACTGCTTGCACTCGCCTGACCAGAAGACTGAGAGGCAGAGCTGGCGCAGCCAGAGAGGCCTACTACGAGGGCAGAACCGATTAGCAAGCCAGTTGTTGATTTTTTCATGCAAGACTCCTTCTTGATCCAATGCTGATATGGTCTGTGACCAAATCTATCTAATGCTTCTTTTAGCGAGAGCATCCATTTTTCGCTGTTCTTCTTCAGGATGGGCGCCGGAGCGCATCATGAAATCGAACGAGGTGCCTATCATTAACGTTTCAGCGTTAGAAGGCAACAATGCCGTGATATCAACTTCTTGCCAATACCAACGTGTTTAGCATAGCAAAGCTGACACCAATGACACTAAAAATCAGTGTAACGCCTTGGAACCTTTGGCTCGCCACTGGATCACAGCTGCGGCAGCGGCAAGCACCGCAGGTCGCATTTCAGCTTCCACTTCGAGCCGTTCCTTGTCTTCACGCATCCGCTCTCGGGGCGTCAATTGCTTGCGAGCAGAGTGGGTCTTGAGATGCCGCGTCCGGTTGTAGACTTCGGCAAATGCTTGAAATTCTGGCCTTTCTGCAAGACTAGGATCAACGATTTCCAGCAGCACCTTACACCGCCAAGAGCCTTCGGTGATATCCACCTGCTCCTGCACCAGCGCGCTTACGACGTAATCCAGATTTTCAAGGCTGTTCTGCTGAGCACGCTGCTCTTCCTCGATACGAAAAGCTTCCCGACGCTTTACCTCCTTCCGCAGGGAATACGCATAGCCCCCCAGCCCGGCAATCACCATCAACGCGACAGCCAGCAACAGTAGTGCAACGGTAGAGCTCATGAAACCTCTTCATTCAACCGTGAAATAGTTTAACGAAAATTGTACACCGTTTTCTACAGCGTAGACCAATTTTGTCATTTGCTCGTCCTCGCTACCCAAGGGCCGAGGGCAGCAGAAAAGTATAATGGTCCAACAAGAGCGCGCCAAACAGTCCCAGCAGGTAACGAATGGAAAACCAGAAGGCAAGCAGCGGCGCTTCTTGGTCATCCCCTTTCCATACGCGCCAGCTCCAATAAATGAACCGCGCATTGAGCGCTACGGCAATCACAAGATAGACCCAGCCACTCATCCCGACGACAACCGGCAAAAGTGATGCGGCAACCGTCAACCAGCTGTAGAGCCAGATCTGCAGTTGCGTAAACACGACGCCATGCGTCACGGGCAACATGGGGATGCCGGCTCGGGCGTAATCGTCACGCTTGTGGATAGCCAACGACCAGAAATGCGGCGGTGTCCATACGAAGATGATCAACATCAGCAGCAAGGGCTCTGCTGATACGCTGCCCGTCACGGCGACCCACCCAAGCAGCGGCGGCGAGGCCCCTGCCACACCACCAATGACGATATTTTGCGGCGTGGCACGCTTGAGGTACGCGGTATACAGCACGGCGTAACCCACCAAGGATACCAGCGTCAGCGCAGCCACTAGCGTATTCACCTGCCAGGCAAGCAGTCCAATGCCCGCCACCGAGAGCCCCACGGCCCATAGCACGGCCACCCAGACAGGCAAGCGGTGTGCCGCCAACGGCCGCCGTGACGTACGCGTCATCACAGCATCCAGATGGCGGTCGATGATATGGTTGAACGCGGCGGCCCCACTGGAGGCCAACCCGACCCCCAGAAGGCCGTAGATGACCGCTTTCAGTGGCGGCACCCCTGGTGTCGATAGCGCCATGCCTACGGCCGTACATACCAACATGACGACTACCACGTTGAGCTTGCACAGTAACACCAGCTCTTTCAATACTCCCCAGCGCACGGCAGGCAAGGTGCTATCCAGTGTTGCGTATCGCATAGTGATCACCTGATGGATTGTTATTGTTTTCAAGGTCAATCATTGGACTATCGGGCCTGCACGTATAACGCTTTCCCGTCGAGCGCCTGCACTGCGTGTGACCGTTCAGGCATATAACGGTAGCGCCACCAGGCCCACCCCAGCCCCAGGCACAACAGCACTGCGCCAGCGGTATGCAGCAACGCCAGCCACAACGGCAGCCAGAGCAACACATTGGCAACACCTAACCCTGCCTGTAATACATACAGCAACACGACCATGGACAAGGCACCCACGACCTCACTCTGGCGGCGATGGCGCCACCAGAGCGCCAACAGCACGATACCCAGCAGCAACGCACCTAAACGGTGTACCACGTGAATGGCAGTGCGCGCATCGGCATGCAGTTGACCATGCAAATAATTGGGGCCCACGGTCTGGGTCAGATGAAACCCTTCGCTCAAATCCATTTCAGGCCACCACTGGGTGTTGCAGGTGGGAAACCCTTGGCACGCAATGCCGGCATAATTGCTCGTTACCCAGCCCCCCAGTGCCAATTGCAGCACCAGCGCCGCCCCAGCCAGCAGCCAAAGCAGGCTTGGCTTTCGGGGAGGCGCCAACACCCCTTTTGCCAACCGCCGGATACGCAGATGAAGCCAGAAAAACAGCATCAACACACTCAGCCCGCCCAACAAGTGCAGCGTGACCACCTGTGGCCAGAGCTTCAAGGTCACGGTAAATGCGCCAAACGCGCCTTGGATGAGGATCACTACCAGTAGCGCGACGCTTACCTTCCACGGGTAGCCTTCTCGGCGCCTCAATGGCCACCCCAGAAGCAGCGTTCCGATCACCAGCAGCCCGAGAAAACTGGCGACATAGCGGTGCCCCATCTCGACCCAGGCCTTGAACGGGTCGAGCGGCACATCCGGATGACGCAGTGCCGCATGCTCGCTATCAGGCACCAGCAATCGCCCATAGCAACCAGGCCAATCGGGGCACCCTAGCCCAGCATCCACCAAGCGAGTCCAAGCCCCCACCAGAATGACCAGCATCGTCAATAGCGTGCCTGCCAGGCTCAACGCTACCAGCAGGCGCAAACGGTGCTTATCGGAATGAATCATCACGTGTCCTTACGGCTGTTCAGTCGCCGGGAGAAAATTACAGAGCATTCACTTTGAACAAGTGCCTGATATCTTTGAGCATGTCTGACGCAGTGGCCGTTGTGTGATAGGCCAGCGCTGGGCGGCCTGCGGGGTCCAGCACCCAGACTCGTTGCTCACCACGCCAAGTGGGCAAGGTGTGCCATGTCGTAGCAGCCTCCCCAGGCAATATCTGCAAGTCGCCGCCTATCCTGATGCGTTGCAAGCGCCCTGCCTCCCGTCCGAGCGCACGGTGCAAACGCCACAGTTCATCCTGTCTTGCGTCACAGGGCTCCACGCACTCGAACACCAGCATCCACTGCTCACCAGGCCCAAGTCTAGACGTTAGTGGCCACTCCTCCAGTGGTGGCGCAGTCACGGAAACATCGCCATGAGCGGTGTAATGGGAAGGTATACCGATGCGCCATGTCACCATGACCCATGCGATCACCACTGGCGCGGCAAACGCAACGAACAGTAACATCAGGATAAGACGAGGAAAACGCTTTGCGCTGGAGGACATCGGGTTAACTCCTGATTCTCGCGACCCGAGGGTCATTCATGAGGCGGTGGCCCCCGATCAGCATTACCGCCAGAGCCGCCAACGCCAGGCCCCACCACTGAAACGCATAAGCCTGATGGCGAGCTGGTGGCACGACATTGGCTTCCCACCAGGGGGTCAAGACACCATCGCCCTCCTGAGCATGCACCCATCCGGCAAAACGGAACTCGCCAAGTGCGGACGTCCAGGGAGCCAGGTCGAGCCGTTGCAGCCTCACCCCTTCCAGATTATTGCCATAGACGAGACCATCCGAATGCGCCACCTGCCACTCGCCGATGACCTGCACCAGGCCTGCTGGTGTCGCCGAAACCGGTGGCTCTCGGCTGCTGCCGGTTTCCATGAACCCACGTTGAATCAGCCAGAGCTGGCCATGCTCGTCACGCAAGGGGGTCAGCACGGCAACGCCCAGGCGGCCATTGAGGATACGGTTATCGAGATAGAGCGTGTTCGCCGCCAGATATTCGCCCTGCAGGCGCAACGTGGCGCCCTCGACGGGCTCACTGACCGGTGACACCAGGGAGGGGGCTGCGGCACGCTGGTCAAGCGATCGCTGCTTGTCAGCAGCACGCTCCCACTGCCATAGTCCTAACAGCACACCAGCAACGACCACCACGGTCCAAAAACAACCCCATACACATAACCGCAAGGTAACACGGGAGCGTCGACGCATGGCACTCAAGCTACTGATCGCATTGGTATTCATAGGCATGGTGGCCAGCCTCGCCGCAGGTGCTGGTTTTTTATTACGAGACCACGGCGCTTCACGGCGCCTTCTGACCTCGCTGAAGTGGCGTGTCGGCCTGGGCTGTCTGCTCATGGCATTGCTCATTTTTGGCTTCTGGACCGGCGAACTGGGCTGACGCGCTAAAGCACATAGACAAAGATGAACAGCCCTACCCACACCACATCGACAAAATGCCAATACCAGCACGAAGCTTCGAAACCAAAATGCTGCTCATTGGCGAAATGTCCCTTGATGATTCTGACCAGCATGGTGGCCAGAATCAGTGTGCCAATGATCACGTGTAGACCATGAAAGCCCGTGAGAATGAAAAAAGTCGCGCCAAAGATACCGGCTTCCAGGGTAATCCCGTAATGGTGGTAGGCTTCGTAGTACTCGACCCCCTGAATGACGATGAAGCAAATGCCCAGACCGACCGTTGCCGCCAGCCAATTCCGACATGTTGCTCGATAACCCAGCTTGAGCGCTTCATGAGCGACCGTCAGGGTGATGCTCGATGTGACCAGCAGCAACGTATTCACCAGCGGCAACTGCCATGGGCTCAGCACGCCATGGGGCCCTGACACGGCGGCATCAGGAGGGCTCAACAGCGGCCACTCGGGAATGAAACCAGGCCATAGCAGCGCCGATACACCTTTGGCACCCTCACCGCCCAACCACGGAAGCGCAAACGTTCGGACGTAGAAAAGCGCCCCGAAGAAAGCTGCAAAGAACATCACTTCCGAAAAAATGAACCACCCCATCCCCCAGCGAAACGAGCGATCCATCTGGGCATCGTACAAACCGCCCATCGACTCATGCACGACATCTCGGAACCAGAGACCCATGACCGCCACCACGGCCACCAATCCAACCGCCAAGACTGGCATACCGGTGCCATAGACCAGTTGAATACCGGCACCGATCATCATCACACCCAGCGCAATCGAGCCCAATACTGGCCACCGGCTGGTCGCAGGTACGTAATAGCTGCCGCTGCTCATATGCTGCCTCCTGAGGCATTGTCATAAGGGTCACTCAGTGCGACGTGATGAACGGGATAGAGGGTGTACACCAGCGTAATCGTATTGATCTCCGCTGGCAGATCCCGGGCGAGTTGAAATACCAGCGGTATGGTCAGCCGTTCCTGGCCTTGCAACTGCTGCTCTTGAAAGCAGAAACAGCTGACCTTGCGAAGGTGTGTCGTGGCGTTGGAAGGCGATACGCTAGGCACGGCACGCCCCCAGCTCTGGGCTTGGCTATTATTGGTGAACGTGAAATCGACCTCGGCAGTTTGCCCGGGATGCACACGCATCTGGCGCGTGGCAACACTCATCTGCCAGGGCAACCCCGCGCTGCCACGAGTAATGAACTGGACCGTGATGAAACGCGACGTGTCCACCTCTTCGTGAACGATGGCCTGGGCGGTCGTATCCACCTTGCCATTCAGCCCTGTGATACGGCAGAAAACGTCGTAAAGCGGGACCAAGGCAAAGGCGAAGGCAAACATCCCCACCAGCACTGCCGTGGTGCGAATGACCGTACGCCGAACGGCTACCGTTTGCTCTGTACTGCTGATGGCCATCTTGGAGCCCTCCCCCGACTACGCATGACTAATCATGTGCCTGATGGCGTTGAAAGACAGGTGGCGTCTCAAAGGTATGCAGTGGCGCCGGGCTAGGCACACTCCATTCCAGATCTTCAGCCCCTTCCCAAGCCTTGGCCGGTGCTTTTTTACCCCCCTTGACACACAGTACGACGACCAGCACGAACAGCAGTTGAGAGAAACCGAAGAAGAACGCGCCGATGCTGGACAGCAGGTTGAAGTCGGCGAACTGCAGCGCATAGTCGGGAATCCGTCTGGGCATGCCCGCCAGCCCGGCAAAATGCATGGGGAAAAAGGTCAGGTTGACCCCAATGATCGAGCACCAGAAATGGCACTGAGCCAAACGCTCGTTGGGATAGTGGCCGGTCCATTTGGGCAGCCAGTAGTACACGCCTGCCATGATGGCAAAGATGGCCCCCGGCACGAGCACATAGTGAAAATGAGCGACCACGAAGTACGTGTCATGGTATTGAAAGTCGGCCGGTGCAATGGCCAGCATCAGCCCGGAAAAACCACCGATGGTGAACAGCACCACGAATGCCAGTGCAAACAGCATAGGGGGTTCGAAGCTGATGGAGCCCCGAAACAGCGTGGTGACCCAGTTGAATACCTTCACGCCGGTTGGCACAGCGATCAGCATGGTGGTGTACATGAAGAAGAGTTCGGCCGCCAGCGGCAAGCCCACCACGAACATGTGGTGCGCCCATACCAGAAACGAGAGCAACGCAATGGCTCCCGTGGCATACACCATAGAGGCGTAGCCAAACAGACGCTTGCGCGCAAAGGTTGGAATGATCGCCGACACGATACCGAAGGCTGGCAGAATCATGATGTAGACCTCGGGGTGCCCAAAGAACCAGAACAGGTGTTGGAACAGCACCGGGTCACCGCCCCCCGAGGCATCGAAGAAGCTGGTTCCGAAATTGATATCCATGAGCATCATGGTAATCACCCCCGCCAGCACGGGCATGACGGCAATCAGCAGGAAAGCGGTAATGAGCCATGTCCAGACGAACAGCGGCATGTCCATCATGCGCATTCCGGGGGCACGCATGTTGAGGATGGTGGCGATGATATTGATCGCCCCCAGAATGGAGCTGATACCGGCTATGTGCAGGGCCAGGATGAAGAAGGTCGTGGAGGGTGGCGCGTAGGTGGTGGACAAGGGCGCATAGAAGGTCCAGCCAAAATTGGGCCCGCCGCCCGGCATGAACAGTGTTGAAAGCAGGAGCGTGAAGGCGACAGGCAGCAGCCAGAAGCTGAAGTTGTTGAGCCGAGGAAGCGCCATGTCAGGCGCTCCGATCTGTAGCGGGATCATCCAGTTGGCCAGTCCCGTGAAGGCAGGCATGACGGCTGCGAACACCATGATCAAGCCATGCATGGTGGTCATCTGATTGAAGAACTCGGGCTGTACCAGCTGCAGTCCTGGTTGAAAAAGCTCTGCCCTGACCACCAGTGCAAAGATGCCCCCAATGAAGAACATGGTCAGCGAGAAGATCAGATAGAGCGTACCGATCTCCTTGTGATTGGTGGTCAATAGCCAGCGCATGAGTCCTTTCGGGTGATGCGCATGCTCATGGTGGGCAGAACCGGCGCTGGCATGAGTGCCAGCGTGAGTGGTAGAGCTATGCTGCAACGGATGCTGAGGGGGTAGTTGGGGCGCCATGAGCTTCTCCGCCTGCTTTTCGTTGTTATGGGTAGAAACGTGGAGTTATTGGGCTATCAGCTCAGCAATGGCTGCAGGCTGTACCGTTTCACCCGTGTCATTTCCCCAGGCATTGCGGGTATAGGTGACCACTGCGGCAATTTCAACGGGGTTCAGAGTTGCCCGGAAGGCAGGCATCGCCGCGCCAGAGACCCCATTGACGATCCTGTCGATATGCCAATCCAGGTCTTCGATCAACTGATCATTACCGGCCAATGCAGGGAAGGCCGGCATCGCCCCTTGCCCTTCGGCTTGATGGCAAGAAGAACAGATGGCGCGGTACACCGCTTCCCCTCTGGCCATCAGTTCCTCCATTTCCCATTCACGGTCGACGCCCATGGCCTCCTGCTCGGCCGCTTCACGCCGCTCTACCAGCCAGGCATCGAATTCCTCTTCTTCCATGGCATGTACCACGACAGGCATGAAGCCATGATTGACACCACAGAGTTCGGCACACTGTCCGCGATAAATACCGGGTGTATTGATCTGCACCCAGTTTTCATTGATGAAGCCGGGAATCGTGTCCTGCTTGACCGCCAGCTCGGGCACCCACCAGGAGTGGATGACATCGTCTGAGGTCATCAGAAAGCGCACTTTGCGATTGATTGGCAAGACCAGGGGTTCGTCCACGTCGAGCAGATAGTGCTCTCCTCGCTCCTCCTGCCCGCGGATCTGCTCCCAAGGGGTGCTCATATTGGAGTTGAAGGCAACGTCTTCGCCCAGGTATTCGTAGCGCCAGCGCCACTGCTGGCCGGTGATCATCACATCCAGGTCGGCTTCCGAGGCGTCATACATGTTCTTGAGCGTAGCGGTGGCGGGAATCGCCATACCGACCAGAATCAGCACGGGAATGGCCGTCCACAACACTTCCACCGTGGTGTGCTCGTGAAAATGGGCTGCTTTGGCTCCCTTGGCGTGGCGATAGCGAAACAGCGAGTAGAACATGACGCCAAACACCACGACGCCAATGACGACGCAGATCCAAAAAATGGTCATATGCAGATTGAAGATATCACGGCTGACGTCCGTGACACCCACCGGCATATTCCAACTATTGGCCGACGCCGCTGACGCGACGGCAAGACTCGATGAGGGAAGTAGTAGCCATCGCCACACTGGGGGCATAGAAACCTCCTTTATTATTGTTGTTCTCGCCATGCTTTTATTAAAGCAGGATTAAGACGTCAATCTCAGTATAGAAAACAAATGCCATTCGTCACGCAAACCTTGCGTGATTTGCCTCAACGTTTCATCCGGCGACCCACTTGGCCAACCAGGCAATCGCCAGTACGAACAGGAGCGTGACGACGACCCCCGTCACAATGAACGCCGCAGGTCGCTCGCTGGAGAAGTCCTGCCTGCGCTGCCGATCATTCTGCACCCCGATCAGGGCTGCCAGTACCGACTTCAAGACTGACCACATATCCCCTCCCCACCTTCTGCACTCAACCGCCTGGGCGTCTTCCTGGCGCCCTTTTACAAGGACACCTGACTGATATCCCAGCATAGACACAAGGTGAACATGCCCGCCACCGACCATCATCTCCATTGCTGCATCGACACCATTGAAATTAGCTTGCGAGCAGTGGCGCTGCGCTTCACACTACGCAGCACTCGTCGTCACCCTTTTTCATGAGCATGTGCCATTTTCAGGGAGCTTTTCATGCCCAAGCGTCGTATCACGCTGTCTGGTTTCGTTTTTATTCTTGGTCTGTCGAGCCTGGCGGGCTGTACCACTTACACATGGCCGGATGGCTCTCAGGAAACGGTCTTTGGGGTGGTTTCCGAAGATGAGAACAAGCGTTACGAAGAACCTCGCGCGGACGGCGTACGCTATCAACGCCCTGGAGAAGTACCGGAACCTGCACAAGAGTAAAGAGCACGCTTTGACTGACCTTCAAGCGTTGCCCAAGCGGCGCTTGGTCAGTGCCGTGGCTTGCGCCGTCAAGGGGTCTTCTGGCCACGGGTGCTTTGGATACCGCCCGCGCATCTCTTTTCTCACCTCCGGGTAGCCGGTCAGCCAGAAGCTGCGCAAGTCCTGGGTTACCTGCAGAGGGCGTCGGGCCGGTGACAGCAGGTGAATCATCACGGCCACTTGCCCTTCGGCTACGGTCGGTGTTTCTTGCCAGCCAAAGGCCTCCTGCAGCTTCAATGCCAGCACCGGCGGCCTGCCCTCCAGGCAGGGAAGATAGTCCAGCGTAATCGTGTTACCGCTCGGCGCGGTAAGGCCGATAGGCGCCAGACGTGCCAACGCACTCTGCGCTTCCCAGGTCAGCGTATCCAGCAGGCACCGCGCGAAAGGCAGTTTTTCGACTTGTGCCAGCCGAGTCATACCGGCCACGTAAGGCGCCAGCCACTCGTCCAGATCATCCACCAACGCAGCATCGGACCAGTCGGGCCATTGCCTAGGGAAAGTACGCTTGAGCAGCGCCATGCGCCCCTGCAAGCGCCTGACCTCGTCATCCAGCAAGGCTGAAGGGCGGCGCTGCAAAGCGCTCATCAGCGCTTGTTCGGCAGCGGCGGCGGGCAGCGTCTGTAGCGGGCGTGCCGCCAATACCAGCTCACCGTGACACTGCACCGTTTCGGCCACCAGCTTGCCTGGCGGCTCTTGCCAGGCAACTCGTTCGTGCCACCTCGCCGTCGCCGGATAAAGGGCTCGCAAAGCCTGTTCGGAGAGGGGCACTGCCCTCTGGATCGGTGCATCACGGCTAGCGCTGTCGAGGTGAACGGCCACCAGATACGGCTCGTTGGCCAACGGGTGCTGCGGCGATAGCGTTGCCGTCTTGCCATTGGCCAGCTTGAAACGCCCGAGGTTCATGAGCTGGGCCACTCGGTCAGCAAACGCCACCGCAAGCAGCTCACCCAGAGGCTCAAGATCAAGGCGTGACGGCACCGTGCATCCCATCAGCGCCGCCAGACGCTTGAATTCCTGGTGCCAGGCTGGGAATGCAGAAGGTGTTTTCAGCCGAGCGGCCAGGGCTTCCTGCAATGTTCCCTCAAGACGCTCCCGGCCCTCCAGCAGCGCTGCCAACGCACAGGCCAGCGCGGTATTTTCTCCAGCCTTGGAGCGCACCAGCATCGCGGCCAGGCGAGGCTCCACCGGCAAGGTACCGCACTGCTGCCCCAGCGGTGTCAGACCGCCGGCCTGATCGAGCAGCCCCAGCCGCTGGAGAAGATCGCGCGCGCTCTGCCATGCGCCCTTGGGGGGTGGAGATAGCCAGGCCAGCGCGTCGGGTGCATTGACGCCCCATAGCGCCAGTTCCAGCGCCAGCCGCGAGAGGTCGGCCTGCAGCATCTCGGGCTCACGGTGCGCGACCAGTGGCTGGTCCTGTGCCCACAGGCGATAGCAGTAGCCCGATTGCTGGCGACCCGCGCGCCCACGCCGCTGGTCGGCGCTGGCGCGGTTGACGCGACGGGTGGTCAATCGCGTAAGCCCCGTTTGGGCACTAAACTCGGGCACCCGTTCAAGGCCTGCGTCAATGACGACGTTGACGCCGTCGACCGTCAGGCTCGATTCGGTGATCGAGGTGGAAATGATCACCCGCCGCTGCGTACCAGGGCTAAGTGCCGCTTGTTGAGCATCCAGCGTCATGCCGCCATGCAGCGTGCGAATATCCAGCGTCAGCGATGAAGCCGCCAGCGCCTGAGCGAGCCGGCGGATGTCCGCCACGCCGGGCAAGATGACCAATATGTCCTGGGCATCGTCCAGCGCCACGGCTTCCTCCACGACACTGCGCGCCGCCATGGCGGCGGTCTCACCGCCAACAGGTGGCCGATATAGCGTGGTGACCGGAAAAGCGCGGCCACTGCTCTCGATCACCGGAGTATGCTCGCCCAGCAAGGTACGCAGCGCCTCTATATCCAGCGTCGCGGACATCACCACCAGGCGGAGATCGTCACGAATGCTTTGCTGCACGTCCATTGCCAGCGCCAGACCCAGGTCGGACTCGATACTGCGTTCATGAAACTCATCGAAGAGAATGCCGGCCACCCCCTCCAGCAGCGGGTCATCCTGCAGCATGCGCGTCAGCACCCCCTGAGTGATCACTTCCAGCTGCGTGTCAGGCCCCACCCGTTGATCACCGCGCATGCGATAGCCAATACGCTTACCCACCGGCTCACCCAACTGAGCGGCCATGTAAGTTGCCGCCAGCCTGGCCGCCACCCGCCGAGGTTCGAGCATCAGCAGGCGCTGGCCACGCGCCCAAGGGCGCTCGATGAGCCGCAACGGCACGCGGGTGGTCTTGCCCGCGCCGGGCTGCGCCACCAGAATGAGGCGAGAGTGGGTGTCCAGAGCGTCTTCGATCGACGCCAGGTGTTGCTCGATGGGCAGCTCAGGCATGGTCGAACTCATGCAATGGATACGACTGGGCGCTCTATGCCACAGCCTTTCAAGATCACATGCTCCAGGAAGCGACAAATAGCGTCGATGTCCTCCTCGGCCAGTGCCTCCTGGCCGAGAATGCCGTTCACCTGGGCACTGTACTCGGTATAGTGCTGGGTGGATGACCAGATCAGAAAAATCAGCCAGCGAGGATCCACATCATCCATCTTCCCCTGTCGCGACCACTCTCGCATGATGGCGGCACGGCTGCTGACCCACTCTCTCAGCTCACCGTTCAGGTAATCCTTCAGAAAAGGTGCGCCCCCCAGGATTTCAGCCGCAAACAGCTTGGAACCCTCGGGATAGCGCTGACCAAGCACCATTTTGGTGCGAATAAAATCGCTCAATACGGCTGCTGGGTCACTCGCTGGCGTAATGTCCTCCAGCACCGCGTTCCAGCGCTTCATCATGCGATTCAGTAGTCGCACATAGAGCGCCTGTTTGCTCCCCATGTAATAGAGGATATTGGCCTTGGGCAAACCAGCGACGTCAGCAATCGACTGCAGGCTGGCTCCGCGATAACCATGCTGAGCAAACACCTGTTCGGCGGCACTCAATATCATCTGCTCGATGCGATCCCTGCTGGCGCTCTCATGGTTAGCGGTATCAAGCGTCATTGAGTAAGCTCCTTGATATAGGCTCGGGTTGTGCCGATCAGCTCAGGCCCAACGTCGGACAACGCTGCAAAAAGGGGCATTTTCGCTCTTTATGCATCGTTTCAGGGCATCAAAACGCGCTGACAACAAAGTCTTGCAAGCCACGCTTTTTTGTCCCAAGCTCACCATTATTGACCAATCGGTCAGAACAATCATAACGGAGTTTGGCATGGCAACGATTGAGTTTCTGCTCAATGGCACCCGTCAACAGTGTCGAGTGCCCCCTGAGACCAGTATTCTAACGCTGTTACGCGACCATTTGGGGGCCACGGGCACAAAAGAGGGCTGCGCTTCCGGCGACTGCGGTGCTTGCACAGTCGCCTTGAAAAGCAGCGACCCCGATCAGCCACCGTTCCTGACGGTCAATGCGTGCATTACGCCGGCTCACCAACTGCACGGTCAGCATCTCGTCACTGTGGAAGGCCTTTCACAGGGCAACTCCTTGCACCCTGCGCAGCGCGCCATGATCGACTGCCACGGCAGCCAGTGCGGTTTCTGTACGCCGGGCATCGTCATGTCGCTGTTCAGTTTGCATACGCAGCAGCAGCGCCAACCTGCCCCCTTGACGCCCGAGCGTCTGGAAGCCGCGCTGGGTGGCAACCTTTGCCGCTGCACGGGCTATCGCCCGATTCGTGATGCCGCGCTGACCATGCACGCCAGCGACTGGCAGCCGCCTCAATGGTGGGATGCGACGCTTGCTGACTCTCAGGATGGCGACAGCTCCACACAAGCCTTTCAGGAAGGTCCGCTATTTGCTCAGCCGAGCTCCCTGAGCGAACTGACAGCGCTGCGGCGCGATCTGCCCAATGCCAGGTTGGTCGCCGGCGCCACGGACCTATGGCTGGAAACGACCCAGCGCCTGTCCGCACTGGATCAACTGATCGATACCACCCGCGTGCCCGAGCTGAGCATGATCTCGTCAGCGACCTTTCAGGGGCAGGAAGGATGGTGGGTCGGCGCGGCGGTGACCTATTCGCGGCTTGCTCCGCTGCTGGCAACACACTTCCCCGCTTTCGCGCACCTGCTCCACCGGCTGGGCTCGGAACAAGTGCGTAACCGGGGAACTCTGGGCGGCAATATCGCCAATGCATCCCCCATTGGCGATACCCCACCCGTACTCCTGGCACTCGGCGCTCACCTCGAACTTGCCAGCCATGCGGGTACCCGCTGTTTGCCGCTGCAGGCATTCTTTATCGATTACAAAAAAACGGCCCTGGCCGCCGATGAGGTCATCACACGTATCTTCATTCCGGCGCTGGAGAAGAGTGCTTCACTCAGAGTGTGGAAGCTCTCAAAACGCCGTGAAGACGATATCTCTGCCGTTCTGGGTGCCTTTAGCTACCGCTTGGACGACGGCAAGTTAAGCGACGTGCGCATCGCCTTCGGAGGGATGGCTGCCACGCCCCGGCGCGCTCCGGCAACGGAGGCCGCGCTGGAAGGGCAAAGGGTAGGCAAACAGGCCTTTCAAGCGGCTCGGCAAGCGCTGCAAGATGAGTTCGAGCCCATGAGTGACGTGCGAGGCAGCCAGCAGTATCGTCAGTTGGCGGCCGCCAATCTGCTGGAACGACTCTACTTGTCGCTATCATCACCAGAACAGGAGGTCATGTTGCATGCGTACGCTCACTAAACTCGACAACGACAGTCGCCGGGCCCGGCATGAGCTCGACCAGCGTATACATGGCGCGGCACCCTTGGCACGCCATACCGTGGACAGCAGCGGACAGCGCCAGGCGGGGTCCTCCAGCTTTCATGAGAGCGCCGAAAAACATGTGACGGGGAAAGCGCTCTATATCGACGACCTCAAGACACCTGCTGATGCTTTACACGTGGCTCTGGGGCTCTCACCCGTGGCCCACGGAACCTTGACGCACCTCGACCTGGAGGCCGTTCGCACCGCCCCCGGCGTGGTCGACGTGATCACATTCCACGACGTGCCTGGCCACACGGACATCGGCCCGGTCTTCCCTGGCGACCCTATCTTCGTCGAACACGAGATCAGCTATTCAGGGCAGTGCCTGTTCGCCGTGGCTGCCACTTCCCTGAGTGCGGCGCGTCACGCGATGCTGCTTGCCAATGTGCAGATCGACAAGCTGCCAGCACAGCTGGATGCCGTTCAAGCCGCTGCTCAACAGGAGTTCGTTCGTCCCAGCCACACCCAGCAGCGTGGTGACTGGCAGGCCACACTGGAGCAAGCCGAACACGTGCTGGAAGGCGCGCTGTTCATTGGTGGACAAGAGCACTTCTACCTGGAGGGCCAGGCCTGCGTCGTCATTCCGAGCGAAGACGAAGGCGTCATGGTACATACCTCCAACCAGCACCCCAGTGAAACCCAAAAGCTGGTTGCCGAAGTGCTGGGTATCCCGTTTCATGCCGTCACGGTGGAAGTACGGCGCATGGGGGGTGGTTTTGGAGGCAAGGAAACCCAGGCATCCCCCTGGGCCTGCATTGCTGCCCTCATCGCACGACGCACCGGCAAGGCCACGCGTCTTCGCCTACCCAGACGTGACGACATGCGCGCCACTGGCAAGCGCCACCCCTTTCACAACCGCTATCGGCTGGCCATCGATTCACAGGGAGTGATTCAAGGCAGCGACATTACCGTGATCGGCGACTGCGGCTACTCTCCCGATCTTTCCGATGCGATCGTCGACCGCGCCATGTTTCACGCAGACAATGCCTACTCACTGGGCAATGCCCGTGTGACCGGCCACCGAGCCCGCACCCACACTGCATCGAACACCGCTTTTCGCGGGTTTGGCGGCCCCCAGGGCATGATGATCATCGAAGCGGCCATGGACGATATTGCCCGCCATGTCGGTGAAGACCCGCTGACCATCCGCAAGCGCAACTTTTACCGCCCCGAACGCGACATGACCCATTACGGGCAACAGGTCGACCAGAAGCAGTTGCTTCACACGCTCGTCGAGCGCCTTGAGCAACGCAGCGAGTACTGGACGCGTCGACAGCAGATATGGGATTTCAATGCCTCCAGCTCCGTCATCAAAAAAGGACTGGCACTGACACCCGTCAAGTTCGGCATCTCCTTCACCGCCCAGCACCTCAACCAGGCCGGCGCGCTGCTACACGTCTATACCGATGGCAGCATCCTGATCAACCACGGCGGCACTGAAATGGGGCAAGGCCTGCACACCAAGATCTGCCAGGTGGTGGCTCTGGAACTGGGGCTGGACCTGGAGAGCGTACGCATCAGCGCCACAAGAACGGACAAGGTGCCGAACACTTCCCCCACGGCAGCCTCCAGCGGTGCGGATTTGAACGGCATGGCCGCTCGCGATGCTGCCATCAAACTGCGTGAGCGTCTGTTCGATTTTGCCGCCAACCACTTCGAGGGCGGGCTGGATCGTGAAGGCATGGAGCTGAGGGACGGCATGCTCATCGCAGGCATCGGCGAAAGTGAACGCCGCATTCCCTGGGGCGAGCTGGTGCAGACGGCATATCTACACCGGGTTTCGCTGTCCGAGAAAGGCTTCTACGCGACGCCACTGATTCATTACAATCGCGCAACTGGCCAAGGCCGCCCATTTTATTATTACGCCTTTGGCGCGGCCGCGGCGGAGGTCAGCGTCGACACGTTGACCGGCGAGTATCAGGTCGACCGTGTCGACATACTTCATGATGTGGGCAACTCGCTCAACCCGGCCATCGATATTGGTCAGGTAGAAGGCGGGTTCATCCAGGGCATGGGCTGGCTGACCAGCGAAGAGCTCAAATGGAACAGTGAAGGGACGCTGGTCAGCGATGGTCCAGCGACCTACAAGATTCCCACCTTCGGGGATCTGCCCAGCGTCTTCAATGTCGAACTGCTGGAAGGACACCCTAACTCCATGGCCAGCCTGTACCGCTCCAAAGCGGTGGGTGAGCCGCCCTTCATGCTGGGGATATGCGTCTGGTCAGCCTTGCGCGATGCCCTCGCCAGCCTGGATGACTACCGCAGCTCGCCGCGTCTGGATACCCCGGCCACGCCCGAGCGCGTCATGCTGGCGGCGCATGCCATTCGGAAAAGTGCCTTATGACCCATGAAACGCCCATGACTTGGCATGCCGCCCTCGATCATTGTCAACGCCACGGCACGCCTCATGTATTGGCCACCCAGATGACCAGCGCAGGCTCCACGCCCCGTGAGCCTGGCGCACGCATGGTGATTACCGAACACGCTGTCTTCGATACGCTGGGCGGCGGCACCTTCGAGTGGCAGACCATTCAGCAGGCTCGCTCCCTATTGAGCCAGCGCCAGGCGGGGTTCTCACTGGAATCCTTTTCGCTGGGCGGTCGTAGCGGGCAGTGCTGTGGCGGGCTGGTCAACGTCCTGCTGGAAGTATTTCTGGGCGCCACCGCTCACATTGCCCTGTTCGGCGCGGGGCATGTCGGACGCGAGATCGTCAAACTCAGCGCTCCTCTGCCTTGGCAGCTCGATTGGTATGACAGCCGCGCCGATGCTTTCCAGTCAGATGTCCCTCGAGCACGCTTGAGTTGTCATTTGCTAGGCGGCGTTGGAGATACGGTGGCAGGCTTACCCCTTGGCACCCATGCTCTGGTCATGACCCACGATCATGATGAGGATTATGCCTTGATCAAGGGGTTGCTGGAGCGCGCCGATATTGCGTCCATTGGGCTGATAGGCTCCGACAGCAAGTGGGCGAGCTTCAAAGGGCGCCTTTCCCGAGCAGGTGTCGACCAGCCGATACTGCAGCGCGTGCGCTGCCCCATCGGCTCGGTCAGGGATACCAAGCTCAGCAATAAAACCCCCTACGCCATCGCGCTGAGCGTGGTGACGGAATTACTCTGGTTGACCGACCAACCCTATGCCACCGAGACCCGTGGCCTGGATAGCGCTACGCTACGCGCGCTTTTTGCCCCTACTGCAACGCACTCGAGTTGATATGACCTTGCCCACCGATACGCTTATCCGCGCTGAATTGATCAGCTTTCCCAATGACCCCGGCGATGGCAACCTGCCCCACCCTGGCAGTCTGGAACACTACGCTGACGGCCTCTTGTGGCTGAAGGGTGGGCATATCCATGCAGCGGGGCATTATGCCGACCTGGTTGATCAGTTGCCGAAAGCAGCGGAAGTGATCGACCATCGCGGCAAGCTCATCATGCCAGGATTCATCGATACTCACGTCCACTATGTCCAGTTGGACATCATGGCCTCTTATGGGCGCCAACTGCTGGATTGGCTGAATGACTACACGTTTCCGGCCGAGTGCCAGTTCGCCAATCATGATCACGCCAAGGCGTTATCGGAAGCGTTCTTGAGCGAAATGCTGCGCGCAGGTACCACCACCGCGCAAGTGTTTGGCTCGAGCCACCCAGGCTCCGTGGATGCCTTTTTTGCAGCCTGCCAAAAGCGGCAGCTGCGCATGCTGGTAGGCAAGGTACTGATGGATCGCAATGCCCCCGATGCCTTGATGGATGGCGTCTCGGGTATCTCCGACACAGAGCGGCTCATCGAGGACTGGCACGGGAAGCAGCGCCTCGGTTACAGCGTTACCCCGCGTTTTGCGCCCACCTCGACCAGAGCGCAAATGGACGCGGCAGGTGCCCTGCTGCGCAATGACCCTACCCTATGGCTGCAGACCCACCTCGCCGAGAACAGCGGAGAACTGGACTGGGTGGCGGAACTGTTTCCCGGCAGTCGAGACTATTTGGCCGTTTACGAAGAAGCAGGACTCGTCGGCCCACGCAGCACCTTTGCCCACGGTATCCATTTGGACAACGGCATGCGCCAACGGTTGGCAGAGCGCGGCGCCAATATCGCCTTTTGCCCCAGCTCCAACCTGTTCCTGGGTAGCGGCCTGTTCGACCGAGACGCTGCCCGAGAGACGGGCATGGCATTTACCTATGCCAGCGACATTGGCGCAGGCACGGATCTTTCAGGCTTCGGCACCTTGAAAAGTGCCTACCAGGTAGGCCAACTGCGTGGTCAGCCTCTGACCGCCTGGCAAGGATTTTATGGCCTCACCCACGGCAACGCCAAAGCCCTCTCTCTGGATAGCCACATTGGACAGTTGGCCCCTTCCTACGAAGCTGACTTTGTCGTGATCGACCCTGACGCCACGTCACTGCTACAGCGACGTAGCCAGCACTGCACCACCCTCGGTGAACGGCTATTTGCATTGATGATGCTCGCCGATGACCGCGCTGTCTATGAAACCTGGGCCGGAGGCGTATGCCAACACCGCAGAGACGCCTAGCAACCGATCTCTTGTAAAGTCACCCTCACCCAGCCACAGGCTGGGTGTTTTTTTGCTCAGGAATTTTCCCAACCAACGTTTCTCGACGCCCCTTCCCACGACAAATTTAACGCATAGCAAAAAGCCCCGAACACAGTGTGCTCGGGGCTTTCTACGGGATAAGTGCCTGACGATGACCTACTCTCACATGGGGAGACCCCACACTACCATCGGCGCTAAGCGGTTTCACTTCTGAGTTCGGCATGGGATCA
>NZ_VBVC01000012.1:0-77667 GCF_007655045.1 Halomonas sp. C22 | reverse complement strand
GGCGTTGGCGATATCCCCGTAGCGCGGCGTAAGCGGAGCGCACCCGCGAAGCAACGCGAGAGCGTTGCCGATGAGGGCACGGTGGGTGGCGGTGGCGTTTTCCCGTTTGGGGGCGTAATCGGCATGCCCACATCGGGCGGTATATGCACGTGCGGTTGCACGACATCGACGTTGGCGTTATCCCCGTAGCGCGGCGTAAGCGGAGCGCACCCGCGAAGCAACGCGAAAGCGTTGCCGATGAGGGCGCGGTGGGTGGCGGTGGCGTTTTCCCGTTTGGAGGCGTGATCGGGGCGGCTGGCGCCGCCTTCGCGGGTGCCTCCATCGCTCGTTGCTCTCGCTCTGTCGTTACACCGCGCTACGGGGGGCATAGCTTTCGGTGGAAAACGTAGCGCGGCGTAAGCGGAGCGCACCCGCGAAGCAACGCGAGGAGCGTTGCCGATGAGGGCTCGGTGGGCGGCGGTGGGCTTAACGTAGACGTTGCCTTTAGGGGGGCCTAGAATACAGCCTCATATTCGCTGTTAATCTGGAAACCTTGTGACTGCTACAACGCCTTCGCTTACCACGTCGAACGAATTGCCTGCGCTTGAGCAGCCTTACCTGGACTTGATGCGCACTGTGCTCGAACAGGGCGTTGATCGCGGTGACCGTACCGGTACGGGTACGCGCTCGGTGTTTGGCCACCAGATGCGCTTCGATCTTTCCCGTGGGTTTCCGCTGCTGACCACCAAGAAGCTGCACTTGCGCTCGATCATTCATGAGCTGCTGTGGTTTCTGAAGGGCGATACCAACATCGGTTACCTGAAAGAGCACGGCGTGCGTATCTGGGACGAATGGGCCGATGAAGCGGGCAACCTGGGGCCCGTATACGGCTACCAGTGGCGTAGCTGGCCGCACCCCAAAGGTGGCAGCGTGGATCAGATTGCCAATGTGCTGGAGCAGATTCGCCATAACCCGCAGTCGCGCCGTTTGATCGTCTCGGCCTGGAACCCGGGGCAGGTGGAGGAAATGAAGCTGCCGCCGTGCCACTGCCTGTTCCAGTTCTACGTGGCGAACGGTCGCCTTTCCTGCCAGCTGTACCAGCGCAGTGCGGATATTTTCCTCGGTGTGCCGTTCAATATCGCCAGCTACGCGCTGCTGCTCAGCATGGTGGCGCAGGTGACCGGGCTGAAGCCGGGTGAGTTCATCCACACGCTGGGCGATGCCCATCTCTACAGCAATCACCTGGAGCAGGCGCAGGAGCAGCTGGCGCGTACGCCCATGGCGCCGCCAGCGCTGGTGCTCAATCCGGCGGTCACGGATCTGTTCGACTTCACCTTCGATGATATTCATATAGAAGGTTACCAATCGCACCCCCACATCAAGGCAAAGGTTGCCGTATGAGCCAATCTCTCCCGACTGACGAACTGCTGGTGCCGGTGGCGATGATCGTCGCCATGGCGAAGAATCGTGTCATTGGCGTCGATGGCAAGCTGCCCTGGTACCTGCCGGAAGACCTGAAATTCTTCAAACGCATGACCCAGGCCAAGCCGCTGGTCATGGGGCGCAAGACCTATGCATCCATCGGCAAGCCGTTGCCCAATCGGCTGAATATCGTGGTGACCCGAGACACGGCCTTCACCGCCGAGGGCACGCGTATCTGCCACGACCTGCCGTCTGCCTTGGCGCTGGCCGACCAGCACGCCACTATCGAGGCGGCGGAGGAGATCATGGTGATGGGAGGCGGCGAGATCTACCAGCAAGCCTTGCCCTTTGCCCAGCGGCTGTATATTACTGAAGTCGATATCGACGTTGCGGGCGACGCAACGTTTCCTGAATTCTCGGCAGACGAGTGGCGTGAAGTGCAGCGCGTACCCGGCCAGCCAGCGGAAGGGCAGCCACGTTATGATTTCGTGGTATATGAGCGTGTCAACGACTGAGCAAGGAAAGGAGGAGGTGATGGCTGCCAACGTACTGCAACTATTAGAACTACTCGAAACACGGCTCGACCAGAAAAACGCCGAGCTGGAAGCATTGCGTGCCGAAAACAGCCGCCTGAAGCAGCAGCTGGCACGTGGGGAAGCAGCGCCACCCCAGGTAGCGTCACCCCAGATAGCGCCAGCGCCGCTGCCCATGGAAGAGTGCCAGCCCCAGGCAGCGCGTCAGCACCAGGAAAAGCCCCCGGTGGTAGCCGAGCAAGTGCCACCGCAGGCAGAAGCAAACGAAACGCCAGCGCCTGCCGTTGAACCTGCTGCTGAAGCGCCTCAGCCCCCCTCGCCCCACGCATTGTTGAAACAGTGGTATCAGCGCTATCCCAATGCTTTCTTCAAAGGGCATACCAAGCCGCTGAAAGTAGGGATTCATCACGACCTGGCCGAGCGTGAGCCCTGGTCGGGCAAGCTGGTGCGTCGTGCGCTGGCCAACTACGTCAATCTGCCGCGCTACATCAAATCCATGCGGGAAGGCGTAGAACGGGTCGATCTGGAAGGCAATCCGGCAGGCAAAGTCGACAAGGAAGCGGCACAGCACGCCAGTGCGCGGCGCCACGAAAGCCAGGCGACCACAGCAACAGAAACAGCGCCGACCCCGCGTGCCAAACCTGCTCAACGAACGCCGCCGCCGAGGAAGGAAAAACGTCAGGAAGTGCCCCGGCAGGAAAAAACCGAGCAGGCAAAACCGCTTAGCCTTGAAGATAAGCTCAAAGGCTTGCAGCAGAAATTCGAAGGCCGCTGAGACCGGTTTTGTTTGGCTGGGTTCCATAAAAAAACACAAATCATAAAAAAACACTGTTTTTTTCTATTGCGTTCCTTGGAATCCCAGTATAGAGTTTGACCTGCGAGCATTGGACTATAACAAGGCTTTGTTGAGGACATGTCGCATACCACCGGGAAAAACCGGCGGATGAGAAAAAGAGCATGGCCCGCAAGCCACTTACTGGCTTCTACGAAGGCCAGTAATAACGATCGAAACAGTAAGCTAGTTAAAGGAACCTACATCATGAAAAAGACACTTTTAGCGACTGCCATCGTTGGCGCCCTGGGTGCCTCCGCTGCCGCTCAAGCAGCTACTGTATATGACCAAGACGGCACTCGTCTGGACGTATACGGCCGTATCGCCATGGGTATCGCCGGTGGCGGCCCCGAGTTCGATTCTCAAGACCGTGAAATCGACAACGGCGCTGAGTTCGTAGACGTGTTCTCTCGTCTGGGTCTGCGCATGAGCCAGCAGGTTACTTCTGACCTGAGCGCTTTCGGTCACCTGGAATGGCGTTTCCGTGCTGACGAGCGTCGCAGCGACGAAGCTTTCCGTGAAACTCGTCAGAGCTACATCGGTCTGAAGAGCGAGCAGTACGGTACAGTTGTCGGCGGTAACTTCGACAGCTTCTACAGCCAGTTCGTTTCCAAGCCGTTCGACGTCTACATCGACCAAGGTCTTGAGTTTGCTGGTCACCCGACACAGTCTCGCGGCGACTCTATCGGTTACTACACGCCTGACCTGAGCGGTTTCACTGCCTTCCTGCAGCTGAAACACTACAGCGAGCGTGGCCTGCTGGAAGGTATCGAAACTACTGAGCAAGGTGAAGTTGTAGCCTCTCAGGGTGGTGTTCGCTACGCTGAAGGTCCTGTGACTGTTGCTGTGGGCTTCGTTGACGACGTAGTTCGTGGCGGCGGCAACGGCGAAATGCTGTACGGCGTAATGGGTTCTTACGACATCACTGACCAGTTCACTGCACGTCTGGGCTACGAAGGCCGTGACGACAGCACTGAATTCGGCGGTGGCTTCGACACCGTAGGTCTGGGTGGTACTTTCACCACTGGTCCTTGGGCGTTCAACGTTGACTACTACAACATCGAGCGTGACAACGATTCTACCAGCAACGCCTGGGCTGCTGGCGCATACTACAAAGTATCCAGCAACTTCGACGTATTCGCTGAGGTCGCTGACGGCGATGCGCCGAGCGTCGATCGTGACACCACTCTGGGCGACCTGACCGACAACGTATACTGGCTGACTGGCGCTCGTTACCACTTCTAAGCCTGGCTTTTGCCAACGCTTGAATGGATAACTGCCTAACAGCAGATAGAACCGGCCCTCAGGGGCCGGTTTTTTATTTGATGGCCTATGGTCAGTGAGTGAACAGGTTGGCCAATCGCTTGGCCGTCTGAAGCAAGGTACAGTAGCCTTATCAGTATTTACTAAACACATCTCATTGCTATTGACAATGGAGGAAATAGGCAAGATTTATGAATCCTGCTTCCACCTTGTTACATGCAGGCGCCGAAAAGGGTATGATTCATACCTTAGGCTAAGCACACTTACATTAGTGATAACGCTTATCAGGTAGTGGCGTTCTATGGCCATGCCTTTCTGAATTTACGCGCAAAGTCAAAGAGTTGACTTCTCCAAGAGTCACGGATGATAAAACGAATTCTGCAGAACCAACTGCTCACCACGCTGGCTGCGCGTGGGATTGCCGCAGGTGGCACCTTCCTGCTTTCCTATGTGTTGGCCACGTTCGTCAGTATTCAGGCCTTTGGTGCCTTCATGCTGTGTCTGTCGATCATGATCGGCATGCAGGTCTTTGCCAGCCTGGGCACCGACCGGGCCACGCTCAAGTACATGGGGGTCGCGACCTCCAATAATAACCGCCGTGAAGTCGCCTGGATTTACCGGCACGCCATGACGGTCAACGTACTGGTCGGCGTGCTGCTGGGCGTAGTGCTGTGGGTGGCGGCGCCCAGCGTGGCACAAATGCTGCTCTCCTCGACAGACAATGCGGTCGAGGCCCTGCGAATGACCGCGCTGTTGTCGCCGGTGTACAGCGTCATTTACCTGTGCAATTTTCTGATGAAAGGGTGGGGCAGGGCCAACGTTTCCTGCCTGTTCGAAATAGGCTGTATTTCCATCGTGCTCAGCGGGGTCGTGCTGGTGTGTGCCTGGCTGGGGATCTCGCTGGGGGCACTGGCGCTGATGACTGCGCTGGGTGTGATTCTGGGGCTCTACCTGCTGGTGGCGCTGTGGGCCGTCTGGTGGCTGTACCGCCGCAGCGCGCTGGTCGAAAGTGACAGCGTCAGCTTTACCAAAGGCTTCTATCGCCACCTGCCCGATTTTTTGCTGGTAGGCATCATCTTCTACTACACCCAGTGGGGAGTTGGCCTGGTGTTGGGCGCCTTCCATAGCGAAAGCGATGTTGCCTTGTTCAGCCTGGGGCTACGGCTGGCCATGATCATCGGCTTCATCCTGACCGTATACGACAGCATTCTGGGGCCGCGTTTCTCACGGCTCCAGCATGAAGGCAATGGCGAAGGGCTCAGGCTGCTTGCCCAGAAAAGTGCTTTTCAAATGACCTGCTTCGCGCTGCTGCCTGCCTTGGTGTTCATCATCTGGCCCAACGCCGTGCTGGCGTTGTTTGGCAGTGATTACACCGGTGCTGCCAGCGTCGTGAGAATTCTCGTGATCGGGCAGCTGGTGAATGTGATGACCGGCTCGGTCATTTTGCTGCTTTTGATGGCCGACCAGCAGCGTGCAGCGCGGAATATACTAATCTGGTCTGTGGTGGTGGGGGGCATTGCCTCGCTGCTACTGATTCCGCGTTACAGCGCAGAGGGGGCGGCCTATGCGCTGCTGCTGTGCCTGCTGATTCAGAATGGCGTGGCGGTCTACGTGGTGAAGAGAAAGTTCGGTTTCATGATGACCGACTGGCGTTTCGTCATGACGCCACGAAGCCGAGCCAACAATGATGGTGAACCAAGATGATTAGACTCGAAAGGGAGTTCCACCTGGAAGAAGGGATCGATTACAGCTTCATCAATCCGTTTTCTCTAGGGGTCGTGGCGCAAAGCCTAAGCGAGCAGGAGTGCCGACAGATTCGCTTCTACGCCGATGGCATTGCCGTCGTGCTCTATGCCCGGTTGTTCAAAGGCAAAAAGATTCAGCGGACCAGCTTCGACGACACCTCGATTGCCCCGGTGGTACTAGGCCATGCCCAGGCCACACAGAAGCGCGTTGCGCTGGTGGGCGGCACCGAAGAAAACGTCCGTCAGGCGTCGCAGCTGCTGGCACAGAAATACCCTGGGCTCGAGATCAGCTACGCACGCTCCGGCTTTTTCAGCAGTGACGAAGAGCGCCAGCAGAGCTTAGTGCAGGCAGCCAATGCCGACATCGTCATCGTGGGCATGGGCGCAGGCAAGCAGGAGCGCCTGCTGCTGGACCTGAGGGCTGCGGGCTGGCAAGGCACCGGCTTTACCTGTGGCGGCTATCTGGATCAGTTCGTGGAGGCCAAGGGGCAAGACTACTACCCAGCCTGGGTAGACCGTCTCAACCTGCGCTGGCTGTACCGAATGATGAAAGAGCCGAACCGGCTGTTGAAGCGCTACCTGAAAGACTACCCCCGGTTTTTGATCAAATACGGCAACAAGATCGAGTAAATCATGATTCCTAAAAAGATCCATTTCTGCTGGTTTGGCGGTAACGCCATGGGCACGCTTTATAAAGAGTGCCTCGCCACGTGGAAAGAAAAGATGCCCGACTTCGAGATCATCGAGTGGAACGAGTCCACCATCGATCACGACAATCCGTTCATCAAATACTGCCTGGAAAACAAGAAGTGGGCCTTTCTGTCCGATTACGTCCGTATGGCGGCACTTCATGAGCACGGTGGCATCTACCTCGATGTGGACATGGAAGTCGTACGCTCGCTGGAGCCGCTGCTGGAAAGCCCCTGTTTCCTGGGCTATGAAGATGAAGGACGGCTGAACACCGCCGTGGTGGGCGGGGTGGCAGGGCATCACTTCTTCAAGAATGCCATGACGCTGATCGAAGCCCGTCATCAACAGAAAAAGCCGTTTCTGATTGCCCCGGAAGTGGCCAATGCCTGTGTCGAACAGGATGCCAGTGATATCGATCTCAAGCCCTGGCACTTTTTCTACCCCTATAACCCCTATGCCAAGGCGCATGATCGCAAGCAGCTGATGTACTGCTATATCGAAAGCGATACCTACCTGATCCACCACTGGGGAAAAGGGTGGAAAATGGGGCTGGTGGAAAGAGTATTCAGAAAGTTGTTCAAGTAGGCCATCGCGGTAAAGGGATTCAATTTAGCGAGATCGTTTGGGAGCAAGGAATGCAAGGTCATTACCCATGGGGCAATACTCTGTTGGCTTATCGCCGCAAGGCTCAGCCGTTGGCTGCGATGCTGCTAATGGCCGTGATCGTGGCACTGGGCGTCGTGGGCGTGATGTCGCCCTGGCACTACAACATTCTGCCTGCCGTACCGCTACTGGAACTGGCTGTGCTGGGCATGTCCGTATTGGTGTTTCCGCCGAAAAGCCGCTCTGCGTGGCTATTCATGCTGGCGGCGGGTGGCTACCTGGCCGTCACCCTGGCCATTGCACTGCTGATGAGCGGCAGCCATATTCTCGATTACGTGCAGGCGTACAAGGCATTCTTCTACGTCCTGCTGCTCTGCTCGTTCATCGGTCAGCCGCTATTCAAGCAGGCCCAGGTCGTCAAATTCTTCTACGTGCTATTAGCGCTGTTCTTCCTCAAGTACACCTACTCGCGGCTGATTGGACTGGACGCTTGGGTCAGCCAACGGCCGGGTATCTTCACGGAAAATAATTTCGAACTGGTGCTGCTGATTCTGCTGCTGTATCTGGTGCTCCCTGTGATGCGCTGGCGGTTCGTCTCGTTTGTCGCCGTGATGCTGATCATCTTTTTATCAGGGTCGCGCAGCGCGTTCCTGTGTTTTCTGGCGGTGTATTTTTTCAGCGTGTTCCGGGTAGGCAAAGGGTTTATCAAGCCCTGGCTGCTGCTTTTTCCATTACTGGTGGCATTGGCTTACGGCATCGTGAACGATCGCATGGATATTTCGCTGGGCAGTAGCGAGGGAGCTGCAAACGAGCATCCCAGCATGCCCGCATTAGAGGAGCAAAGAGAGCCCGAAGTGATTCTGGACAGCCAGGGTGAACTCATCGAACCGCCGCTCACCTTTCGCTCCCTGCTGGAGCGAGGCGCGTCCATCGACCGTGTTCGGTTCCTGCTCTACTTCCTCGACGACGTAGAGGGTTGGCAGTGGTGGAACGTGATGTTGGGTACCCAGCCCCTGACGCCGATGTCTACACAGACGTGCGAAGCGCTCTCCTACTGGAGCGACATGTACAGCTTCTCTGGGGATGGCACCTGCTATTCGGTCATTTTGCACTCTTATATCATTCGCGTGCTTTACGACCATGGCGTGCTGGGGCTGATCTTTCTCGTGGTATTTACCGGCTATGCGCTGCGCAAGAGCGGCTATGGCTGGGTCGACACGCTGTGTGTGCTTGGCGTGCTAATGGCCTCATCGCTCTCCGTTTCGGCATTCAATAGCGTGTTTGCCATGCTTTCCATGATGTTCTATCTCTCATATGGGCGAACGCAACCAGCCCCGGCGCCCTCGGTGGAAGTCGCCAGCAATAGCACGACCTGAAAGTAGCCTGGAAAGCCCATCGCAGCGCCCAATAATTAGATCGTAGAGTAGAGACCGTACTATGCACTCAGACAGTAAGCTGGGAGCCGCTCAGAAAAGAGGCGTGATCTTTTCCGAGCGCTATCCGCCCAAGATCATCTTCCCGGTATTCGACTTCGTCGTTGTCGTGTTCTCGGGGGTAATGGCGTACCTGTTGCGTTTCGAGACCTTTCATTTGCATGAGCGCTACGTTCTGGCGCTGGCCTGCATGGCCTTGCTGGTGGTGGTGGCCAACAGTTCCACAGGTAGCTATAAACGCTGGCGCATCTCGTCCACGTTTTACATCATCACCAAGTTGATGCTGGTCTGGCTGGTGATCGGCATCATCGTCACCTCCATCATCTACTTTGCCCACGCGGCAGAGCGCTACTCACGGCTATGGGTGGGGCTGACGCTGCTGTTCTCGTTCGTGCTGGCGGCCAGCGCCAGGGCGCTGGTGCAATACGGCTTGCGGCGCATTCGCATTCGTGGCGGAGCGCGGCGCCCCGTGTTTCTGGTGGGGCCTGCCAAGAACGTACTGCACGTGGCGCGGGGCATGCGGGCTGCCTCCTGGGAAGGGCACTCCATTGCCGGGGTCGAGCGCCTTCCTGATGGCTCGCTCGATCAAGAACAGTTGGAGCGCATTGCTGCCCGGATAGGCGACGCAAACGCGTCCGAAGTGTGGATCTGTGTGCCGCTGGAAATGGGCGACACCGTGCATGGCCTGTTTTACGCGCTGCGCAACCATACCGAAGAGATCCGCCTGATTCCGGAATTCAAGGACATGCGCCTGCTCAATCATCGCACCAGCGAAGTAGCGGGCCACCTGGCCATCGACCTCAGCGTATCGCCCATCAACGGCATGGCCCGAGTGGTCAAGCGTGCCGAAGACATCATCGTCGGCAGCCTGATCTCGCTGATGATTCTGCCGGTGTGCATTGCCATTGCGCTGGCCATCAAGTTCACCTCGCCTGGCCCCGTGCTGTTCAAGCAGCACCGCACGGGCTCCAACGGCAAGGTGTTCAAGGTTTACAAGTTCCGCTCGATGAAAGTGCATCAGGAGAAAGAGGGCGTCGTTACCCAGGCCACCAAGAACGATAACCGCCTGACGCCGATAGGGGCCTTCCTGCGCCGTACATCGCTGGACGAGCTGCCGCAGTTCTACAACGTCCTGCAAGGGCGCATGTCCATCGTGGGCCCACGCCCCCATGCGCTGGCTCACAACGAGTACTACACGGAGCTGGTAGAGTCTTACATGCGCAGGCACAAGGTGAAGCCCGGCATTACCGGCTGGGCTCAGGTCAATGGGCTGCGCGGCGAGACCGATACGCTGGAAAAAATGCAGCGGCGGGTCGAGTATGACCTGTGGTACATCGACAACTGGTCGGTGTGGCTCGATCTGAAGATCATCTTCATGACCGTGTTTAAGGGCTTTAAACACGCCAACGCCTACTGACCGGAGCCTCTGATGATTTTAGTGACAGGTGGCACAGGCTATATCGGCTCGCATATCGCCGTCGAACTGCTGAAGGAAGGGCACTCGGTGGTGCTGCTGGATGACCTTTCCAATAGCGTGGCCTCCGTGGTGCCGCGTATCGAAAAGATCACTGGGCGCGCGGTGGCGTTCTACCAGGGCGACGTGCGCGATGCTGCGCTGCTGGTGAGCATTTTCGAGCAGCACCCTATCGAGGCGGTGATTCATTGTGCAGGCCTGAAGGCGGTAGGTGAAAGCGTGACCCAGCCGCTGGCCTATTACGATACCAACGTGCATGGCTCCATCGGGCTGTGCCAGGCCATGGCCAAAGCGGGTATCAAGCGGCTGATTTTCAGCTCATCGGCCACGGTGTATGGCGTGGAAGCCATACCGCCCTACGTGGAAACCATGGGGCGGGGCAGCTGTACCAGCCCCTACGGCACCTCCAAGGCCATGGTCGAGCAGGTGCTGGAAGACCTGTGCGCCAGCGACCCGGAGTGGTCCGTGGCCATTCTGCGTTACTTCAACCCCATTGGTGCGCACCCCTCGGGCCTGATTGGTGAATCACCCCAAGGGGTGCCCAACAACCTGATGCCCTACATCAGCCAGGTAGCGGCAGGCGTGCTGCCCGAGCTGAGGGTCTACGGCAACGACTACCCGACCCAGGACGGCACCTGCGTGCGCGACTACCTGCACGTGGTCGATCTGGCGGTTGGGCACCGCGTTGCGCTCAAGGCGCTGGAAACGCCGGGCGCCAGCCATTACAACCTGGGCACGGGGCAGGGGGTGTCGGTCAAGCAGATGATCGATGCCTTTACCCAAGCCACCCAGGTGCCCGTGGCCTACCGCTACGCCCCCCGGCGCGATGGCGACCTGGCCGCCTTCTGGGCCAGTGCCGAAAAGGCGCAGCAAGAGCTGGGCTGGCAAGCCACCAAAACCCTCGACGACATGATGACCGACACCTGGCGCTGGCAGCAGCACGCCAGCGCATGAACGTATGCTCGCCAGGTGAGTGCCTGGCAAGCAGTCTCGTTATCGGTAAGCCCCTGTTGCCTGTGAGCCTATGCTATCCCTGAGAACAGGCTGTCTGTGAGAACAGGCTGCCTGTGCTACTATCGGCTTCCTCAACGATTTGCCGCCCCAGGGCCATGAAAGGAAGTCTGTTTCAATGTTGGCAACGCACTCCCCCTCATCACACGCAGGCACTCAGCCCCCCCAGCTATTCACGGGCGTGGCCGTCTTTCTATTGGCCGCCATTGCACTGGTGGTGCCCAGCGGCTACTCGCTAGGGGCGTTGTTGTTGCTGCTGGCGGGGCTGGGGCTCATCGCCCTGCGCCGTTTGCCTACGTTGACGCGTCAGGATGGCGCCATCATGGCCGTGCTGCTGGCCTATGCGGCCATCACCATGCTGGAAGCGTGGCTGGATGGCCAGGGCAGCAAGGGCTTCGACAAGCCCAGCCGCTTCATTCTGGCCATTCCGGCGCTGTTCTGGGTACTGCGCTACCCGCCCAATCTGGCCTTTCTGTGGAGCGGTGCCGCCGTGGGCGCGCTCAGTGCGGGCACCTGGGCCGGGTGGCAAAAGCTGTTCGAAGGCGTAGACCGCGCCCAGGGCCATACCCATGTGATTCAGTTCGGTAACCTCAGCATGCTGCTGGGCGTACTGTGCATGGCAGGCCTGGGGTGGGCCGTGGTGCAGCGCCAGCGCCAACTTTGGGTCGCCCTGCTGCTGGCGGGGGCGTTGGGCGGCATACTGGGCTCGCTGTTTTCCGGCAGTCGTGGCGGCTGGGTAGGTTTCCCCATCGTGCTGCTGGTGCTGTACCGAGCTTATGGCACCCAGCTTTCCAACCGCCTCAAAGTAGCCGTCGTGGCGGCCGTAGTAGTGGGTGGGCTGGCGGTGTATTCCGTGCCGCAAACCGGCGTGCAGCACCGAGTGCATCAGGCCGTAACCGATGTGTCGCTATATATCACGGGTGAAAACCGCTCTTCTTCCGTGGGGTCGCGGTTCGAAATGTGGCGCGGAGCCGCCATGCTGATTCAGGAAAAACCGCTAACGGGGTGGGGCAGTACCGGTTACGCCGAAGCTATGTACGCCTTTGGTGAAGAAGGCGTCATCAGTCGTGAAGCGGCTCAATATGGTCACGCTCACAATGAATTCGTCGATGCTTTCGCCAAGCGCGGCATTCTAGGGCTGGTGATTTTGTTGGCACTTTATCTGGTGCCCATGCGAATGTTCGCCCGCGATTTGCAATCCCCCGATCTGGCCGCTCGCGCCGTGGCCACGGCGGGCGTGCTGCTACCCGTCACGTTTCTGGATTTCGGGCTCTCCCAGGTTTTTCTGGAGCATAACAGCGGCGTCATGATGTACGCCTTCCTGCTGGTGGTGCTGTGGGGCTGCCATCGGGGGCAGGGCGCTGCGATTTCTAAACCGTAGGCGCTTATATCTAAATAACGTTATGTTTTTAAACGTATATTCCAAACGGCCTTGAACAGGCCGTTTTTTTATAAAAATAGAAGATAGTTATTGCACTAAATAGATTTAATTGATTGTACAAGGCTTGTTGACGTAGAGCTGGCACTGTTAATCCCTTACAATAGCCGAGCATTTTTATATCTCAGGTTAACCTTCTATTCATCCGCACAGCGTAGGGCAAGGGAATGCGCCCGTATGAATCCCTGGGCGGTAGCGTGCCTTTTTGATGGAATCTACTATGTCGAATACCCCCACTTCTTTTTCGCGGCCAGCTCGCATGCTGTTGGCGGCGGTCAGTTTGACCCTGCTCAGTGGGTGTGCCACGCAATACCCTTCTGGCAGCGGTCAACAATCACCGCAATACGTACTAACCGACGATGCGGCCAAACTTCTGGAAGATGAAGCACTCAATCGCTTCCTCACCCAATCGCCTGCCAGTGGTGTGCACACAGCTGCCCGCACCCCCTGGGGTGACAACGTAGAAATTATCGCCGATGCCCCGTATCTGGCCGCCAGCGGGCGCAAATGCCGCCAGCTGCAAGTGATGGAGCCCGGTGGCAGCGTACGCGCAGCACTCGCCTGCGAAACCGAAAGCGGCTGGGTACATCAGCGTCTGGTCACTCAAGCAGGAGGGCGCTAACATGCAGTCATCTATCTCCTCACCCACCGTTGCGTTGGTTCCTCTTAAACGCATGTTGGCGACAGCAGGATTGGTATTTGCAACATTGACTGCGGCGCCTGCCATAGCCCAGTCCCTCAGCCTCTCCAACGACATTCTTCCCCAACAGGGTAGCCAGCAAGGCGGCCAGCAGGGGCAGCAAGAGCAGGTGGAGGACACCCCGCGCGCAGACTGGCGCAGCGGCACCTACGGCCCCATTGCCACGCCGCCCCAAAACCCCGATGCCTTGCCGCCCTTTGGCGCCAACCTGTTCACCGGGGGCTTTCGTGGTGCCATGGGAGACGGCCTGAACGCCGATTACCGCATCAAGCCCGGCGACCAGATCACCGTGCGCGCCTGGGGCGCGTTCGAGTTCGACCGCGTGCTGCCCGTGGATGCCCAGGGCAACATCTTCATTCCCGGCTCCGGCCCGCTCAACGTGGAAGGGCAGAACAGCCAACAGGTCGATGGCAGCGTACGCAGCGCCATTACCTCGGTGTACCCCGATAACGTCGAGGTCTACACCAACGTGCAAGGCGTTCAGCCCGTGGCCGTGTTCGTCACCGGCTACGTGGAAAATCCGGGCCGCTATGCAGGCACCCCCAACGATTCGCTGCTCTACTTCCTCGACCAGGCAGGCGGCATCGACCAGGACCTGGGTAGCTACCGCCAGATTCGCGTCGTCCGTGACGACCGCACCGTGGCCACCGTCGACCTCTACGACTTCCTCATCAACGGCACCATCGCCCGCCCGCAGTTCCAGGATGGCGACACCATCGTGGTGGAAGAGCGCGGCCCTGCCATTGCCGTGGTCGGTGACGTACACCGCGAACACCGCTACGAACTGATCGGCAACCAGCTCAGCGGTGCCGAAATCATCAACCTGGCCCGGTTGAGAAGCGGAGTTTCACACGTACTGCTACGCGGCGACCGAGACGACGGCCCGATTGCCCAATACTTCCCCATCAACCTGTTTGCAGGCCAAACGGTACGCAGCGGTGACGAAGTGGTGTTCAGTGCCGACCAGCGTAACGAAACCATCGTGGTGGAAATCGAAGGCAGCTACTACGGCCCCTCGCGGTTTGCGCTACCCCGCAATGCGCGCCTCAGCGAACTGCTCGACGCCATTGCCGTACCCGAAAACATGACCGCCGTGGAAAGCATCTCGCTGCAGCGTGAAAGCGTACGTCAGCAGCAGGCGCAGTCCCTGCAGGACAGTCTGCGCCGCCTGGAAACCACCTACCTGGGCGCCTCCTCGCGCACCGATCAGGAAGCCCAGATCCGCCTGCGAGAAGCGGAGCTGATCGAACGTTTCATCGAGCGTGCCCGTGAGCTAGAGCCCAGCGGCCGCTTGGTGGTTGCCTCCAGCGAAGGTATTGCGGATATACGTCTTCAAGATGGTGACATCATCACCATTCCTGAAATCAGCGACTCGGTGCTCATCAGCGGTGAAATCCTCGTGCCCCAGGCCGCCGTCTACCGCCCCGGCATGAGCGTCATCGACTACGTGGAAAGCGCCGGTGGCTTCACCGAACGTGCCGACCGCGACCAGATTCTGCTGGTACGCCAGAACGGCGCCGTCGAACACGCCCGTAACACGCCGCTGCGCCCTGGCGACGAAATCCTCGTCATGCCCAAGGCACCTACGCACAACCTGCAGCTCGCCTCGACCCTCACTCAGATCCTGTTCCAGATCGCCGTCACCACCCGTGTCGCCCTGGACCTGTGATGAGACCATAGCGGCGGCCCGGCGCAAAGGGCGGCCTTAGCCGCCCCGGTCACGCCACTTCTCCATTTACGTTCCCGACATCAAAAGAAACGGAAACATGGATAACACAAGCAGCGCTCCGACAGGGGCGCGAACACCTTGGCAGGTGACTCGCAGCGTGTGGTACGCCATGTTCGTACGCGAGGCGCTCTCGCGTACCATGGGCGACCGCATGGGCTGGTTCTGGATGATCTTTGAACCCGTCGCCTTTGTGGGAATTATGGTGGCCATGCGTAGCTTCATTCGCGGTGGCCGTCTGATCGTCAACGCAGAGTTTATCCCCTGGCTCATTGCGGGGTTGATGGGCTTCATGCTGGTAAGAGAAGGCATGATGCGTGGCATGGGGGCGATTGACGGGAATAAAGCCCTGTTCGCCTATCGGCAAGTGCAGCCAGTCGACCCGGTGCTGGTGCGCAACTTCCTGGAAGGAGCGCTACGCTCACTGGTATTTCTGATCTTTATCGGCGGCGGCCTGATGCTTGGCCTGGACATGTACCCCGACAATGCCGTGCGTGTCATGGCGGCCTGGCTATCGCTCTGGAGCCTGGGGCTGGGGCTGGGGCTGGTAACATCGGTTGCGGCAACGCTGGTGCCTGAAATAGGCAAGGTTATTCGAATGTTATCGCTACCGCTGATGATTTTGTCGGGTGTCATTATCCCGCTCAACAGCCTGCCCCATTGGCTGCTGGAATACCTGATGTTGAACCCCATCCCCCATGGGCTTGAAACGCTACGCTTAGGTTTCTTTGAAAAATATCAGGTCGTGCACGGGACCAGCATGCTGTATTTCTGGTTGTTTACGCTCACGCTCATCTCAGTGGGGCTTCTGATGCACCTGCGCTTTGTTGATCGTTTAAAGGCAAATTAATTCATGCACGCTTCTTTTGGTCGTTTTATCAAAACCTCACCCCACTGGGCCGTTGCCTTTTTAGCCATTCTGGTGGTTACCTTTTACTGGTTCGTGTGGGCAGAAGAACGCTATGTATCGCGTGCCACTGTCGTGCTGGAGAGCCCCCAGGTAGCTCCTCCAGAGTTCAGTCTTTCTTCACTCATGGGGGGCGGCGGAGGAAACACGCACGACCTGTTATTGCTACGCGAGCACCTACTCTCAGTAGACATGCTGCGTTTGCTGGACCAACAGCTCGGCATTCGCCAGCACTACAGCGAAAATGGCGATTTTTTTGCTCGGCTGCGTGATCCGGCTGCACCCATTGAAGATCTGCATCAATATTATTTGCGTCGGGTAGAAGTAGAGCTGGACGAATACGCCGGCGTACTGAATATCCAAGTACAAGGTTACACGCCAGAGTTTGCGCAAAATCTGGCCACGCTTCTGCTTGAAGCAGGCGAAAACCACATGAACGAAATGGGCCATCGGCTCGCCGATGAGCAAGTACGTTTTCTTGAGCAACAAATGGTGCGTCTAGAAGAGCGCTTCAATGATACTCGCGCACGCCTGCTGGAGTTCCAGAACGAATTTGGCTTGGTGTCTCCCACCAGTACGGTAGAAAGTATCAATCAAGTAGTGGCCACGTTGGAAGCAGACCTCGCGCGTTTCCAGGCGCAACGTAATGCCCTGGCAAGCTTCCAAAGCGCCCAATCGGCCGAGCTTCGTCAGGTCGAGCGCAACATAGAAGCCCTGCGAGACCAGATAACCCAACAGCGCGATCGGCTGGCACAGGCCACCGGCAATTCGCTCAACCGGGTATCAGCAGAGTATGAAACCCTGGAGCTGCAGGCACAGTTTGCTCAGGAAACCTACTCAAGTGCCCTGGCTGCACTCGAAAACACACGCCTGGAAGCCGCCCGCCAGCTCAAACAAGTCAGCGTGCTACAAAGCCCGCTGATGCCCGAATACCCCACAGAACCAAACCGACTCTATAACAGCAGCGTGTTTGCCATCATCACTATCTTCCTGTCATTCATCCTCAGCATGATCATCATGATCGTCAAGGATCACCGGGATTAGAGTGGGTGAGTGGTGAGTGGTGAGTGGTGAGTGGTGAGTGGTGAGTGGTGAGTGGTGAGTGGTGAGGGGGAAGGCGTGCCACCCCGTAGCGCGGCGTAACGAAAGAGCGAGAGCAACGAGCAAAAGAGGCTCCCGCGGAGGCGGCGCCAGCCGCCTGATAACGCCACCACACGCCAAAACGCTCAAAGAAAGCACGCTAAAAAAGCACGAAAAGGAATTCCATGCTCGATATCACACACCACGGCGGGGCAACGGGCGTGACGGGGAGCTGTCACCAGCTCATTCTCGATAGCGAACACTCACTGCTGATCGACTGCGGGCTTTTTCAGGGCGAAGACACCACCGAAGACACTTTCCAGCAGCTCCAGATCGAATTCGATATCAGCACCGTCAAAGCGCTGGTCATCACCCACGTACATATCGATCACGTAGGACGCTTGCCCTACCTGCTGGCGGCGGGATTCAAAGGGCCCATCATCTGCTCCATCCCCTCGGCCAAACTGCTGCCGCTGGTGATCGAAGATGCCCTGAAAATCGGCTTCACCCGCAATGTCCAGCTCATCGAACGTTTCCAGCAGCAGTTGGAAAGCCAGATCATCAGCGTGCCCTACGGTAAATGGCACACCGTGCTTGAAAAAACCGAAGAAGGCGGCATCACCACCCGAGTGAAGCTCAAGCGGGCAGGGCACATACTGGGCTCCAGCTACGTGGAAGTAGCCCACCAGCACCCCAGCGGCGAAAAGGAACGGGTCATCTTCAGCGGCGATCTAGGCGCTCCCTACGCACCGCTACTGCCCGCGCCGCAATCGCCCTACGGCTGCGAACAATTGGTACTCGAAAGCACCTACGGCGACCGCCAGCACCCTGACCGCCGCCAGCGCCGCGCCACGCTGAAACAGGCCATCGAGCAAGCGCTCACTAACGGCGGCACGGTCATGGTGCCCGCCTTCAGTATTGGCCGAACCCAAGAGCTGCTCTACGAGCTGGAAGGCATCATTCATGAAGCCGAGCGCAACGCCAAACGCGGGCTGCCCAAAAGCCTATGGCAAACGCTGGAGATCATCGTCGATTCGCCGCTGGCCGCCCGCTTCACCCAGGTATACCGCGAGCTGAAGCCCTACTGGGACGACGAAGCCCAACGCCGCCTGCGCAGTGGCCGCCACCCGCTCAACTTCGCCAACCTCTACACCGTAGACAGCCACGAAGCCCACGAGCGAACGGTCAGCTACCTGGCCAGCACAGGCCGCCCAGCGGTGGTCATCGCCGCCAGCGGCATGTGCGCAGGCGGGCGCATCATGAACTACCTCAAAGCCATGCTGGGCGATGAACGCCACCAGGTACTGTTCGTCGGCTACCAGGGCGCAGGCACCCCAGGCCGCGCCATTCAGCAATATGGCCCGCGTGGCGGCTGGGTCGAGATCGACAACCAGCGATACGATATCAAAACAGGCGTCACCTCCATCAGCGGCTACTCCGCCCATGCCGACCAGAAAGACCTGCTCAACTTCGTCAAACGCATGCGCCGCTGGCCCCACACCATCCACCTGGTGCACGGCGAACAAACCGCCCGCAGCGCACTCAAACGTGAGCTGGAAGCGATGTACACCCGTAAAGGAAAGGGCGTGACAGTGGTGAATGGTGAATAGCACCCCCTTGCAAATCGTAATGGCCAAATGAGGCAATGACCCCGTAGCGCGGCGTAACGAAAGAGCGAGGCAACGAGCGAATGAGGCACCCGCGTTGGCGGCGCCAGCCGCCCCGATCAAGCCACAGTGATCGAGCAAAGCTCATTGGCCTCATCAGCACCCCTCACGGGGTGCTTCGCGGGTGCGCTTCGCTTACACCGCGCTACGAAACACCGCCATCATTGGCAACGTGCCCAGTAGCGCGGCGTAACGAAAGAGCGAGAGCAACGAGCGAAAGAGGCACCCGCGTTGGCGGCGCCAGCCGCCCTGATTGGGCCACGGTGGTGTAGCAACCCTCGCTGGCTTATTCGGCACCCCTGGCGGGGTGCTTCGCGGGTGCGCTCCGCTTACGCCGCGCTACGAAACACCGCCATCATTGGCTGCGTGCCCCCGTAGCGCGGCGTAACGAAAGAGCGAGAGCAACGAGCGAAAGAGGCACCCGCAGAGGCGGCCCGGCGCGAAGGCGGCGCCAGCCGCCCTGATCGGGCCACGGTGGTGGAATAACCTCATTGGCATATTCAGCACCCCTAACGAAGCCACCGCATACTTGCCCAGCCCAGCAGTTGAATCAAACGTTGACAGAATCGGTGAAATCAATGCACCCCACGAACGCCCCATTCACCATTTACCCCTCACCATTCACAAACCCAAAATGATTGAAATAAAGAAACTCTACAAGCGTTACCACAACCATCACGGTAGCGACTGGGTGCTGAAAGATATCAATGTCACGATCCCCCAAGGGGTGAGCGTAGGGTTGATTGGTGCCAACGGAGCGGGTAAATCCACCTTATTGCGTCTTATCGCGGGCATGGATTCCCCCGAGCGTGGTGAAGTAATTCGCCACAGCCGTGTTTCCTGGCCTGTGGGCCTTTCCGGCGGCATGCAAGGCAACATGACCGGGCGCCAGAATGCCAAGTTCGTCGCCCGAGTTCAGGGCAGTGGCCCAGACGAAGTCAAACGCGTCATCAAGTTCGTAGAAGAATTCGCGGAAATAGGCCCCGCATTCGACGAACCCATTCGTACCTACTCCTCCGGTATGAAGTCACGCATTTCGTTTGGCCTTTCACTCGCCTTCGACTTCGATGTGTACATTTCAGACGAAGCTACCGCCGTAGGTGACCGCGCGTTCAAGGCAAAAGCCAAAAATCTTTTTCAATCCAAGATTGGCGTGTCATCGCTGATCATGGTCTCGCACTCGGAAGGGATTCTGAAAGACCTCTGCCAAGCCGGTTTGTACATCAAACAGGGTCAAGCGCATTGGTACGACGATATTCATGACGCCATTGCCGCTTACCATGCCGATATCGATCATAAAAAGCGCAGTGCCGAATTGCCCAAAGATGCCAAGGGCGCGCGCCAATACCTGCAAGCCTGCCATGCCGACCTGAAATCCGCGCAAGAGCGCTTGAACGATGCCAAAGAGCAGGGCGACAAAAAAGAGATCGCCGCTGCTAAAAAAGCCGTTCAAGAAGCCGGTAGCCGTGCCAAAGAAGCGCGATTACACCTGGAGTCCCTTGAGTGAACGGGCCTGGTCGCTAAGCACTGGAAAATTAGAACGTCATGCAAAAAACATTGTTTATTACCGGTGGAGCAGGGTTTATCGGCTCCGCCGTGGTGCGTGAATTGATCAACAGCACCCAGCATCAAGTCATCAATATCGATAAGCTCACCTACGCAGGTAATCTGGAATCCTTGGCCAGCGTGGAAGCCAGCGAGCGCTACACCTTTGTGCAAGCCGACATTGGTGACGCCGTGGCCATGCAGCAGCTGTTCGCGCACCACCAGCCCGATATCGTCTTGCACCTGGCCGCCGAAAGCCACGTAGACCGCTCTATCGATGGCCCCGCCGAATTTATCCAAACCAATATCGTGGGCACGGCAGTGCTGCTGGAAGCCGCCCGTGGCTACTGGAAAGCGCTACAAGCCACCAACGCCGCCAAGGCGGAAGCCTTTCGCTTTCACCACGTCTCCACCGATGAAGTATATGGTGACCTGGAAGGCACCGACGACCTCTTCACCGAGACAACGCCCTACGCTCCCAGCTCACCCTATTCCGCCAGCAAGGCAAGTTCCGACCATCTGGTACGTGCCTGGCAGCGCACCTATGGCCTGCCCACGCTGGTCACCAACTGCTCGAACAACTACGGCCCGTACCACTTTCCGGAAAAGCTCATTCCGCTGATGATCCTGAACGCCCTCGCCGGTAAAGCGCTGCCTGTCTACGGTGACGGCCAACAGATCCGCGACTGGCTCTACGTCGAAGACCACGCCCGCGCGCTTATCAAGGTAGCCACCGAAGGCCAAGTAGGCGAAACCTACAACATTGGTGGGCACAACGAAAAAGCCAACCTCACGGTAGTCGAAACCCTCTGCGACCTGCTGCAAGAGCTGGTGCCCAGTGAAAAATCCTACCGAGACTTGATCACCTTCGTGACCGACCGCCCAGGCCACGACGTACGCTACGCCATCGACGCCAGCAAGATCGAACGCGAACTCGGCTGGAAGCCGCAGGAAACCTTCGAGACCGGCCTGCGCAAAACCGTGGAGTGGTACCTTGCCAACGAAACCTGGTGGAAACGCGTACAAAACGGCAGCTACCAAGGCCAACGCCTCGGCAGCCTGTAGAGCCACTGCTTTTTGCCACGGAAAACACGGAAAGCACGGATAAAACCAAGATATGGTTTTTTTATTAATTGCTTTTGATCTTATCTGTGTTTGTAGTGAGCTTCCGTGGTTACTAACAAGAGATGCACATGCTCAAGGAAGAAGCGCTAACATATCGAATCAGGGGAGCTGTTTTTGAAGTCAGCAGGCAGCTTGGCCCCGGTTTTCTGGAAAGCATCTATCAAAAAGCATTGTTCATTGAGCTGCAATCTGCCGGTCTATATGTGGAGGCTGAAAAGCCTGTCAATATCTACTACAAACAGTGCCTGGTAGGGGAGCACCGGCTCGATCTGTTGGTAGAAGGTAAAATTATTCTAGAGTTGAAAGCGCAGAAAAACTTGCCTCCAGCCGCTGAACCGCAACTCATAAATTATCTTCGTGCCACTAATTTACCTGTAGGACTGCTCATTAATTTCACATTTCCAAAAACACTGATCAAACGTGTCGTTGTTTAATGTTTTTATCCGTGTTTTCCGTGAGTGTCCGTGGCAAAAAAGGATTCACCATGAACATTTTCATCACCGGCGGCAACGGCCAAGTGGGCTTTGAGCTGCAGCGCCAGTTTGCCCCGTTCGGCAACATCTTGGCCCCCTCACGGCAGGCGCTTGATTTAACCAATGCTCACGCTGTGGATGAGTATCTTGCAAAGCACCAACCTGCCTTGATTCTGAATGCCGCCGCCTACACCGCGGTAGACAAAGCCGAAAGCGAGCCGGAACAAGCGAAACGCCTGAATGCCGAGTTACCCGCACAGCTAGCCGCCTATGCCGCCCAGCAGGGCATCGCGCTAGTGCACTATTCAACCGATTACGTTTACCTTGGCAACGGCGAGACCCCGTGGCAAGAGGATAGCCCCACCGGCCCTCTAAGCATTTACGGGCAAACCAAGCTAGAAGGGGATGAAGCGGTGACTCAAAGCGGTGCACACCACCTGATTTTCCGCACCAGTTGGGTATACGCCGCCCGGGGCAACAACTTCATGAAAACCATGCTGCGCCTGGGCCACAAGCGCGAAACGCTCAACATCGTCAACGACCAAATAGGCGCGCCCACGCCAGCACGCTTGATCGCCCAAATCACCGCGTTGGCCTTCACCCCTCACGCCTCACGTTTGACCCCTCACATCCCATCAGGGGTTTACCACCTGGCCACGCAGGGCGAAACCAGCTGGCATGGCCTCGCCAGCGAAATTTTCAAACAGGCCTCCCAGCGGCAGTTAGCCCTGGCCATTACACCTGACAATACCCACGGCATCACCACGGCTCAGTACCCAACACCCGCCCAGCGCCCGTTAAACTCACGCCTGTCGCTGAGCAAAATAGAGCGGGCACTAGGCATCACCCTGCCTACGTGGCACAGCCAGCTGGCGCTCACGCTTCAAGAGCATCTGGAACATTACTAAGCCACGGAACGCTCTGAAAAAGCGGAAAATTTTTATTTATTGTTTCTTTTGATGTCATCCGTGCTATCAGTGAACATTCGTGGCTAAAAAATGAACAAAGAGACCCCAATGAGTCAAACCACACCCAGAAAAGGCATCATTCTTGCCGGTGGTTCAGGCACGCGCCTGCACCCCATTACTCGGGGCGTTTCCAAACAATTGCTGCCCATCTACGACAAGCCGATGATCTACTACCCGATCTCGGTACTGATGCTGGCGGGCATCCGCGATATTCTCATTATCTCTACCCCTGAAGACCTGCCTCAATACCAAAACCTGCTGGGCAGTGGCGATGATTTCGGCTTGCGCTTCGAATATGCCGAACAGCCAAGCCCCGATGGCCTGGCACAAGCCTTCATCATCGGGGAGCGCTTCATCGGCGAAAGCCCGGTATGCCTGGTACTAGGCGACAACATCTTCCACGGCCAACACTTCTCTGATCAGCTAAAGCGAGCCAGCGCACACACCAGCGGTGCCACCGTATTTGGCTATCTGGTCAAAGACCCTGAACGCTTTGGCGTGGTGGAGTTTGATGAAACAGGCAAAGCCATCTCCATCGAAGAGAAGCCCAAAAAGCCCAAATCCGCTTATGCGGTCACCGGGCTCTACTTCTACGACAAAGATGTGGTCGAGATTGCCAAGCAGGTCAAGCCCTCAGAACGTGGCGAGCTAGAAATTACCAGCGTGAATAACGCCTACCTGCAACGCGGCGATTTACGCGTAGAGCGCCTGGGCCGAGGCTTCGCCTGGTTAGACACCGGCACCCACGATAGCCTCTTGGAAGCCAGCCAATACGTACAAACCATTGAGCACCGCCAAGGCCTGAAAATCGCCTGCCTGGAGGAAATTGCCTGGCAGCAAGGCTGGATCACCAGCGAACAGCTAGCCGAGCTCGCCAAGCCCCTAGCCAAAACCCAATACGGCCAATACCTCCAGCGCTTGCTCAAGCAGAAATCACAGAAGCTAACGTGATGCCACGGAAGACACGGAAAGCACGGAAAACGAAACAGAAGAAGCCGATGTTCATCCGTGTTTTCAGTGAGTATCCGTGGCAAAAGGATACAAGATGAAGTACGAAAAACTCGCCATTCCTGAGGTGGTGCTGCTCACCCCGCAAGTGTTTGGGGATGAGCGCGGTTTCTTCATGGAAACCTTTCGCCAAAGCGAATTTGAAACACACTGCGGCCCTTACCAGTTCGTGCAAGACAACCACAGCAAATCCAAGCAGGGCATTTTACGCGGGTTGCACTACCAACATCAGCAGCCCCAAGGCAAGCTGGTACGCGTCACGCAAGGTGAAGTGTTCGATGTAGCGGTGGACATGCGCGCAAGCTCGGCCACCTTTGGCCAGTGGGTAGGCGTCCATTTAAGTGCGGACAACAAGCAAATGCTGTGGGTACCACCAGGGTTTGCACACGGCTTTTACGTCACGAGTGATGAAGCCGAATTTCAATACAAATGCACCGACTATTACGCCCCCGGCGATGAAGTGTCGATCCGTTGGGACGACCCAAGCCTAGCGATTACATGGCCGCTGAGCGAACACCAACGACCCACCCTATCCAACAAAGATGCTCAAGGGCTCAGCCTGCACGAAGCCCCCCAGTTCAAGTAAATCAAATGACTATCAAAGAAGTGAATGGAGCTGCCCAGACAATGTCGTTAGCCGTATATATCGGAACAGAACACTTTCGCGATGAGCTAAAGGAAGACGCCCAAGAATCACCCCTTCAAGGCGTTACCTTAAGCGACATAGCCACCGGGCAACCACTGAACGGCACCGAAGGGCAGCCCCAACTACTCCTTTCCACCATGACAGAAGAAGCGCTGGCCGCACTAGAACACTGGCTAAAAGCCGATGCTGAGCGTACCTATACGCTGGCATGGCCGCACCCCAGCGCCTGGTTAGCCGCCAGCTTGCAACAAGGCAGCCGCCCTAAAGAAGCGCTCTGGCAGTGGAGCCATCAAGCCGACCTGATTCAAAAGCTCTATAAGCGCAAGCGCCGCCAAGTAACGCTAGAAGGCTATGTTCCCAATGCCTCCACCGTGGCTGAGCTACCCCTAGTGGCACAGCTCACGCTGAACGGCATTGCGCCCATTTACCGCTTAATGGCCCACCAGCTCACCCAAGAAGATAGCCTGCTACAGCAAGCCTACAGCTATTTAAAAGCCAGCAGTGCCCACGTAGCCTCATGGCAGCAGCCCGCTGTAGAAGCCGTAGTACAAAGCCTTCACTACCTAGCGCAAGAGCACCAACAGCGCGATACCCAACACAGTGCGCTAAACCAAGCACAGCAAGAAAACGCCAAGCTCACAGAGCAACTAACAAAGCTGCAAGAACAGCATAAAGAAGCACAGGCAAATAACGAAGCGCACCAGAAACAGCTAAAAGAAACGACAGAACGCCTCTCAGAAAAAAGCGCCCAGCTGCTTGAAACCCAAAAGACAAAAGATGCCCTGAGCGAACAGCTCACACAAGCCCAAGAAGCCAGTGCAAAACAGAGCCGCGAACACGCCAAGCTGCAAGACCACACGCACAGTATTGAGCAAGAAAACGCCGCGCTGTTAGAACAGCTAATGACCGTGCAAGAAGCGCTAGAAGAAAACATCTTAGCCAACCAAGCACATCAAACGGATCTTGAAGAAAAAGAGGTGAAGCTCAACTGGTTAAGAAAGAAAACCAAAAGCCAAGAAGCCAAACTGGAAGAGCGTAAAACCGCCCTTAGCCAGCTAAAAAATGAACACAAAAGCGCCATAGTAGCGCTTGAAAAAGCCCTAGCAGAGCAGAAAAAAGAAACTCAAGCACAGCAAACCGCCTACCAAACGCTAAGCAAGCAAGCCGAGCAAAAAGAGCAAGCACTTACCAAAGCGCACCAAGAGGCAGTTAAACAAGCCGAGCAAAAAGAGAAGTCGCTCACTAAGGCACATCAAGAAGCGGTGGAAAAAGCAGAGCAAGCAGCAGCCAGTGCTCAGCAAAAAGCACAGCATAAGCAAGAGCAACTGCTGCAAGAGCAAGCGCTAGTGATTGAACAACTCCACGAAGCCCAAGAGCAGCTGGTGAAAAATACCGAAAACGCCCATCACTTTAAAAAACAGGCGGATAGCCGCCAAAAAACCATCAACGTGCTTAAGCAAGAACAGCAGTTGATGAAGCACCAATACGAAAGCATTACCCAGTGGTTGCGGGTAAGCGGGCACCGCAACGCGGCGGCTGCCTACCGCTACAGCCGCCCCTTCAAGCGAGCGCTGCCAAAACAGCTCGCCATGATCAAAGAAAGCGGCTTCTTCGATGCCCAGTGGTACTGTGAACAGTATCCCGACGTAAAAAACGCAGGGATTGAACCCGCCGAGCACTACCTTAAATTTGGTGCCATTGAAGGGCGCAACCCCAGCGACAAATTTGATACTTACTTCTACCTGTGTGAATACCCGGATGTCGCCATTTCCGGCCAAAACCCACTGCTCCACTACCTGCGCTATGGCCAGCATGAAGAGCGCTTTCCCACTCAGCCGCGCCAACAGCTGCCTGCCCCTGTGCAGCACTAAGCGCAACGCCTCTTCTTTACCTGCCCACGTCTAAAAGCGAGCGACCATGAGCCACCACTTACTCTATATAGGGCCGTTAAGGCCCGAAACGCTTCCTCTGCTAGAGCCTTTTCACTCAGCAGAGCAGGCGTTATTCGTTACCCCAACGGCTAACAGTGAACAGTGGGAAGAAGTACGCGCAATCTTCCCCCAGGCTACGCAACAGGTTAATAAAGTAGCGGAAGCTAACGGCGAGCACCCGTACTATGAATTTAACCTGCCGGAATTTAACGCCAGCCAGCCAGCGTCTGGGCTTTATACCCTTTACCCAGGGTTAGAGCTCATTGAAAGCAGCCCTCAGCCGCTGGTAGGGGTAGAAGCCCTATTGAACGAGCAGCAGGCCCACCCGCCAAGCGTGCTGGTGATTGAGCAGCCAGAACTGGTGTGGCCCCTGCTACAAGCTTTGGCAGCACTGCCCAGCTATCAACAGCTTAGACAGCTATGGCTAAGGGTAGGGGCGATGCCGCTTTACCAAGGCATGCCTACCGTTGAAGAAATACTTAAATGGTGTGAAGAGATAGGTTTTGAAGTTTTTGAAAATACATATAGTGATCCTGACTTTCCACTTATAAAATTGCATCGAAATCCTTGTTTTGTTGAATTGAAAAAAAGTTTTTTGCGTATTGAGGAACTTGAAAAAGAGCTTGATAAAGCACAAAAAGAAGTAATTAGTTTAAAAAGTTTCCTAGATGTACAGAAGAAAAATGAGCTGGACTTAGAAGAAAAAAATAACATGCTTGAGTTAGGAAGCAAGAGTGTTAAGAAAGAAAATGATGAATTAAAGCGAATTGTGAAGAATAAAGATGAAGCTATAGTTCAACTAGAGAAAAAGCTTGATTCGAATCAGGAGTCTGTGGAGCTGATCAACGAGATTAGTAATAAAATAGATCAGGGATTTAGTGATCAGAAGAGATATATTGCAAATGCTTCAAGTGCTCTTGGCAAACATTTGACAAAACTTATTAAGGCATAGATTGTGCCTTTCAGGGATCGATATATTAGGAGCAGTTCTATGACAAGATCTAATTTTATCTTAGAAGCGAATAAGCTTTTTAAAAAACAGGAATACGTTCGTGCGTTAAGCCTTTATCGCAAAGCAGCAAAAGAATATGGTGATGAGTTAGTCAGGTATAATATTGAAATGTGTTTAAAAAAATCTGGGTTAACAAAAGAGGTTGAGCTGGATCCTATAACAATGCTTTTGTTAAATAATGATAATAAGCTTAAGTTGAACAAAGAGGTGAGGGGCGAGTTTTTGAGCTTTTATGAATCTCTCTGTGGAAAGAAATCACAAAAGATTCATGATGTAAAGAAAGTTAATCCTGTTCCGAATGATTGGCCAGACGATTTAGTATTGGCTCCTTTACCAGAAGGGCCAAATGACTTTGATTGGTATTTGAAGTTTAGGTATCAACCAAAAAAAGAATGCCTTGAGGAAGCAGTGGGGCTAAGTATTATAATCCCAACCTTCAATCGACATCGCATACTGGATATTACTTTAGCGTGTTTAACACACCAAATTACAACCCATAACTTCGAAGTGATTGTGGCTGATGATGGTAGCAGCGAAAATCTAACTGATATTGTCAGAAAGTATGAAAATAAATTAGATATTAAGTTTGTACGCCAACGAGATTATGGCTACCAACTTTGTGCAGTAAGAAATTTGGGTATGAGGACTGCAAATTATAATTTTGTTTCTATTCTTGATTGCGATATGGCTCCAGGGCCGCACTGGGTGCAAAGTTATGTAGATGGTTTGATTGAATGTGATGATATTGCTTTGATAGGCCCTCGAAAATATGTTGATACCCATGATATTGACGTTAAAGAAGTTTTGGGCAACAGCTCCCTGATAGAAAATTTGCCAGAAGTCAGAACGAATAGTGACGTTGGGAATTCAAAAAAAGGAGGTATTTCCGTTGATTGGCGTTTAGAACACTTTAGAAAAACTGAAGACCTTCGGCTTTGTGATAGTCCCTTTAGATATTTTTCTGGTGGAAATGTCGCCTTCTCTAAAAAGTGGCTACATAAAATTGGATGGTTTGATGAAGAGTTTACACATTGGGGGGGGGAAGATAACGAGTTTGGCTACCGCCTTTTCCGAGCAGGGTGCTTTTTTAAAGTTATTCATGGTGGTATGGCTTACCATCAAGAGCCACCAGGAAGAGAAAATGAAACAGATAGGGCTGCTGGTAAAGCGATAACAATAAAGATTGTACAAGAAAAAGTCCCTTATTTTTATCGTAAGTTAGCACCAATTAGCGAAGCTAAAATACACAGAGTTCCTCTCGTTTCTATATATATACCAGCCTATAACTGTGAAAACACTATAGTTCGCTGTATTGAGAGTGCGTTGAACCAGACAGTTACGGATCTAGAAGTCTGCATTTGTGATGATGGGTCGACTGATGGGACATTAATTCTACTTAAAGAGAGCTATGAAAATAATCCACGTGTACGATTCATAACACAAACGAACGGAGGCATTGGTAAGGCATCCAACGCTGCTGTCAATTTATGCAGAGGTTTTTATATAGGGCAATTGGATTCTGACGATTATCTCGAGCCAGATGCAGTAGAATTGTGCTTAAAGGAATTTCTAAAAAACCGGCATTTAGCTTGCGTTTATACTGGGAACCGTAACGTAGATGCTGAAGGTAATCTTATCGCTATAGGTTATAACTGGCCCGAGTTTTCAAGAGAAAAGCTCACATCTGCAATGATTTGTCATCATTTTAGAATGTTTACAGCAAGATCTTGGAGTCTTACATCCGGTTTTGATGAGTTTATCACAAATGCTGTTGACTACGATATGTATTTAAAGCTAAGTGAAATAGGTGAATTTAAACATTTAAATTATATTTCTTATAATCGTGTTTTACATGGTGAAAATACCTCCATTAAAAAGCTTAAAGAGCAGAAATTTAACCACTTTTTAGTGGTGAATGAATCATTAAGAAGACAAGGTGTCAATTCGAAGGTCTATGAGCCAGTGAGTGATCTGGATAATTGTCGAAAATATGTGTGGAAATAATTTTTAATCAAGGTGTGCTTTATGAATTTATTCTTTTCAGTAATCCCGAAGTCAGCTAGGGTAAGCTCAAGTTTTAATAAAACATATGCTTTTGATTTTAAGTATATAGACCATATTGTTTCTACAGCTGTACACAAGTTTTTCCCTACGCGGCATTTTTTGGAGGAAGTTAGCAAACAATGCCATCACAATCCTATTAGTGGTATATCAACTTGGTTTTTTTCTAACGAAGCTGTATTTGAGCAAGAAAATATCATACAAAATCAAGATATTTATTTTAAACTAGGGTACTCTGATCGTGATTGTGAAGATGTTTTTAAGGATAGTTATATAGATTATGACTCTCTAGAAAAAACGGCGGGCTGTTTCTCTTTTATAAAAGTTAGTAAGTACGGTGTTGAAGTAGTCAGTGATGCAGTAGGTTCTCATCCATTATATTTTTATGAGACCGATAAGTTTTTTTTGGTTTCATCCAGAGTCAATGTAATAGTTGCAGTAGTTAATTTTTTATCCATTAGTGGCAGTGTTGAATTTGACGTTGAGGGATGTCGGCAGTTTGCTTTGCAAGGGCATTATTTTGGTCGGCATACGGGCTTTAAGAACGTTTTCTCTGTTCTGGTTCATGAATATGTTTGCATTAGTTCTGATGAAATTAAGTTTTATGATTGGTTTAAAAGTGGAGCTAGAGATGTCTCAATTGAAAATGATAGTTATAACTTGGCAGTTAAAGACGTTGCAAATGCATTAGTCAATTCCTTCAAGTTTGTTGGTAATCAAGATCTTCATCTTTCTATCACAGGAGGTCGCGATTCAAGACTAATTGCAGCTGCACTATCACATATTGACAGTGTCAACGTAAGAACTGCAACTATGGGGGATATGTCTGATCCAGATGTTTTTATTGGTAAGAAGTTGGCTGAAAAGCTAGGCTGGCAACACAGTATTAAGCCTATCTCAAAAAAAGAAGGTGGGGTGGTTTATGCGGAAGATCCAGTTAAAAGAACAGTACGTGCCTTAGATGTACATGACTGCTCTACCTCTGCATGGGATGATTTTTCTGACTATGGCCGTTTTTCTTCTAGCCCAACAATGTCGGGAGTTGGTGGGGAGATTCTACGTGGTGGCATGACGCTGACAAACAAAACAAGCATAGATTTCGTTGATGCATGCGCTATAATTGATAATACGATGTCTGGAGGCAGCGCTTTTTTTAATGAAGAAACCTTACATAACTCTAAATTGATTTCAGCCGAAGTTAAATCTTTGGCAATAAGTAGCCCGCATAGTGCTCTAGATTACTACTATCATAAGCATCGTAATGCTAAGTGGGTGTGCTCCCGAAGGGCTGGGAATCGTACAAAGTGGAATGTTATTGATCCTTTAATGGATAATTCTCTTGTTTGTAATGCGCTTAGGCTTCCAGCAAGTCTTCGTTGGTCAGAGAGACTTGTATTTGATGTTATTGGTATATTGACACCTCAAATTAGAGATTTACCTCTTGAGGGGCCTAGATGGCGCTTTGATAGAGAAGGGTCTGACGTCCGTTATAAGTTCTTAGACGGTCAAGAAAATAGAGAGTCTTTTGTTAAAAATAGTGTGAAAAGTAGCTATGATTGGAGGAAGTTGCAGGATCTCTCGATTAGATGTTATGTTAAAGAATATCTTTTGAGCAATGATTCACATGTCTTTAATTCTCTTTTTGATAAGTTTAAGCTGGAATCTTTTGTTGAAAATAATAGTTACCCTCAAACTACTTGGCATATTTTTACGACGGCTGTATTTTTAAATGGAGCTTGGATGGACAGCTCTAGGCCTCCAAAGCTTGAAGAAATAATGATACATCCCGATTACTAAAATTTAGGAAGTTTTTTAGATGAATTCTGAATTTGTTTTGATAGTAGGTGGAGCTGGCTATATTGGTGCGCATACTTGCTTTGAGCTTCTGGTGAGTGGCTATAATATTGTTGTTCTTGATAATCTTTCTAACTCACAAAAAGAGTCTTTGAAAAGGTTGAGTACTTTAACTGGAAAAGAGATTGATTTCTATGAGGTTGATATAAGAGATAGTAGAAGTGTAGATTTAGTTTTTGAAAAGTATGGTTTTTCTTCAGTAGTTCATTTTGCTGGTTTGAAATCAGTTGGCGAATCGAACTCCTTTCCTCTTAAATACTATGATAATAATGTTTCTGGTTCTATAAGTTTGCTTAAAGTTATGGATAAGTATAATGTTAAAAAACTCGTTTTCTCTTCATCGGCTACTGTGTATGGGACTCCTAAGGAATTACCTATACCTGAAACAGCCCCTACTTCTACCATTAATCCTTATGGTCAATCTAAGCTGTTGGTCGAGAAAATATTAGTTGATGTTGCTAAAGCTGATCCAGATTGGAAGATTGCTAATTTAAGATATTTCAATCCTGCAGGAGCTCATTTTTCTGGATTGATTGGAGAAGACCCAAAAGATATACCTAATAATATAATGCCTTATATTTCACAAGTTGCAGTAGGTAAGTTAGAGAAGCTTAGCGTTTTTGGTGGTGATTACGATACAGTAGATGGCACTGGTGTTCGAGATTATATTCACGTGACTGACCTTGCTAAAGGGCACTTAGCAGCTTTAAATTATTTAAATAGCAGTCAGGAATGTGGCTTTTCCTCTTTCAATTTAGGCACAGGAAAAGGTGTTTCTGTATTAGAGCTAATAAATGCTTTTGAAAAAGCAAGTGGCAAAAACATACCTTTCAATATCGTTGCCAGAAGGCAAGGGGATGTTGCTGCATGCTACGCGGATCCCACCAAAGCTAATAAGGTTCTTGGCTGGAAGGCAGAACTTGACATCGATCGTATTTGTCAAGATGCTTGGCGCTGGCAGGTCAATAACCCAACTGGCTACTAAACTATTATTATAGTAAGGCTATGTAAATGGATGACTTTTCGACTTTAATTAGCGCTTTAGAAAAAAACATTTCCTCGTCTACTGATAAAAAATTAAGTTATCTGCGCTCTGATTTGCATAAGGCAATTGATAACTTATATACACAAGTCGAAAGTGTCATGTGGTTAAATAAGAGGCTTTCTTTAAAAGCCCAATTGCCACCTTTGAGAGGCTGGCCAGTCTCTCCTGATTTTTTGTTGAAGCTACATACTTGGATTCGTAAAAATAAGCCAAAGATTATTGTTGAAACAGGTAGTGGGTCTTCAACATTAGTTATTGCAGATGCACTTCGGCAAAATGGGTTTGGCAAGTTGTATAGTTTTGAGCATTTAGAAAAGTACGCTAACCAAACCTATGAAACACTTGCTGATGAACACTTAACACCTTGGGTGGAACTGCGTGTAGGTAATTTAGAAGTATGGGAAGGGCCGCATCTAAACCCAGCGGATGCTGATCCTATTTCTAAATGGTATCCCTTGAATTTGGCAGGTATAGAGGGAGTGGATTTGCTTTTAGTAGACGGCCCTCCAGGCAATACGTGCCAATACGCGCGTTACCCAGCGGTACCTGCCTTCATAGATCGTCTTTCTCCAAATGCGCAAGTGTGGATGGATGATGCCAACCGACAAGATGAGAAAGATGTTTGTGAGCATTGGGCCGAGAATTACGGTTTTAACTTGGAGTTTTTTCCTTTAGAGAAAGGCTTAGGGTTACTAACTCGTAAATAAAGTGGTTTTTGTACTAACTTTTAATCCTGAAATTTTCTGCATTACATTACTAATTTTGAATTAACGAGAATACCATGTGTGGCATTGTAGGCGCGGTAAGCGCAAAGGATAGCATCGCTTTTCTATTGGAAGGGCTCTCGACGCTGGAGTATCGCGGTTACGATTCCGCTGGTTTGGCAGTCATCAATCATGGCCTGCAGCGGGCACGGGCCAAAGGGCGTGTGGCGGAGCTGGCGGCTCGCGTGGAACAGCAGGCGCTCAGTGGCACCATTGGCATTGCTCACACCCGCTGGGCCACACATGGTGTACCCGCAGAGCGCAATGCCCACCCGCATATCTCGGCAGGCTTGGCCGTGGTGCACAACGGTATTATCGAAAACTACGAAGCCCTGCGGGAACAGTTGCAGGGCCTGGGCTATGTGTTTACGTCAGATACCGACACCGAAACTATCGCCCATCTGATTCAGGCGTGCTTCAAAGGTCAAATCGGTGAACCCGCTGACAACCTGTTCTCTGCGGTTCAGTGTGCGGTCAAGCATTTGACGGGCGCGTTTGCGCTGGCGGTTGTCAGTGAAGAAGAGCCGGAGGGCCTGGTGGTGGCCCGTGAAGGCTCGCCGCTGATGCTGGGCATAACGGATGAAGGCCACTACGCCGCCTCGGATGCGTCGGCGCTGCTGTCCGTCACGCAGCAGATGATGTATTTGGAAAATGGCGATGTGGCACAGCTGACGCGTGATGCGATAGCGGTGGTGGATGCTTTGGGGCAGCCAGTACAGCGTGCCGTGGTGACGTCTCATCTCACGGCGAACGCGGTAGAGCTGGGTGAGTTCAACCACTACATGCAAAAAGAGATGTTCGAGCAGCCCCAGGCGCTGGGCAATACGCTGGAAATGCTCAGTGGGGCAGGGCAACTGCACCCCGGTATTTTTGGGGCCGATGCGCAAGCCGTGTTTGAACAGGTGGATTCGATACTGATCCTGGCCTGTGGCACCTCCAGCTATGCGGGCATGACAGCCAAATACTGGATCGAGCAAGTGGCGGGTATACCCTGCAACGTGGAAATTGCCAGCGAATACCGCTACCGCGTGAGTGTGCCCAACCCGAACCAGCTGGTGGTGGTCATCTCTCAATCTGGTGAAACTGCGGATACGCTAGCCGCTTTGCAGCACGCCAAAGCACTGGGCCACCCCCATACCTTGGCGATTTGTAACGTGCCGGAATCCGCCATTGTGCGTGAAACCGCGCTGCGTTTTATCACCCGTGCCGGGCCAGAAATTGGCGTGGCATCCACCAAGGCGTTCACCACCCAGCTGGCCGCGCTGTTTCTGCTTACCCTGCTGTTGGCCAAAGCTCATCAGCGCTTGCCCGCCACCGATGAGAAAGCCTACCTGGATGAGCTGCGCCACCTGCCGATTGCCGTCGAAAAGGTACTGGCGCTGGAACCTAGCATTCAAGCGTGGTCACAGCAGTTTGCTAATAAGCACCATGCGCTGTTCCTGGGGCGTGGCCGCCACTTCCCGGTTGCCTTGGAAGGCGCGCTGAAGCTCAAAGAGATCTCCTACATTCATGCTGAAGCCTACCCTGCAGGTGAGTTGAAACACGGGCCGCTCGCCCTGGTAGATGCCGATATGCCGGTGGTGGTGGTGGCCCCTCACGATGAGCTGTTGGAAAAGCTCAAAGCCAACATGCAGGAAGTGAGCGCTCGCGGCGGCCAGCTTTACGTATTTGCCGATGGTGATAGTGCAGTGAAACCCAGTGAAGGGGTGAATGTAATGGCCATGCCGGAGCATTACGGTTTGCTTTCCCCTGTGCTGCACGTCGTGGCCTTGCAGTTGCTGGCTTACCACGTGGCGCTGGTAAAAGGCACCGATGTGGATAAACCGCGCAATTTGGCCAAGAGCGTTACGGTGGAGTAAGGCTTGGCATAGCGTGGGTGCCAGCGTTGGTGGGGTGGCGTTAGTGGGGCGGCTCATCGCCGCCCATCCGCGGGTGCCTCGCTTTGCTCGTTACCACGCGCTACTAGACCTGTGGCAGTCCAGCGCCTCACCCCTCACTCTTTTCCCCTCACCATCTTTTAATCAGGTTTTTACATCATGCGACACTATTTTGGCACCGACGGCGTTCGCGGCCGCGTAGGTGAGTTTCCGATGACACCGGCGTTTGCCATGAAACTGGGTTGGGCTGCTGGCAAGGTCTTGGGCGCTGAAGGCGTTAAAGAAGTGCTTATCGGCAAGGACACTCGGGCCAGTGGCTATATGCTGGAGTCTGCCCTGGAAGCGGGCTTTTCGGCGGCGGGTGTCAATATCGCGTTGGTGGGCCCACTGCCTACGCCGGCGGTGGCTTACCTTACGTCTACTTTTCGGGCCGATGCGGGCGTGGTGATCAGCGCATCGCACAACCCGTTTTACGATAACGGCATCAAGATTTTTGGCCAGGGGGGCTTCAAACTGACCGATGCCCAGGAGCAGGAAATCGAGCAGATGCTTCATATCGCTCTGGAAGGCGGGATGGAGTGTGTGGAGTCGGATGCGCTAGGCAAGGCACGCCGAATTGATGATGCCGCAGGGCGCTATATTGAGTACTGCAAGGCGGTGTTGCCCAGCACGCTGAGCCTGCAGGGGTTGAAGATCGTGGTCGATAGCGCGAATGGCGCAGGCTACAAGGTTGCCCCTGCGGTATACCGGGAGTTGGGGGCAGAGGTCATCAGTATCAATGACCGCCCCAACGGCACGAACATCAATGCCGAGTGCGGTGCTACGTCGATGCGTGCCTTGTGCGGCGCCGTGCTGGTTCACGAGGCCGACCTGGGCATCGCGCTGGATGGCGACGCCGACCGCTTGATGATGGTAGACCATACCGGCACGGTGGTGGATGGCGATGAGCTGCTTTTCCTGTTGGCCAAAGATGCCAAGCACCATGGGTATACCGGTGGCGTGGTGGGCACGCAAATGAGCAACTTGGGGCTAGAACAGGCGCTGGCCATGCTGGGGATGCCGTTTGTACGTGCCAAAGTGGGCGACCGCTACGTCATGGAACAGCTGAAAGCGACCGGCTGGCGGTTGGGAGGCGAAGGGTCAGGCCACTTGTTGAGCCTGGACCACGCTTCCACCGGCGACGCCATCATTGCTTCACTTCGCGTGCTTACGTCGCTACTTAATCAAAGCAATACTCTGTTTATGGCGAAGCAGGGCATGCATAAGCTGCCTCAGGTATTGGTCAATGTACGCTTCAAGGATGGCGAGGCAGACCCTCTAGCCAGCCCTCGTGTGCAGCAGGCGGTTCAAGTCGCCGAAGAGAGATTGGGTGACCAGGGGCGCGTGCTGTTACGTAAATCGGGTACCGAGCCGTTAATTCGCGTCATGGTGGAAGCCATCGATGCTTCTCTTGCCGATGCATGCGCTCAGTATATCGCTAGAGCATTGCCACAAACGTAGTGGTTCATCAAACTTCATCTTATGCTATTCAAGGAAGGGATCATGAGCGAAACAAATGAAACTTCAAAAAATACGGCCACCGAAAAAAAATCGGAGGTCGCTAAAATAGCGGAATTGGCTGCGCGTATTCAGTCACTTGTTGAGCACCATGCGGTAGACAGGGGCCAGCTTGCAGAGCAGGTAAGTCAGCTTCTAGAAGAGAACTCACGTTTAAAAAAGAAAATTGCGGAACTAGAACACAGTGATGGACGCTCTTCTCAAGCAGACCATGAGCCAACCGAGCTTGAGAGAGAATTAGGGCTGGATTTTTCAGTTTAGCTCTATCCCGAGCACTGATGAGAGCCGAATAGATCTACTTTATTATGATAGTATATTCAGAATTTTGTTTAGCGCTTTCGTATATGCAGCGCGGCATCAGTACCCCCTTCTTTTGAACCTTGCCCATGAATATGATGACCACACAGAGCCTGAGCGACCCCATGAGTTTTGAAAAAGGAAATGACCTATATCGGCAGGAAGCCTACGAGCAGGCAGCTGCCCATTATGTCAACGCGCTGTCTCGGTATAAGGGGTTCAAGCCGATTTATGTCAATTTGGCGCTGGCCTTGCGCAAGATCGACAACAAGAAGGTGTGCGACCAACTGCTGCGCAATGCCTTGGAAGTGGTGCGGCCAGGGCAGGTAGAGAACGATATCGAGCTGGTGAAGAAGTCTCGGCTGGTGAATGGCAAATGGTATCTGGTCGAGCATGAGGTGTGGATGCCTCACAAGGTGGACCCCGTGTTGCATTATCTGGCGGTAGGCTGGCGGTTGGGGCTGAACCCTTGTAAACGCTTCGATAACGATTTTTACCTGGAAACGCACAAGGCGCAGATGCAGCCCAATGAAGTGCCGCTGCTGCATTACCTGTACAAGGGCCAGGCAAAAGGGAATGAGATCAAGGACAAGGAAGCCAACGGCACCGCCAACCTGGCCGTGCAGCTCTGGAACGGTCATTCGGTATCGGCTTTGAAAGCGCTGGAAGACGTGTACAACGACCCCAATGCAACGGAAGCGTCTCGCTGGTGGGCCATGTGGCACACGGCGCGTTGGCTCTATTTTTGTGGCGAGATCGAATCTGCCCTGGCGTTCGCCGGAAAAATGCGCGAACTGACCAATGCCAACAAGTCGCGTAAAGAAACGGTGTATCTCACCTATTTCTGCCTGCTGACGCTAGGCCGCCCTGCGGAAGCCTATGCCGCTCTCAAGCCTTTCGTCGAGCGTCACCCCAATGATGCCGATGCCCACTTTGCGCTTACCAACGCACTCTCCGATGATGCCAAGCGCATCGAGCTGATCAACCAGGCCTTCGCGATTCATGGGTTCAGTGGCATTCGTCGCAAGGATAAAACGCAGCCGCTTTCGATTGGCAACGTGGTAGGGCTACCTGCGCCGAAAGTGAAGGGCACGAAAAAAGTCTCCATCATCATGCCCATCTACAGTGCAGGCGAGCAGGTACGCATCGCCATTGAGTCGCTGCTGGCGCAAACCTATGAAAACATAGAAATTATCGCGGTAGACGACTGCTCGCCCGATCACACTTTCGAGGTGCTCAAGGCGCTAGAGAAAGAAGACCCGCGCGTGAAAGCCGTGCAGCCGCCACACAATGGGGGGGCCTACGCGGCGCGTAACTACGGGCTCACCTTTGCCACTGGCGATCTGTTTACAACCCACGACAGCGATGACTGGTCGCACCCGCAGAAAATCGCTACCCAGGTGGCCTACCTGGAAAAACATCCTTCTGTGAAGGGCTGCTCGGCGCACTGGATCCGCGCCCAGGGCAATCTGGCCTTTACTCAGAACTGGCGCCCGAACAGCTGCCTGACGCACTGGAGCCAGTCATCCTTCATGTTCCGCAAGGAAGTGTTGGACACCATTGGCGAGTGGGACCACGTGCGCATTGGTGGCGATACCGAGTACATCTGGCGCATGCAGGCACAGTTCGGGAAAAAATCGTTCGCCAAGATCTATTCAGATACCCCGCTGGCTTTTGCGCTGGATGAAGAGTCCTCGCTCACCCGTACCAAAGCCACTCATGTGCGCACCGTGTACTACGGGCTGCGTCATATCTACCGCGAAATCTGCGCTTGGTGGCACGCGTCGCAAAAGCACTTGAACGTGCGCGATGCCAAAGCCCAGCGCGCGTTCCCCGCGCCCCGCAGTATGTTCGAGCGTACGGATGAACCTCTAGTGTTCAATACCGTGATTGCGGGCGATTTTTCTCGCTTGGAAGACTGCCAGAAAGCTGCCGAATTCATCGGCAAGCACCCCAAGCAGAAGGTAGCCCTGTTCCATTGGCCCAGTTTCCACAAAGCCCCGGAAGCCCTGTGCAACCTCTACTTCGAGCTGCTTAAACAAGGTAAAGTAGAGCCCGTTGTGATGGGCCAGGTGGTCAAAGCCAGCCATTATAAAACAGCCGATAACACCTTGACCGAGTATCCCCTGGACGGATACCCCGAATTTATCGGCTTGAAAAATTGGGGAGCTCTGTGAGTAAACGCCAGCAGGATGTAAGCGCTTTGTTAGAAGCGCTTGCCCAAGCAGAAGAAAAAGTACAGCGCGAAAAAGCGCAGAAGCGCACCATTGCCAATCAGCTCGTGGCTGCGTTGCCCAAACTGCCCATGGAACAGCGTCCGGCTGTGCTGGAGCAGGTGGCTAGCCTGTTAACATCCGATGAGTTGACAGAAAAGCTGACACGCCTGTTGAGCCAGCACAAAGTGCCGCTCACGAACGTGGCTTCCTTTCAGCAGCTGTTGGTGCAGGCGACCCGGCGTCGGCAGCTGTTCAATTTTCAGCCAGAATGGAAACTGAACAGCAAGCGCTATGCCTATAAATTTATTGATGAGCTGGGCATCAAGCGGCCAGACACCTATGCCTTCAACCAGCCGTTAGCCAGTATCCAGCCCAAGCAGGGCAGCGTGCTGAAGCCTGAAAATGGTTCTTCCAGCCAGGGCGTGTTCATTTTTGATGAGCAGGGAGGTGCCTTCGAAGTACGCACCGGGGAAACCTTGGCCACAGCAGAGGAGGCGCTGGCCAAGGCCCGTGGAATGGTAGAGCAGGGCACCATCAAAAAAGATTCTTGGCTGTTGGAAGAATTTATTGGAGATTTCGAGGCGGGTAAGCCCTTGCCGCCCGTCGACCTCAAATTTTATTGCTTCTACGGCGAAGTCGGTTTTGTGCTGGAGGTCGAGCGTGCCAATGAAACCCGCTACTGCGAATGGCTACCCGATGGCCGCTTGGCAGAAACCGGGCGCTATGAAGGCAGGAGTTTTGTCGGTAGTGGATTCACCAATGAGCAGTTGGAAATTGCTAAGCGAGTCAGCCAAGCGATCCCCACGCCGTTTATGCGTATCGACTTTATCAAAAGTAAAAACGCTTTTTCCTTTGGTGAGTTTACCCCCCGCCCTGGCCAGTTTTCCTCTTTTAATAAAGAGTTTGATCGGTACCTTGGGGAGTGCTACCTGAGTGCAGAAAGTAGGTTGCTAAAAAAATATATTAATGGTGGTGCTATATGAGAAAACATGTTTTTGTAATGATTAGATACAGTGCCTTAACTGAAAGTAGTGGATCTTGGGTTATTGGTAGAGATAAAAGCTTTGAAAGTTATAAGGAAACTCTTTTTAGCCCTGAAAGGCTGCGTCTTCACGAAAAGTTATTTCGCGAAGTTGCACTTCCATCTTTGATGAGAATGGATAGGCAGCTAACTACTGTCCTTATTTTTACATCAGATGAACTCCCAGAAAATCATCTGAAAAATTTAAATGATATGGTGAATGGCTTAGATAATTTTAAAATTGTTTTGTTGCCTCGTAGCGGAAAGCTGATTAGCCACATGCATGACTGTCTGTATCAGCAACTGCAGTTGTTTAAGGAAGATGTCTGTTATGCAACTGTACGAGTTGATGATGATGATGCTTTATCTAATGACTTTTTCAAGCATATTTTTGAATATGTTAAGCCTGCCTATCAGGGACACGCCATTTCTTTTGCACTAGGAGTGGTTGGCTTTTTTGATGGGGTTAAGTATGTGGGCTTTAATAAGCGTAAGTCGCCTTTGACTGCATTAGGGTTGTCGTTTATTAATGTTTTCAAAATGACTGATAGAAAGCCTAAACCGCTATCTATTTATGGTCTGGGGAAGCACTCAAATATTGATGAACGTCATCCAGTAATTATGCTGTCAAAAAAAATTATGTATATAAGGACTATGCATGAAGAGAGTGATGTTTATAGTTTAGATTTAAAGAAAAAGTTTTTAAAAGGTGAGGCGGTTACAAGAAAAGAAGTTGAAGGTATCTTTACAATCAATGCTTAAGATAATGAGATTGAAATGCAGTGTTTTGATGAGGTTTTAAAAGAAGGTGTTCATCGGGTAACGTATAATAATGTTTCATTTAATGTTTGCGTTCAGGGCGATTTTTTTAGTGATTTTGATGTTTTTTTAGCTGGTTTTCATGGGGCAATAAGAAATAGAGCTAAAACTACTCCTCCTTATTTTCATTTTAGGGGGGTGGCTAAACAAATAGATATCCCTTTGGTTTCTTTTTCAGACCCTAGCTTAGAGAAAAATGAAGCCATTAATTTAGCATGGTTTATAGGTGACGAGGTTGAAAGTAAGTTAACAAGTGCTATCGCTTCTTTTTTAGACTATGTGGTTTCCTCTAAAAATTCAAAAGTTATACTTTCTGGTGGCAGTGGAGGAGGGTTTGCTGCTTTAAATATACATTCAATGATGCGTAATCAGGATAAAGCATATTCTTTTGTGTGGAATCCTCAGATTAAGGCTTATGATTATAATAGCGCTTTTTCGAAAAAATATATCAATGCTTGCTATGAGTCAGCCTTTAAAGCTAGCCCATATGCTAATATAAAAAACGGAGATTATCACTATTTCAAAAAATGTTTAGATTCTGAAGTTAATTTTACTGATGGCCAAAAAAGTATTATATTCATAAATGGCTACGATCAGAATCACTTGCGAAAGCAGATTCGTGGTATTTTAGATGAAAGCTCTGTTCTAGAGTTTTCTGATTCAAGTTATAAGTATAGAGATAGGTATATATATGTTGGGGAGTGGGGCTACGGGCATGTTCCACCACCAAAAAACGTCATCATTAAAGTCATAAAGAAAATTAAAGAATATGGTTTTGATGGAGTAAGCATTGGTTTTCTAGAAAGCATGGAGCAATCAAATAAAGAGAATTTAATTTTTTCTGAAACAGGGAGTTTTAGAAAAGAAAATTTTTCCATCTATTCTACCTTGCTAGACGATAAATTGATAGTTAGAAGCAATTTAAGCGAGTTGTATAAAGGGTTTCAGTTGGAGTTTTCCCTTGTGTATATAGGTAGTAATGAAGTTTTAAGTGCGAGTGGTTTTTTGATGGGTAGCTATTTGCTACAAGCTGTCTTTAAATTAAAAGATAAGAGCATGATTGGTAAGCTTCACATTCGTGCGACAATAGAAGATTTCTATGGGAGAAAAACTATTATTGAGCATCCGCTGAGAAAAACTGTGTTTCCAAATAAAATTGTGGGCGGGTAGTTCTAGAAAGCCATGTCAGTAAAAAGTAAAATTTGGATAACCCCGGCGGCCTTGCTCTTCTTGTTATTACTGGCATGGCAGCCTTGGGAGTCAACACCAAGCCCCGACGATGATACTGAGCGCTTCGAGAGCAATACTCTTTCTCCCGTGGGCCAGGCCATCGTGGATCACTCCCTGACTCATTTAGTGCCGGGTGCGGGTATAGAAGGAAGTACTGCCTTGCAGGTCGATTATCAAGGATACGAGCGAGGTAGCCGCCGTGTGGTGGTGTCGCCACGTATTGAACCGGCTTTGCAGTACGAGCTCTCTTTCTGGGTAGAATTCTGCGACGGTTTTGATTTTGCTCGTGGCGGTAAGCTCCACGGGCTGGGGCCAGCTAACCCAGTGGCGGGCGGCAATACCATTACTCCGGATGGTTGGAGCGCCCGTTTGATGTTCCGCGGCGATGGCGGCTTGCAAACCTATGTTTACCACCAGGATATGGCAGGGCGTTATGGTGATACACGCCGTGCAGAGGCGTTCCAGTTTACGCCAGGGCAGTACCACCATGTGCGTATGCAGGTAGACTTGAACGCCCCTTCCTCTGCGGATAATGGGCAGGTGCTGGTGTGGGTGGATGATGCATTGGTCATCGAGCATACCGGTTTGCGCTTTCGAGATGTCGAAAACGATCAGAGTCTGATTCAGCGGCTGATGTTCAGTACGTTTCATGGGGGCAGCAGCCCTGAGTGGGCTCCGAGAGACAGCACAGGGGCCTTCAAGACAGACTGTGCCTTCTTCGATGATTTTAGCCTGCTAATTAAATAGGCAGTGGGTTGGTTGCAAGGTCTTGTCCTGCACAGTGACGATGTGCTATACCTTTGTATCATAAGAATTCATAGATGTTTTAAAATGTAAGTCCAATAATAACGATATCACGCCACTCCCATGAAGCTGTTTAAAGGCAGTTGGCGTGGTGTCGTTATATTGTCATGTCGTATTGCTTTGAGTGGTTTTCTTGGGGTGGCGTGCTTTTCCATTGTTGGACAAGCCGGTGATCAGGAGAAAATCAATGAAAAAGCACATGTTTGTCATGATCCGCTATAGCGTTTTGTCTGAAAACAACACTGCTTGGGTCATTGGTCGTGATAACGAATTTGAAGCCTATAAAAAAGAGCTGTTCTCTGATGAGCGCATGTCGTTACATGAAGAGCTTTTCTTCAACGTAACGCTGCCTTCCTTGCAGAAAATGTCGCCTGACAAGACAACGGTATTGGTGTTTACGTCAGAAGCATTGCCTGAGAAGAACATGCAGCAATTACAGCGAGCACAGCAAGCCTGCCCCCATCTTGAAATCGTGCCTCTTTCCAGCAAAGGGGGGGTTATCTCGAAAATGCAGCAGCACCTGCTGAGTCGCTTGGAAGCATTTGGCGGTGAGGTATGTTACGCCACCGTTCGCCTGGATGACGATGATGCGCTGGCGGATGATTTTGAAGAGCAGCTATACCATTATATTTCGCCTGAATTCGAAGGCCATGCCATTACGTTTGCAAATGGTTATGAAGGTATCTATGAAGAGGGCGGATATTCTTCTTTTTTGCCACGGCATAGCCCCAAAATTGCGATGGGCCTGTCTTTGGTGCAAGTGTATCGGCCTTCCTCTCCTCCACGGTTACTCTCAGTATATAGCTTGGGTAATCACACCAAGGTGGATGAAAAGCATCCGCTGGTGGTTAATCCACGCTTTCCTATGTACGTGCGCACGGTACATCCGGGCAGTGACATTTTTGCCAAGCAGTTCAAGCAGAAGTTGAAAAAATCACGTGCAGCCAAGACGGCTGGCCAAAGTACAGTAGCTGAGCGCTTCTGCTTCTTGCGTGAAGGCAATGCAGTGGCGCTTGAAACGTTGCCGCAGCTTGATTTTCTGGGCGAGGGATTTTCTGCTGCTTGCTTGGTGACCCATCATAAAAGTGTCTTGGTGTACTCACACAGTAGTGAAGAAATCCATCACTGCCACCCCCGCGATGTGGTGCTGGACCATGACGATGAGCTGGTCTGCTTTGATCGTGAAAAGCACGCACTGACCCTCAGTGAAACAGGCAAGCAGCTGTTTCTCGATAACCGAAATGTCTTTTCCACCAATGATTCCTATGGCTGTAAACCGTTGGCTTTCAAGCGTAATGGCCGCGGGCTCGCGATCGTAGTGAAAGGGGCAGAGCGTTATTTGTCTGCAGAGCGTTCAGGCGAAGTGAGCTTCAAGAAAAACTGCAAAGCATGGGAAGTGTTTTACTTGAACTGATGCGGACTGAGTTGGCGATGGCCTGTGGGAGTGGGCGCTGAGCTTTCCAGGCCGTCTTTTGCGATAACATGCATCCTGCCTTAGGAAGGCATCCCCCTTTGTAGGGAACTTTCTGGTGAATGTGATGGTTATGATGAATCGATGGGCGCGTAGTTTGTTACAATCGCGCCGACTCTGTCGCTTTGGCGATGACTGATGCAACGATGCTTGTTGGAGAACCTTAAGGATGAAGATTGCAGTTGCCGGTACGGGCTATGTTGGCCTTTCTAACGCGATGCTGTTGGCCCAGCACCATGAGGTGGTCGCGGTCGATATCGTGCCTGAAAAGGTCGAGATGCTGAATAACCGCGTATCACCGATTGAGGATGCGGAAATTTCAGCGTTTTTGGCCCGGGAAGACCTGCACTTCACGGCAACCCTGGATGCCAAAGCGGCTTACGCGGGGGCGGCGTTTGTCATTATTGCCACGCCCACCGACTACGACCCGGACACCAACTATTTCAACACCAAAAGCGTTGAGGCCGTGATTCAGCAGGTCATGGAGATCAACCCGGATGCGGTCATGGTCATCAAGTCCACCGTGCCGGTGGGCTATACACAGGAAACTGCTGAGCGTTTGAACACGCAGAATCTGCTGTTTTCCCCTGAGTTCCTGCGTGAAGGCAAGGCTCTGCACGATAACTTGTACCCTTCGCGCATCATTGTGGGCGAGCGTTCGGAGCGGGCGGCGACTTTTGCCGAGCTGTTGAAGCAGGGTGCCATCAAGCAGGAAGTCGATGTGCTGTTGACCAACAGCACGGAAGCAGAGGCAATCAAGCTGTTCGCCAATACGTATCTGGCCATGCGCGTAGCGTATTTCAATGAGCTGGATACCTACGCCGAAACTCATGGGTTGGATGCCAAACAGATTATCGAAGGGGTAGGGCTGGACCCGCGCATTGGCAAGCATTACAACAACCCCAGCTTCGGTTATGGCGGCTACTGCCTGCCTAAAGATACCAAGCAGCTGTTGGCGAATTATCAGGATGTGCCCAACAACATGATTCAGGCCATCGTGGAAGCGAACCGCACTCGCAAAGATTTCATCGCGGAGTCGGTGTTGCGCCGTGAGCCGGAAGTGGTGGGCGTGTACCGTTTGATCATGAAAACCGGTTCCGATAACTTCCGTGCCAGTGCCATGCAGGGCGTCATGAAGCGTCTTAAGGCCAAGGGCATCGAAGTGGTGGTGTTCGAACCTGCCTTGGATAAAGAGAAGTTCTTTGGTTCTGTGGTGATGCGCGACTTCGACGCCTTCAAACAGAAGGCAGATGTGATCTTGGCAAACCGCATGGTGCCTGAGCTGGAGGATGTGGTGGACAAGGTCTATACCCGTGACCTGTTTGGCAGCGATTGAGCGAGCCCATGGAAATTTAACGCTTCGGGTATGCTATATTGCCGCTAGGCCTCGGTTTTATTTATAAAAACGTGTTGCCCATAAATGCATGTAAGGGCCGTCAACCCAGGGTTTGACGGCTTTTTTGTATGTAGGGTTTTGGGATTTCACTTTTCGCTAATGGGTTGCCATGTTTTCTTTTCTGGCTAAATGGTGGGGTCGGCCTTCATCGGCCCGAGATGCTGTTCACGCCACTCCGCTACGGCAGGATGACGCGGCTGATTTCGATGCTCAGTGGTATCTCGACGCTTATCCCGATGTGGCTGAGGCGGGGTTGGACCCGTGGCAGCATTATCAGCGCCATGGCCGGGCAGAGGGCCGGCAGCCTTTTCGCAACCGAGTGGTGGGCTGGGAGCATGCGTTATGGCGAGGAGCCGATCGTGTCATGCTGCCTCGTTTAGCGCAGCTGCTTTCCTCGTCTTCTGCCAATGCTACTGAGCGGATGGCGGCGCGTTGGGCGTTAGCACGCTGGTATGCCTGGCAGCAGCGTTGGGATGCGGTGCTGGATAGCCTGATGCCGGAAGGGCGGTGGGAGGCTTTTTCGTCCCCTGGGCCGGCGCTGTTGGTCATTGATGCGTGTTGTCGGGGTAAGGTGGCTCGTCACACTAGGGGGGCAGCTCAGCAGGCGCTGACGTTTTTAGAGAGCCATTACCCACATTTGGCCGACACCGCTCTGGCACGCTGTAACATGCAGCAATGGTTGGATGAGCCTTCCGCATCGTCATTGGGTGTTTTGAATGCCATGTTCGAGGCGCATGATCTCGCTCCCGTTGGTCTGGGTGATGATGCGTCTTCGTTTGCGCTGTCTGCTTTGCAGCTTGCTGGGGGCACGGGCAATAAAGAGGTCAATAATGTCATTCCGTTGAAATTGGTGAGTGTCATTATTCCGCTTTATAACGCTGAACGCACCATTGCCACGGCGTTGCGCGGGCTGTTTGCGCAATCTGGCGTGCGCCTTGAAATCATCGTGGTAGATGATGCCAGTGCGGATGACGGTGCTGCGGTAGTCAAGGCGCTTCAGCATGAGGCACCCTCCCATGTGCAGCTGGTGTTGCTGCGCCACGAGCGTAACCAGGGGGCCTATGCGGCACGTAATACTGGGCTGAAAGTGGCGCGTGGTGAGTTCATTACTACCCACGATAGTGATGACTGGTCTCACCCTCAAAAATTGTGGCACCAATGTCAGGCGCTGGTGGCGCAGCCGCAGGTGCAGGCCTGCCTTTCGCATTGGGTACGTGTTACGCCGTCTTTGCACTTCCACCGCTGGCGCTTGGATGAGTTTGGGTGGGTCTATCCGAATATGTCTTCGTTGATGTTTCGGCGCTCGACGTTCGAGGCGTTGGGCTATTGGGATCGCGTGAACGTCAATGCCGATACCGAGTTTCGGTATCGTGTGGAAGCGGCTTTTGGGCCGGAAAGTGTGGCTGAGGTGCTGCCAGGTGTGCCCCTGTCATTTGGCTTGAGTGATGAAGGGTCATTAAGCCAGCATACCAGCACGCATTTGGTTAGTCAGTTCAGTGGAGCACGGTTCCGTTATATGCAGATGGCTCGCCAGTGGCATCAGGCAGCAGAAAGCAGAACGGCGCTGTTGATGCCTTTTATGCCTGAGTCAAGGCCATTTGCAGCACCGCTTTCGATGCTGCGCGAGCAGTCGCCTGCCAATGGACCGTTGACCGATTTCGAGCGGGTCTGCGAATCCACGCTGTTTGATGCTGGGTGGTACCTTGCTCGTTACCCGGATTTGCTGAATACGCCAACCGAGCCGCTGCTGCATTTCTGGGAGGCGGGCGCCGCCGAAGGCCGAGATCCAGGGCCCGATTTTTCTACGTCTGGATATTTACGTTATTACCCGGAGGTGGCTCAACTTCCTTGTCAGCCGCTAGCTCATTTTTTAAAGACGGGGTACGCACACGACTTTTCAGCCTTGCCAGAGTGGGAGGGGGAGCAGGCGTTTTCTAACCGGCCAACCGTCATGTTGTGCGCGCATCAGGCGGGCAAGACGCTGTTTGGCGCTGAGCGTAGCCTGTTGGATGTGCTGGATGCCATGGTCAAGCTGCGTTGGAATGTAGTGGTTACCTTGCCTGAGGCCATGAATGCCGAGTATGAGCAGGCTATTTTGAAGCGTTGCCGGGTATTGGCCGTACTCCCCTATGGCTGGTGGCAGGCAGGGCGGTTGCCGGTCGAGAGGACGGTTGCTCATTTCGAAACATTGATCGAGCGCCACAAGGTCAATGCGATACACGGTAATACAGCAGTGCTTTTGGAACCTTATGTGGCGGCACGCCGAGCGGGGTTACCAACGCTGGTGCATGTTCGTGAATTGCCGCGTCATGATCCAGGCTTGTGTGCCTTGTTGGGCGCTGAGCCTGAGGCGGTGGTGGCCCATGTTCATGCACAAGCCGATGTGGTGATCGCCAACTCACGCTGCGCTGCCGAGGCATTTGCACTGCCGTCTTCAACGCCCGTGTGCGTGGTGCCTAATACGATCCATATGCCGCCATTATTGGCGCTGCCGCCCGTGCGTTTTTCACCCGGCGAGCGTCAGGGCGGGGTAAGGGTGGGCATGTTGAGTAGCAATGTTGCCAAAAAGGGCATCGATGACCTGGCCACCATGGCTCGTCACCTGCAAGCTTTGTCTCCCTTTGCTGAGGTGGTGGTGTTTGGGGCCTGCACCCCTGAGATAAAAGCGCTATTGGCGCGTCAGGCGCAGGGCCGTGCGCCTTCCAATGTGCGCTTTGCGGGTTACGTAGAACGCCCTGAAGAGGCGTTGGCTCAGCTTGATATCGTGGTGAACCTATCCCGCTTTCAAGAGTCTTTTGGGCGTACTGTACTCGAAGCCATGGCGGCAGGACGGCCGGTAGTGGCTTATCAGTGGGGCGCATTGGGCGAGCTGGTCGTTGATGGTGAAACGGGGTATCTCGTGCCGTATGGCGACCCGGCGGCGGCAGCCCAGCAGGTGGCAAAGTTGGCCGCTGCGCCCGCTCAATGCCGACGCTTCGGTCAGGCTGCACAGCAGCGAGCGGTGACTTGGTTTAGTTCGGCTGAGCTGGGCAGTGCATTGTGCAAGGCGTATCGGTTAACCGGTGTGTCTGCCTTTGCAGATACACCGTGATCGACTACGTGGCATTGATTACGTGACATCGACTACGTGACAAAACCATACAGATCCAGCGGAGGGACATGCTTGAAGCTTGCCATTGCTGCTATCGTCAAGAATGAACGAGAGAGCCTTCCCGAGTGGATGGCGTTTCATTTGTCGGTAGGCGTTAGCCACTTTTTGATTGCCGATAATGAAAGCGATGATGGCACGTATGAGTGGCTGGCTCCTATGCAAAAGGCAGGGCTGGTGACCTTGCTGTCTGTGCCCACCGAGGGGCAGCCGCCTCAGTTGCAGGCGTATCGGCAATTGTTGCATCATTGCCCTCAACTTATTGATCTGTTGGCGTTTATTGATGTCGATGAGTTCTTGCTACCCACCACTGAAACCCTAGAAGATGACGAGTATCCTTTGTTGTCGTGGTTGAAAACGCGCTTTTCTGACCCTGAGGTAAGTGCGTTGGGGCTGAACTGGGCCTGCTTTGGCTCTGCTGGTGCCAGGTTTCGTGAGGATGGGCTGGTCATCGAACGCTTCACTCGGCGTGCCCGGCAGGACTTCGGGCCTAACCATCACATAAAAAGTGTGGTCAGGCCGCGTGATGTCGAGTGTTTTATCAACCCGCATATTGCTCGCTTGCGCCATGGCCACTATCTCAATAGCCATGGGGCGCCGCTGATTGCACGTCAGGGGCCGAATGGCTCGGTTAGCCAGGGGTTGAGCGACACTGTTTGCTGGGACGGCGCGCGGATAAACCACTATTTGGTCAAGTCGGTAGAAGAGTTTGTGCTGGGCAAGGCTCAGCGTGGCAGTGCTGCCACCCCCCATTATCAAAAGCAGCGTGACTACTTTATGCGCCATGACCGTAACGATGTTGAGTGTCATGTGGCCGCTCAATTCGCGCCTAAGGTTAAACAGAAAATGAAATGGTTGCAGCAGCTTGCAGATAAGCAACATGACGTAACAGAAAATGCCGACGAGCGCTCGGCAGGGCAGGACTTGAAGCGCTGGCTAACGCGCCGTGTGAAGGAGTGGACTCATGCTACCCCAGAGCATGAACGAACCCCGATTGAACGCTGGTCGTTGGATTATCCTTCACCGCAGCGCGGGTCGCGTTTTCTGCCTTCTGGGCGAGTGGTACAAGGGTGGCTGCTGCTGCCTGAGCATCTACAGGACATGCGAGCTCAGGTTCGCATCGTTGCTCGCTGGTTGCCCGTCTACGAACTGTGTTATCCGTTGGATATCGAGCGTCCTGATGTCATCGAGAATGTGCTGAGCGTAGCCGCCGAAGGGCACGCTCAGCAGCGGTGCGGTTTTCGCTTTACGGTGCCGCCCTTGTTGAGAGAGTTTTCACTGTGGCTTGCGTTGGGTGATGAGCGCTGGCTGTTGCAAGACGTTCACGTGGATACTCAGGATGTTGCTCCTTCACAGCCATTGAAAGTCCTCGAAGGTAAAAAAGGGTGGCTGTTTCTGGATAATGATACCAATGGCAGCGTAGACCAATTTACGGGACGGATGCAGCTGACCCAGGCTGGCGTGGAGGGGTGGCAGGCGTATCTGCGCCAATTGTCAGAGGTGGCGGGCCAGGTGCCCTGCGCGTTGTTGGTGGCGCCTTCCAAAGAGAGTGTCATGGGCGAGCAGTATCACCCTCAACAGGGCGGGGAGACAGGTCCCATGCAGCAGGTATTGGCATTGCCAGAAGCTGCTGAGTTGGTGTACCCCGTGGCGGCGCTGAAATCATTGGGAGACGGTGCTTTTATCCCGACCGATACGCACTGGACGCATCAGGGGGCGATGACCGCAACGTTGGCTTTTGCCGAGCGCTTGGGGCTGGATGCGTCGTCGTGTGCGTCAGTGTTTGCCAAAGATCGCTACAAGAAAAGAACCATGGGGGGGGACTTGGGCAATAAGTTGGCGCCCAAACAGACGTCCGTGGTGGAGGTCCTGACTTCTTTTACGCATACCCGTTACAAGACTTATGACAATGGCCTGCCTAATTTTGGCCGTCTGATGGTGATGGAGTACCCGAAAGCGCTGATGTCTGGCACGTGCTTGCTGTTTGGTTCCTCGTCCAGCTATTCCATGTTCAATTATCTGTGCCGCCTTTTTCAGCGCGTGGTGTTCGTGCATAGCGCAGGTAATGTTGACCCTGCTCTGGTGCAGGCTGTCAGCCCTGCTTATCTGGCCGCTCAGACCAATGCGCGCTTTGTTATTCAAGTACCTACAGTGGCCTATAGCTTACAGGAGATGGTGCAGAGCAAGTCGTCCCAGCTCGACGAGAAAGCACTTGAGGGTGTGCTGGAACGGCGTATCATCGCCGAGGATGAGTACCTGCAAACGGTGGGCATTCTGCCTTGGGCGCAGGCGGCTCGGGCACTTATTTCATGAAGGTTGCCTTGTCAAAGAATTGGGTTGAGGTGTGAATGGGGCAGCATACAGTTCGCTTTAAAGAATGGATGGCCGCGCTGGGTCGTTTGATTGACATGCCGCCTATCTGGCGGCGTCAGCCTGTCTTGAATATCAGAAGTACGCCTTCGGCGCTTGATGAAGCAGTCGAATATGAACGCGAAAACGGTACTGTCGACTGCGAGGTAGTCGGCGACAAGCCTTGGCCAGGCTGGAATATGATCGAGCTGGATGGGCTGGCGGGTGATGCTCACGGTGCTGCTACTTTGGTGCTTCATACGCGGCAGGGGGAGCTTGAATCCTCTGTTTCTTTACGTCCTGGTAAAACGACTAAACGGATTGTTTGGGTGCCGCTGGGCGTTGTTGGTATTACGCTTTCTTTCAGTGCTTCCGAGGCGGCGCTGCAGTCGGCTACGTTGCGATGGGTGTGGTTGACGCCTTGGTTTGCACATAACCGCTTGGCGCGCCGGCTTATCAATAACCATGAAGACTTCAAGGGGCTGCGTACTCGCAAGGTGATCCGGCAATTGCATGTCGCGTCTGTGGCGGAAGGGTGCTCCTGGCGTAAAGTGGCCCTTACTGCCTATGACCAGACACATGCGAAGCAGCACATCAACGATGATTATGTGCGCTGGATCGATGTCAAAGAGCCTTCTGCTCACCTTGATGCTCAGGCCTTTATTTCCAGGCTGGCGCACGCGCCTTTGTTCTCGCTGATCATGCCCGTGACTCTGGAAGATTTTGAAAAAGGCGAGAAACATTTTGTTGCCACGATCAATTCGCTCAAGGCGCAAAGCTATTTCTTTTGGGAAATATTCATCGTGTTGTCGGCTGAGATTACCGATGCACAAAGGCGAAGTCTTGAGCGTTATATTCCTTCTACCAGCCGTATCAATCTGATCAGGAGCTATCACCGCACCTATGCGAAGTTGGATCACCAGGGGTTTATTCAAACCCAAGGGGATGGCGTGTTGCGGATTAGCGTTGGCGACCAGCTATCACCAGAGGCGCTGAGCCAACTGGCCAGGGCATGGAACGAGTATCCGGATGCGCAGCTGTTCTATGGCGATGAAGATGCCATTAATGAAAATGGCGAGCGTAGCAAGCCGGTTTTCAAGCCAGATTGGAACCCTGATTTATTGCTGTCTACCAATTACATTGGTCGCCTGGCACTCTACAAGCGTAAACTGCTATGGCAGCTGGAAACCGAGCAAGCAGACCTGTTGTCACATCTGACTAACCGAGCGGCTGTCGACTACGCCTTGGCGTTGACGTTTTTGATGTGGAAGAGTGTCCATGGGAGTGAGCGTTCGGTTCATCATTTACCTGCAATGCTGTATCACCGTAGTACGCTATTTCGCTATTCACTTTCTCAAGCGGATGCCATACAGCTGGTAACGCACGTATTGAAACAGCATGTGGCCAGTAATCATGCAGTTGTTCACCCTGGTTTGCTGGAGCATAGCGTGCGTATCGAGTGGCCGATTCCGCGCCCTGCGCCATTGGTAAGTCTGTTGATTCCTACCCGTAATGGGGTGGATATCCTGCGGCCTTGTGTAGATGCCATTCTTGCTCGTACGGCATATACCCATTTTGAAGTGCTGATTCTGGATAATCAAAGTGATTGCCCGGAGGCGCTGGCCTATATGAACGAAGTGGAGCAGCGTGATGCTCGCGTGCGAGTTTTGCGGTGGGATCACCCGTTCAATTATTCAGCCATCAATAATTTTGGTGCAACGCACGCGCATGGCTCGATTATTGGGCTGATAAATAACGACATTGAACCCATCAACGAGCACTGGCTAACCGAAATGGTCGGCCAAGTGTGTCGCTCTGAAATCGGCTGCGTTGGCGCTAAGCTTTACTATCCTAATGGAATGTTGCAACATGGTGGGGTCATCCTTGGGTTAGGCGATGTGGCGGGTCATGCGCATCGCTTCTTCCCGCGGGAAAGCGATGGTTATAACGGGCGTTTGAAAGTTGTGCAGAATCTTTCTGCTGTTACTGCCGCATGTTTGTTATTGCGAAAAAGTGTCTTTAATAAAGTGAAGGGCCTGAACGAGCGCGAGTTGGCAGTTGCTTACAACGATGTCGATTTGTGTTTGCGTGTTCGAGAGGCAGGTTACCGCAATTTATGGACACCTTATGCAGAGCTGTATCATCACGAGTCTATTTCCCGTGGTGCAGATGACACGCCTACCAAACGCGCACGGTGGCTGAGCGAAGTTGCTTATATGCGCCGCCGTTGGGCCAAACAGTTGGATAATGACCCTGCTTACAACCCTAACTTGACGCTGGTGCATGAAGATTTCTCACTCCGTTAACATGCTGGTGATACCTGTGAGTAACGCCATGTCTGTGTGGCCAGCTTCACGGCATGGTGTGCTCATGTGTTTTGTGTGCCTGCAAGATGCCTTATGACCCCGAAAGCAGACTGGGTTGTTTTTAGCGACGGCAGCAGGCCGACGGAAGATATCTACTTTCTTGAATCTGCTGTACCGGCGCTTCGCCAACAGGGTTTGCGCATTGAGCGCGTGATGGCTTCGAGGTGGTTTGCCGCGCCGTGGCTGCTGGGGCGAGATTTTCTGGATCATTATGCGGGGGCCAATCTGGTCGTGTGCCGCTCCCTGCCTGCCGCATGGATACGCTGGCTAAGACGTCATCGTCGTGTCTTTGGCTACGTCGTGTATTTGATCGATGATGATATCTCTGCCGCTGCCGCCGATGTATCACTCCCCGATGCTTACCGTAAACGCATGGCAGGTATTGCCGATAGCCAGACAGGATTGCTGGCCTTGTGTGATGAGGTGGTCGCGTGCAGTGAAGCGTTAGCCGATCAATTCCGTTCAGACCATGCCAATGTGTCGGTGTTGCCCCCTCCATTGATCGCCGCCCTTCCTGAAGACTTGAACCACTTCAGACAACCGCCTTCGCCAGGCTTACCTTGGCGAATAGGCTTTCATGGGACGCGCGCCCATTTGAGCGACCTGCAGCATATCGCTCCCGCGCTTAAGGCAATTCAGAACGCTCAAGTGGGTACACAGCTGGAAATTATGCTGGGGCGACATACGCCTTCCGAATTGGCTGAGTTACCAGGTGTGACTACGCCAGAACCACTGCCTTGGCAGGCGTTTCGTCACTACCAATCTCAGCATCGGGTGCATATTGGCTTGGCTCCGCTATGGCCTACACCGTTTAACCGGGGTAAGTCGTATATCAAGTTTTTAGATATTGCTGCCATGGGTGGCGTGGGTGTTTACTCGCGTCGGGGCCCTTACACTGATGTCGTTTCCCACGGTAGCAACGGCTTGCTGGTAGGTGACACGCCTGAGGAGTGGCAGGCTGCACTGCACTTCTTGATTCATCATCCCCAAGAGGCCGCGGCCATGGCCCGTCAGGCAGCTATAGATGCGCAGCGCATTGGCCAACCTGACGATGCGATACAGTTCTGGCAGGCACGGCAGGCTCGTTTTTCCGTATATCAATCAGGGAGTAAGTAGAATGGACGCCATTATCCAGGCATTTCATGAGCAAACGCCGAATGCCAATGTCGTGAAGGAACGCATCGCCTTTGGTACGTCTGGCCACCGTGGCCGCGCCACCGAGCGTACGTTCAACGCGGCGCATATCATCGCGATTACCCAGGCGGTAGTGGACTACCGCAAGGAAGAGAACTACCAGGGGCCGCTGTTTATGGGGGTGGATACCCACGCGCTTTCGCGCCCCGCCTGGGAGTGCGCGCTGCGGGTGCTGGTGGCCAACCGCGTGCCGGTGCTGGTCGAGAAGGGCCATGGCTACACGGCGACGCCGCTGGTCAGCCAGGCCATCATCCATTACAACACTCAGCACCCGCTGGGTGACCCTGCTGCCAAGGCCGATGGGTTGATCATCACGCCTTCGCACAATCCGCCGGAAGATGGCGGCATCAAGTACAACCTGTACCACGGTGGCCCCGCCGATACCGAAGCGACCCGCTGGATCGAACTGCGCGCCAATGCCTACCTGCTGCGCCAGTTGAGCGATATTACGCTAGTGTCGTTGGAAGAGGCGCTGGCCCAGGTGCAGGAGTACGATTTCACGGCCCATTACGTGGCCCAGTTGGGCCGCGTGGTGGACATGGATGCCATCCAGAAGGCCAACCTGACCCTCGGGGCAGACCCCATGGGTGGTACGGCGCTGCCGGTGTGGCAGGCTGTAGCCGAACACTACGGGCTGAATCTGGAAGTGGTGAATACCACCCTCGATAGCCGGTTTGCGTTCATGCCGCCGGATCACGACGGCAAGATTCGCATGGACTGCTCCAGCGCGGCGGCCATGGCCAACCTGCTCGACATCAAGGACCGCTTCGATCTCGCCTTCGGCAACGACCCGGATGCCGACCGCCACGGTATCGTGGATGCCAATGGGTTGATGAATCCCAATCACTTCCTGGCGGTGTGTGTGGATTACCTGATGAGCCACCGTCCCGAGTGGAGCCAGGAGCTGCGCATTGGCAAGACGCTGGTGTCGTCTTCCATGATCGACCGGGTGGTGGCTTCCCATGAGCGGGAGCTGCACGAGGTGCCGGTGGGCTTCAAATGGTTCGTGGATGGCCTCTCCGATGGCTGGTTGGCCTTTGGCGGCGAAGAGAGCGCCGGGGCCAGCCTGCTGACCCGCGACGGCAAGGCGTGGTCTACCGACAAGGACGGCATTGCGCTGTGCCTGCTGGCCGCCGAGATTCTGGCCGTGACCGGCAAAACGCCCAGCGAGTATTACCAGACGCTGACCCAACGCTTTGGCGAGCCTTGCTACAAGCGTGTGGACACGCCGTGCAGCGTGGAAGAGAAGGACGCCTTCAAGCAGCTCACCGCCGCCAGCGTTACCGACACCACCCTGGCGGGCGACCCCATCACCGCTGTACTGGTCAAGGCCCCCGGTAACCAGGCTGCCATTGGCGGCTTGAAAGTCACCACCGACAACGGCTGGTTCGCCGCCCGCCCCAGCGGCACGGAATCGCTCTACAAAATCTACGCCGAAAGCTTCAAAGGCCCCCAACACCTGGACGAACTGATCGACAGCGCCAAGCAATTACTTTCGGGCGTGTTGGCCGCGTAGAACTCTGTTAAGGCATATCCCCACTCCTTTCGATCGTCGCTTCGTTGGAGTGGGGAAGGTAGTTAATAGTGGCACAGTATTATGGCTATTGTTCGCTGCGCTGCTCTCTGGTGTCTCAATTTCCACGTATTATTCATTTTTGGCTGTGTACCTTCCCCCATCATCTTACTGTAAACTTTATGGTTAACACTGAAGTGATGCAGGTTGGCGTGGCAAATGCTTATTTCTCTTTGTCATGCCACCTTTTATCAAGGACGACACATGAACAGTTCACTATCCATTGTTAACGAGCGTACCTACACGCCTTTCAATGCATTGCATCAGCATGCTGACCAGCTGCAGGCTCAGTCATTGAGCGACCTGTTGGGGAACTCTGAGTCTGCTCAACAGCGGGCGAATTCTCTGGCGTTTTCATTTGGCACGCTGCATCTGGATTTCAGCAAACAGCGGTTGACCCAGCAAACGCTGCAGTTATTGGTGGCGTGGGCGCAGAGCTGTGGGCTGGAAGCGCGGCGTAGTGCGCTGTTTGCAGGCGCCAAGGTGAATCACTCCGAGCGCCGGGCGGCGTTGCACATGGCGGCGCGCTGGCCGGAAGCGACGCCTGCCCCTGAGGGCATGGAGGCCGCCGCCGCGTTTTGCCAGCAGCAGCGGGTGAAAATGGCCGAGCTGGTGACCCGTGTTCATCAGCAGGCGTGGTTTGGCGCCACGGGCCAGGCGATCACCGATATTGTGCATATTGGGGTGGGGGGCTCGGATTTAGGCCCCAAATTGGTGAGCGAGGCGCTGGCCGATTGCCCGAGCCAGGCGCAGGTGGGCGTGCACTATGTGTCTACCATGGATGGCTCGCAGCTGCTGCCGTTGATGGAAACGCTGAACCCGGCTACCACGCTGCTGGTGTTGGCCTCGAAGTCGTTCACCACGGCCGATACGCAGTTCAATCTGCGCACGGCGCTGGCCTGGTTGAGCGACGCCCTGGAAGTGGATGAGGCCACGGTGCGCCGTTACCAGCTGTTGGGGGTCTCTTCCAAGCCGGAAAAAATGACCGAGTTCGGCATTCCCGAGGCGCATCAGCTGGCGTTCAAGGAGTGGATTGGCGGGCGCTTTTCGCTGTGGTCGCCAATTGGCGTGAGCGTGGCCATGCAGCTGGGGGTGGCGCAGTTCGATGCCTTGTTGGAAGGTGCACACGCCATGGACCGCCACTTTCTGGAGACGCCGCTGGCGCAGAACCTGCCCGTGTTGCAGGCACTGGTGGGGGCCTGGAACAGCCAGTTCTTGAATATCCCGACCCACGCAGTGCTGCCCTACGATGGTCGTTTGAAGAGCCTCGCGGCCTATCTTCAGCAGTTGGAGATGGAGTCCAACGGTAAAAGCGTGGGGCTCGATGGCCGCTCGGTCAATCATGCTACCTGCCCGATTCTGTGGGGCGATGTGGGCCCCAATGCCCAGCATGCGTTCTATCAATTGTTGCATCAGGGTAGCCATACGGTGAGCGCCGATTTCGTGGCCGTGGCCCAGCGCCGCGCCGAGGTGGCTTCGCCGGTGGCGGAGGCGCTGGAGCAGCAAAACTCCCTGACCCTGGCGAACTGCCTGGCCCAGGCCCAGCTGTTTGCGCTGGGGGATGATGCCATTCCGCCTGCGTTGCGGGGGTATATGGCCCAGGGGTATCGGGGTAACCAGCCCAATTCGGTTATACTGGTGCGCGAGCTGGATGCGTGGTCGATAGGCGCGCTGCTGGCGCTCTACGAGCATAAAGTGTTCGTTCAATCGGTGTTGTGGAACCTGAACCCCTTCGACCAACCGGGCGTGGAGCTGGGCAAGCAGCTGGCCACCAGCCTGTATCAGACGTTGGCGGGTTTGCCGATCGAGCACCAGAATGTAGAAGATCCCAGTACTGCTCAGCTGCTGCGTAAAGTGAGTGAGTGGCGCAAGCAACGTAACGAAAAAGGAAGTGTTGAATGACTCAAGTACGCAAGGCGATTATTCCGGTGGCGGGGTTTGGTACCCGCCTGCTGCCCATCAGCAAGGCGATCCCCAAGGAGATGGTGCCGGTGGTCGACCGCCCCTTGATTCAGCATGTGGTGGAAGAGGCGCTGGCCGCAGGCATCAACGAGATCATTTTGGTGACGCGGGCGGGTAAATCGGCCATCGAAGACCATTTCGATGCCCACTTCGAGCTTGAGCATTCGCTGGCCAGCAAGGGTAAGGATGCGCTGCTGGAGACGCTGTCGGCCATTTCTCCCAAGCAGTTGAAGGTGACCAGTGTTCGCCAGCCCAATGCCAAGGGCCTGGGGCATGCGATCTTTTGCGCGGCCCACCTGCTGGACCAGGATGAGCCGTTCGCGGTGATTCTGCCCGACGTGCTGGTCAAGCCGCAGCTGGGCAGCAGTGCCTGTGACCTGGGCAGCATGGTGGCGCGCTGGGAAGCCAACGACGCATCGCAAATCATGGTGGAAGCCGTGCCCCAGGAAGAGGTGTACCGCTATGGCATCGTGGATTGCGATGAGCCTGCGGCAGGCGAAAGCGCCAACATGCGCGGCGTGGTGGAAAAGCCCAAGCCGGAAGAAGCGCCTTCGCGCCTTTCCGTGATTGGCCGCTACGTGCTGCCTTACCGCATCATGGAGCTGCTGCGCGACCAGCCGCCCGGCGCGGGCAACGAAATCCAGCTCACCGATGCCATCGACCGCTTGATGCAGGAAGGCAAGTCGGTGCAGGCGTACCGTATGCATGGCCGTACGTTCGACTGCGGGCATATCGAAGGCTGGCTGCAGGCCAATACCACGCTGGCCCGTGAAGCGGGTTACGACGTTTAACGGCCTGTTGCAGGCTGCGTGTTCGAAAACCGTCCCCCGTGGGCGGTTTTTCATGTTTGGGAGGTGCCATGCGCGAATTACTGGAGCAGGTGTTGGCCATTGCCAAGGCGGCGGACAGTGCCATCATGGCGGTGTATGGCCGCGCCTTCGATGTGACGATCAAGCAGGACCACAGCCCGCTGACCGAGGCGGATCGAGCGGCGCATGACGTCATTCGGCAAGGTTTGCAGGCGCTGCCGCAGGGGCATCCCATTCTTTCCGAAGAGGATGTGGAAGGCTTTTCAGGGGTGGGTGACGATGGCCGCTACTGGCTGGTGGACCCGCTGGATGGCACCAAGGAGTTCATCAAGCGCAACGGGGAGTTCACCGTGAACATCGCGCTGATCGAACACGGCGTGCCGATCCTGGGCGTGGTGACCGCTCCGGTAACAGGCGTTGCTTACCTGGCGGCAGAGGGGCTGGGGGCCTACAAGGTAGCGCCGGATGGCCAGCGTACCCGTTTGCAAGTGTCGGGCAGGCCCGCCGAGGGTGCCATGTGGCGCGTGCTGGGCAGCCGCTCTCATCACGACCCCGCGCTCACCGATTGGCTGGCAGCGTTGGGGCCTTATCAGATGCACCCCATGGGCAGTTCTCTGAAAAGCTGTTTGATCGCCGAAGGCCAAGCCGACGTTTACCCCCGCTTCGGCCCCACCAGCCTCTGGGACACCGCCGCCGCCCACGCCATCGTCCACCAGGCCGGAGGGCGCATCGTCACCCTGGACGGCCACCCGCTGCACTACGCCACCCCCTCCCAAACCCTGAACCCGCCTTTTGTGGTGTGGGGGGATCGTGGGTGATGTTGGGGTGCGGGTGGTGGTGAGGGGGGCGTGATGGTGGGCGGTGGCGCGGCTGGTTGTGGTGGCGTAATCGGGGCGGCTGGCGCCGCCGTCGCGGGTGCCTCATTCGCTCGTTGCTCTCGCTCAGTCGTTACGCCGCGCTACGGTGGTGCCCATGCTCATTTCCCTCGCCCAATATGGGCGATGTATCCGTAGCGCGGTGTAAGCGAAGCGCACCCGCGAAGCAACGCGGTGAGCGTTGCCGATGAGGGCACATGGGCGGCGGTGGCGCGGTGGGTTGTGGTGGCGTGATCGGGGCGGCTGGCGCCGCCCTTCGCGGGTGCCTCATTCGCTCGTTGCTCTCGCTCAATCGTTACGCCGCGCTACGATGGTGCCCGTGCCCACGTCCATACCCGTGACCATTCCCCACGCCCAATATGGGCGATGTTCCCGTAGCGCGGTGTAAGCGGAGCGCACCCGCGAAGCATCCCGTTAGGGATGCCGATGAGGGCGCGGGAGTGTTCATTCCCAGTTCATTTGGGCGATGTCGGGTGGGGTTTGGGCGCCCCATTGGGGGTCGTACCAGCCTTTGGTGACGCATTGGTGAAAGCTGGACCATTTCCATTCGCTGGGGGCGGTGGCCCAGCCGTGTTTGACGGGGTTGTAATGGATGTAGTCCATGTGGTTTTGCCAGTCTTGCTCATCGCGGATGGCGTGTTCCCAGAAGCCACGTTGCCATGCGTTTTGGGAGCCTGGAGGGAGGATAAAGTCTTGGGAGGCGTATTTTTTGACGTCTCGCCACCGTGAGGAGTAGTCGGCGTCGCCTTCGGGCAAGGTCCAGAGGCAGTGCAGGTGGTCGGGCATCAGGACGAAGGCGTCCATGGTGAAGGGGCGTTCTTCTTTCACACGACGGAAGGCCCGGCCCAGGGCGTTGATGTTGAGGTGGTCCGCCAGGAGTGGTTGGCGGCCGTAGGTTACCACGGTGAAGAAGTAGGTGCCGCCGGGGATGTGCGCGCGTCGGTAGGTGGCCAAGGGCTGCTTCCCTGCAGTGAATTTAGGGTAAGCGTACCTTGATTGGAAAGGGAGTGCATCTTTCGTGCGGGGGTGGTTACCTGTGCCAGACGTTGGCGATGACCCCGTAGCGCGGTGTAAGCGGAGCGCACCCGCGAAGCATCCCGTTAGGGATGCCGATGAGGGCACATGGGCGGCGGTGGCGTGGTTGTTTATGATGGCGTAATCAGGGCGGCTGGCGCCGCCTTCGCGCCGGGCCGCCGCTGCGGGTGCCTCCTTCGCTCGTTGCTCTCGCTCAGTCGTTACGCCGCGCTACGGGGGTATCCGTGCCCGTGCCAATTCCCCACGGTTAATATGGGCGATGACCCCGTAGCGCGGTGTAAGCGGAGCGCACCCGCGAAGCATCCCGTTAGGGATGCCGATGAGGCCGCCGAGATTTGAGCAGGCGCTGTGGCGTAATCAGGGCGGCTGGCGCCGCCTTCGCGGGTGCCTCCTTCGCTCGTTGCTCTCGCTCAATCGTTACGCCGCGCTACGGGGGTATCCGTGCCCATGTCCATGCCCACGCCAATTCGCCACGGTTAATATGGGCGATGACCTCGTAGCGCGGCGTAAGCGGAGCGCACCCGCGAAGCATCCCGTTAGGGATGCCGATGAGGCCATATGGGTGGGCGGTGGCGCGGTGGGTGGTGGTGGCTCAATCAGGGCGGCTGGCGCCGCCGTCGCGGGTGCCTCCTTCGCTCGTTGCTCTCGCTCAGTCGTTACGCCGCGCTACGGGGGTGCCCGTGTCCATGCCCATTCCCATGCCCGATGTTGGCGATGACCTCGTAGCGCGGTGTAAGCGGAGCGCACCCGCGAAGCATCCCGTTAGGGATGCCGATGAGGCCGCCGAGATTTGATCGGGCGCTGTGGCGTGATCGGGGCGGCTGGCGCCGCCTTTGCGGGTGCCTCCTTCGCTCGTTGCTCTCGCTCAATCGTTACGCCGCGCTACGGGGTATCCGTGCCCATTCCCCATGCCCGTGGGCATGTCTATGTCCCCATCCCCAATATGGGCGATGACCCCGTAGCGCGGCGTAAGCGGAGCGCACCCGCGAAGCAATGCGTTAGCGTTGCCGATGAGGGCACATGGGCGGCGGTGGCGCGGTGGGTGGTGGCTCAATCAGGGCGGCTGGCGCCGCCTTCGCGGGTGCCTCCTCGCTCGTTGCTCTCGCTCAGTCGTTACGCCGCGCTACGGTTGATCATTCACCGTTTACCATCATTCGCCGTTCGCCGTTCGCCGTTCGCCATTCGCTTCAGCGCTTTTCCAGGCTTTCTAAGGGGAGTTCGACGGGGTGGGGGCGTTGGAGGACGTTGAGGAGGACGATGGCGCGTTCTTCGCCTTTGCAGCGGGTGAAGATGGCTTCGAGGTCTTTGAAGGGGCCTTCGGTGATGGTGACTTTGTCGCCGGCGGTGAAGATGCTGTGGTTGCCTTCCTGACGGTGGGGTTGGGCGCGGAGGGTGGCGACGAGGGCGTCGGGCACGGCGATGGGGGTGTTGCCGAAGGTAAGCAGGCGCAGGACGCCTCGGGTGGAGCGGATGGGGCGCCAGTTGCTGCTGACCTGGTCTAGCTGGATGAACAGGTAGTAGGGGAAGAGGGGTTCGGCGACGGTGGTGAGCTTGCCTTGCCGTTTGCGTTTGACGTCCAGCACGGGGTGGAACACCTCGTAGCCTTGGTTGGCGAGGTGTTCGGCGGCGCGGAAGGATTCACTGCCTTTGCATTGGATGACGTACCAGTGGGCGGTGCTGGTTTGGGGTGTTGCGATTACCATGCGGTTACCTTTTTTTGCCCTGGGTGGCGTGATAGGCGGTGGTGGGTACCCCGTAGCGCGGTGTAAGCGGAGCGCACCCGCGAAGCAATGCGTTAGCGTTGCCGATGGGGGCACAGAGGGTCGCGGTGGCGTGATCGGGGCGGCGGCTGCCGCCCTTCGCGGGTGCCTCTTTCGCTCGTTGCTCTCGCTCTATCGTTACGCCGCGCTACGGTTTGTCTTTCGCCGTGCATTGGTCGTTCGCCATGCATTGTGGGCCATTCACCATTCACCATTCACCATTCACCATTCACTCCTCACTCCTCACTCCTCACTCACTTTCCCTCGGCCAATAGCTTCTCCAGTACATCCAGTGTTTCGTCGATGTGGGCTTGGGTGTGCTCGCAGGAGAGGAAGAAGCGTAGGCGGGCGCTTTTTTCGGGGACGGCGGGGTAGAGGATGGGTTGGACGTTGATGTCTTTTTCGAGCAGGGCGTTGGAGAGCTTGGCGGCCAGGGGTGAGCTGCCGACGATGACGGGGACGACGGCGGAGCCGATGCTGTGGCCGATGTCCATGCCGCGTGCTTGCGCCTGTTCGAGGAAGTAACGGGAGATGGCCTGTAGCTTGGCGACCCGCTCGGGTTCCTGGGCCATGAGTTCCAGTACCTTGAGCGAGGGGGCGGCGACCTGGGCGGGCATGCCGACGCTGTAGAGGAAGCCGGGCGCGAAGTAGCGCAGGGTTTCGACCAGGGCTTGGTTGCCCGCAATGTAGCCGCCGCAGCCGGAGAGCGTTTTGCTCATGGTGCCCATCCAGATGTCTACCTGTGTGGGGTCGATGGCAAAGTGTTCCCGCAGGCCCAGGCCTGTTTCGCCCATGACGCCGAAGGAGTGGGCTTCGTCGACCATCAGCCAGGCTTGATGGCGCTGTTTGATGGCGATGAAGCGAGGCAGGTCGGGGATGTCGCCGTCCATGCTGTAGAGCCCTTCGATCACCACCAGCACGCGTTCGAACTGGTGGCGGTGCTGGGTGAGCAGCGCGTCCAGGGCGTCGGGGTCGTTGTGGCTGAACGACATGCGCTTGGCCCCGGAGAGCTGGGCACCGACCAACGAGCTGTTGTGGATGTACTCGTCGTGGAGGATCAGATCCTTGGGGCCCAGCAGGTAACCTAGCGTGGAGACGTTGGTGGCATGGCCGCTGACGAAGGCCACGGCATCTTCCACGGCATACGCCTTGGCGATGGCCTGTTCCAGCTCGCCGTGAATGGGGCGCTCGCCCGAGACCACACGGCTGGCAGATACCGAGGTGCCGTAGTGCTGGGCGGCCTCGCAGGCGGCCTGGATGACCCGCGGGTCGCCGGAGTAGCCCAGGTAGTTGTAGCTGGCGAAGTTGATGCAGGTGCGACCTTGCATGACGCTGGTGGCCCCGGCCAGGCCGTCGTGCACCTTGAAGAACGGCACCTGCAAGCCCAGCTGTTGCGCGCCCTGACGCATCATCGAGAGCTGTTGATAGCCTGGGTGGGCATCGAAGCGGGTGAAGCGTTCGGGCACGGAACGGGTTGCCCCTGCGCTGGTGGCAGGGGCAGTGGGCTGGCTGGCTCTTGCGGTAGGGCGCTTGCGCGCCTGTTCCAGTAGCTGGCGTTTTAGTTCTGAACGCTTGGCGGTCATGGTGTCTCTGTCGCTGGGGAGGATGCGGGCTCACTGGTAATGCCGTCCGCGCCGTGGCGGGCGGCCAGAGAGGCTAACGCATCTTGCGGCGACTCTTCAACGTCTTCATCGTGCTGGTGGAGCTTCTGGATCAGCACGCCTGCCAGCTTGTCGAGGGTGGAGGCTTCGCTGAGGACCATGACCGGCACTTGAACGCCCAGGCGGTTCTCGATGGCGGTCATCAGTTCCACGCCCATCAGCGAGTCGAAGCCCATGTCGTACACCGAGCGGTTGACGTCGATCTTCTCTTCGTCGATGAGCAGGATGCTGGCCAGCTCTGCGCGCAGCAGTTCGGTGATGGTGCTGTGCAGCTCTTCCGGCGAGAGGTCGGCCAGCATGGCGCTGATGTCGTCGTCGTGGTCGAGGCTGCCGTCGTCATCGCTGGCGCGGGCAATTTCGTCGAAACGCGGGGTGTCGGAGGTGGGCAGGAAGCGCGCCAGTGCGCCCCATTCCAGCTCCAGCACGCCCAGGCTTGGCCCGGGGGTCAGCAGCATTTGTTCCAGCACCTTCAGGGCGTCGTCGGAACGCAGCGCCGAGCCTCCCAATCGCTCTTGGAGGGCGTCGCGGGTGCGGGTGTTGCGGGCCAGGAAGCCGACGTCTTCGATGGCACCCCAGCGTACGCAGGTGGCCGGAAGGCCCTGAGCGCGGCGGCGGGCAGCGAAGGCTTCGAGCCAGTGGTTGGCAGCCACGTAGTTGCCCTGGCCAGGGTTGCCAAACAGCGTGGTGGCCGATGAGTAGACCACGAAGAAGTCCAGCGGGGCTTCCTGGGTCAGCGCTTCCAGGTGGCGCGCGCCATCGATTTTCGGGGCCAGCACTTTATGGATGCGTTCGGCGTCCAGGTTGCGGATCAGGCCGTCGTCGATCACCGTGGCGGCGTGGACGATGCCGTGCAGCGGGCTCAGCTCGGCCTTGGCGCGTTCCAGCACGTTGGCCAGGGCGTTGCGGTCGGTGATGTCGCAGGCGGCGGCCATGACTTTGATGCCCTGGGCGTCGAAGTCACGGATGGCGGCCTGGGCTTCTTCACTGGCAGGGCCGCTGCGGCTGAGCAGGATCAGTTCCCGTGCGCCTTTGCTGACCAGCCACTGAGCCGTCTTGAGACCAAAGCCGCCCAGGCCACCAGTAACTAGGTAGCTGGCATTGGCGGGCAGGGTGAGGCTGCCGCTGCCCAGCTGTTCCTGGCGCGGTGGGGCAATGGGCTGTTCGTAGGTGACGACTACCTTGCCGATCTGGCGAGCCTGCTGCATGTAGCGGAAGGCATCGATGACCTGGCTGTGGCTGAAGGCGGTGAACGGCAGCGGGCTGAGGGTGCCGTCGTTGAACAGCGCCATCATTTCGCTGAACAGGGTTTGGGTGAGCGCGGGCTGCACTTTCATCAGCTGATCGGAGTCGATGCCGAAGTAGCTGAGGTTGTTGCGGAACGGGCGCAGGCCAATGTGGGTGTTCTCGTAAAAGTCGCGCTTGCCCAGCTCCAGGAAGCGGCCGAACGGGCGCAGTGCGCGCAGGTTCTGGTTGATCGCTTCACCTGCCAGGGAGTTGAGCACGATATCGACGCCTTCGCCCTGGGTGTCTTCGAGGATTTCTTCGGCGAAGGTGAGCGAGCGGGAGTCATAGAGACGCGCTTCGCCCATAAGGCGCAGGAAGTCGCGTTTCTCTTCCGAGCCCACGGTGGCGTAGATGTCGGCGCCCATCCACTGGGCAATTTGCAGCGCGGCAATGCCCACGCCCCCGGCGGCACCATGGATCAGCACCTTTTCACCGGGCTGCAGGCGTGCCAGGTGCTTCAGCGCGTAGTAGACCGTGAAGAAGGTGGTCGGAATGGTGGCGGCTGCGGCGTAGCTGACGCCTTCGGGCAGCGGGGCCACGGCGTGCTGGCTGGCGACCAGGCGGTCGCTGAAGCTGGCAGGGCCGAAACCGACCACGCCTTGGCCGGGGGCCAAGTGGGTGACGTTGCTGCCGACGGCCACGATTTCCCCGGAGAACTCCAGGCCCAACGTGGGGCCGGCAAAGCCGTTTTCGATGGCTTCATCGGAGAGCAGCCCGAGGGTGTACATGACATCGCGGAAGTTCAGGCCGGTGGCCTTGACGCGCACTTCCACTTCGTCGGCACCCAGTTCGGGGAGCTGGCGTGGCCGCCACTGTAGCTGGCGCAGCTGGCCGGGCAGGGCAAAGCCCAGCGTCATGGCCTGGCGCGGCGCTGCCTGGCTGGCCTTGTGCGGGTGCGGGGCGGGCAGGGTACGCAGGCGGGTGGCGTAACGGGTGCCTGCCTGGGTAATGACCAGCTCGTTTTCCGCATCCGGGTGGGTCACGGAATCGGCCATACAGGCCAGGGCCTCGCTGCTGGGTTGCTCGGGCAGTTCCAGCAGAGTAACGCTGTGACCTACGGCTTCGTTGGCCAGCGAGCGGCCAAAGCCCCAGAGCGCGGCGTCGTCGCCGTGCTGGTAACCCTGGGTGAGCAGCCACAGCGTGACACGGCTGCCCTGGGCTTCCAGGCCGCTGTGTTCGAGGGCCAGCGACCACTGTTGAGCCAGGTGGCAGCGCTGGGTCTGTGCGGCGGTGGTGTCTTGGCCCAGGCCGCGCAGGTCCAGTACGTTCAGCGCGGCGGGAGGCGTTTCGTGCTGGCGCAGCTGTTCGGCCAGCAGGGCCGCAGGCTCGCCATCGCTGAGCAGGGTGACGTTGTCCAGCGCTGCCGCCAGCACGTTGGCCAGGGCTTGCTGAGCAGCGTCGGCAATGACCAGGGTATGTGCCTGGGTCGCTTGCGCTGCGCTGCCCGGCTGTTCGCTGGGGGCTTGCGCGTGCAGCAGGTAGGCGCCGTTCTCTTCCAGCTCGATGGGCGCGGTCACGCTGAGCCCTTGGGCGGAGAACCACTCGATGAGGGTGGCTTGTTCCAGCGCGGCCTGGCCGATGCCGGGGGTGGCCAGCAGGTCGTCCAGCCAGCGGCTGGGATGAATGCCGACCACGATGAGCTGTGCGCCCGGCGCCAACTGCGAAGGCAAGGCCTCGATGAGCTGGCGGGTGCGTTCGGGCTGGGTGACATCGGCGCTGATGAAGGCCAGCTGGGCTTTTTGTGCCTCTGCCAGCGTGGGCAGGGTCTCTTCCAGCGGCTGAACGTCGATCAGCGGGTAGCGTTCCTGGAGCTGTTCCGCTTGATGGCGCGCCGTGTCGCTGGTGGTCAGCGCACGGTAGCGGTAGCTGTCGGTGACCTTGGGCGAGTGATGGGCAAGCCGTTCCAGCAGGCGTTGGCCTAGCGCGGGGGCGCAGGGGCCTGCTTCCAGCAGGGCCAGCCGCTGGCCTTCGGGCAGGGCGGCCAGGGCTGCTTCCATCAGGCTGCCCAGCTCGCTGGCCAGTACTTGCCAGCCGCTTTCGCCAATCAGGACGCGGTTGATGCCTGCCAGGTGTTCGTGGGTGACGCCCAGGCTTTCCAGGGTGTCGGTGCCACGCGCCAGGGCTTCCTTGTGCAGACCAAGCCTGCCCACCAGATGAATGGGGGCGAAGTAGTCCGGGTAGTCTTGGACCAGCAGTTGCCAGATGGTTTCCGGGGGCAGGGGCGCTGCTTCGTCGCTGGCGGCATCGTCGCCGGGTGCGGTGGCCTCGGCAGGCTGGCCCTGCTGGGCGAAGGCTTCGCTGAGGCTGTCCAGCAGCGGAGCGACTTCCTGAGCGTAACGCTGGCCGGTGCTGGCGCTGAAGGCATCGCTTAGCCCCATCAGGCGTGGCAGGGCTTCGCTTGGCATGGGTAGCGTGACGGCGCTGAGCGGCGCGGGCGTGAGTTCGATATCCAGGTAGCTGAAGTGCTGGTGGTGCGCGCGGTTCAGGCGAATGGCCTTGAAGCGGGTCTGGCTGAGCACGGCCACGGCGTGGCCTTCGGCATCGTAGAGCTCGAAGTCGGCGGTGAAGGAGTGCGGTGCCCGTTTGCCCATGACGGCGCGGGCCAGCACGGGGGTTCCGGCTTCGGCATTGACCTGAATACGGCCTACGCGCACGGGCACGAAGGCGAGCTGCGAGGCAAACTCGGCCTGGCGTGCCAGCAGCGGAATGAACAGCTGGAAAGCGCTATCGAGAATGCCGGGATGCACGTGCAGCGTGTCGAGCTGGGCGGTGACGGCTTCCGAGAGGTGAATCTCGCCGATGACGCTGTCGCCCTCGATCCAGCCACGGGTAATGGCCTGGAAGGCGGGGCCGTAGTGCAGGCCGATGCGCTCGGCCATGGCCAGGTGCTGCTCCAGGGTGTAGTCGGCAGCGCGGCTGGGCAGTGCCGGGGCCTGGCGATTGAGCAGGAAGCCACGGCTTTCACGCATGCGGCGAGCCACGGTGTTGAGCTGCCATTCGCTGCCGGTGGCGGGCTCCCGGGAGTGAATTTCCAGGCGACCGTCATCGGGGTCCAGCGTCAGGCGCATGGTGCGCCCGTTGGGGCCGTCCAGCAGCAGCGGCGCGCGAATTTCCAGCTCTTCGATATCCAGCAGCGAAGAGTCTTTTTGCTGCATGGCGGCGGCCAGGGCCAGCTCGATGAAGCCCGCGCCGGGGAAGACGGCGCCTTCGCCCACCACGTGGTCGGCCAGCCAGGGCTGGCGCTTGGTGTCCAGCTGGCTTTCCCAGGTGTGCTCCTGCTGGGCCAGCGGGTAGCCCAGCAGCGGGTGCTGGTAGTAGCGCGACAGCAGGCCTTGGCCATCCTGAGTACCTTGCACCCAGAGGTGGGTGCGCTGCCATGGGTAGCGAGGCAGCAGAACGCGCTGGCCTTCCACGGGGAAGTAGTGCCCGCTGGGCAGGGAAAGCCCGCTGAGCAGCAGTTGGCCCAGCGTGCGCTGCAGCCCTTCGAGACCGGGTTTGTGGCGTTCAACGGTGCCCAGTACCAGGCCGCTGTGCTCTTGCTGGCGCAGCGACTCGTTGAGGTAGCGGCGCAAGATGGGGTGCGCACCGACCTCGACGAAGACGTTATAGCCCTGTTGAATCAGCTGCGTGGCGGCATCGTCGAACAGTACCGGTTCACGGATGTTCAGCCACCAGTAGTGGGCATCCAGCGTCGTGCCTTCGGCCAAGGCTCCGGTGACGGTGGAGAAATACGGAATTCGAGTGGGCTGCGGCTGAATACCGCCCAGCGCTTCCACCACGCCTTCCTGGATGCTGTCCATGGCGGGGCTGTGGAAGGCGTAATCCAGCGGCAGGCGTTTGGCAAACACCTCTTGGGCGCTGAGCGCCGCTTCCAGTTCGCTTAACTGGTCTTTATCGCCTGCCAGGGTAATGCCTTTGGGGCTATTGATACCGGCCAGGCTGACTCGGCCGAACTCGGGCTTGGCCAGCCAAGGGGCGATGTCGTCGGCACTCATGGCCACGGCGGTCATTTCGCCTTGGCCACGGGTCTTGCCCTGGAAGTCGCTGCGGTAGTAGATCACCTTCACCGCGTCTTCCAGGCTCAGGGCACCCGATGCCCAGGCGGCAGCGACTTCACCCACGCTGTGGCCGAACACGGCGGCGGGGGTAATGCCTTGCTCCTTGAGCCATTCGGTGAGCGCCACTTGCAGGGCGAATAGCGCAGGCTGGGCAATTTCGGTGCTGACGAAGCGTTCTTCTTCGCCGGCTTGCTGGTTCAGGCCTGCCAGCTCGGCGCGCAGTGAGAAGTTGCCGTGGCGCTGGAACAGTGCATCGACGCGGTCGATGGCGTCGCTGAAGGCCGGGGCAGTGGCGAGCAGGTCGTGGCCCATGGTGGCCCACTGGCAGCCGTTGCCGTCGTAGACGAACACCGGGCCCTTGGCGTCAGTGAGGCGCTCCAGGGTGGTGAGCTGACTGGTATCGCCCTCAGCAAACTGGCCAAGTGCGGCAGCGGCTTCTGCTGCGCTGCTGGCAAAGCAGAGCGCCCCGTGGCTGTGCTGCTCACGGTGGTGAAACAGGGTGTGGGCAATGTCGTAAAACGGCTGCTCGGTGGCCTGCAGGTGGTTGGCCAGCGCCTGGGCACTGGCGGCCAGGGCGGCTTCACTGCGTGCGCTGATACGTATGGGCAGACGGGTGTCCGGCACCTGACGCTCAGCGGCGGGCGTTTCCGGGGCACTTTCCAGAATGACGTGGGCGTTGGCGCCGCCAAAACCGAAGGAGTTGACGCCAATGACCAGCTTGCCCTCGGGCTTGAGCGGCTGGGCCTTGGTGACCACGTGCAGGTTCCATTCGTCGAACTTGATGCGCGGGTTCAGCTTGCGAATGCCGATGGTGGCGGGCACTTCGCGGTGCTGAAGGCTGTACAGCGCCTTGGCCAGCCCGGCCACGCCGGAGGCGGTTTCCAGGTGGCCCACGTTACTCTTCACCGAACCGATGAGCAGCGGGGTTTTGCGATGCTGGCCGAGGGCTTCACCGATGGCACGGGTTTCGATGGGGTCGCCGACGGCGGTACCGGTGCCATGGGCTTCCAGGTAGTCGATCTCATCGGGGGAGATGCCCGCTTGCTCGTAGGCGCTGCGCATCAGGGCAACCTGAGCGCTGGGGTTGGGCACGGTCAGGCCGGATTTGTGGCCGTCGGTGTTGACCGCCGACCCTGCTACCACCGCCAGGATGTTGTCGCCGTCGGCGACGGCCAGGTCGTAGTCCTTGAGCAGAAACAGGCCCGCGCCTTCCGAGCGCACGTAGCCATTGCCTGCTTCATCGAAGACCTGGCAGCGCCCGGTGGGCGACAGCATGCTGGCCTTGGAGAAAATGATGAAGCCGTAGGGGTGCAGGTGCAGGCTGATGCCCCCTGCCAGCGCCATGGGAGTTTCACCGCTGCGAATGGATTGGCAAGCCTGGTGGAACGCGACCATGGAAGACGAGCAGGCGGTGTCCAGCGACATGCTGGGGCCGTGCAGGTCGAAAATGTACGACAGCCGGTTGGAGGCGATGCTGGACGTGTTGCCTGTGGCGGTGGAGGCGTCGATGGCCGCCATGTCGTCGGCCAGCCGATAGGAGTAATCCAGGCTGGCCACACCAAGGAACACACCGCACTGGCTGCCACGCAGGGTGCTGGGCACGATGCCTGCGCTTTCCATGGCTTCCCAGGCCAGCTCCAGCAGCATGCGCTGCTGGGGGTCCATGTTGGCTGCTTCCCTGGGGGAGATGCCGAAAAACTCTGCGTCGAACCCGCTGATATCGCCCAGGCTACCGGCGGCGAACGTCACGCTGGTGCCGGGGTGGCGCTTGTCGGGGTGCCAGAACGCATCGTGGCTCCAGCGGTCGGGCGCTACTTGGGTGACGAGGTCTTTTTCGGCTTGCAGGTCTTGCCAGAACGTTTCAGGGGTGGTGCCTGGGAAACGATGGGCGGCACCAATAATGGCCACGCGTTTAGTCATTCTTGCTCCTGAGGTTCTGGTTCTGCCTTGATCACATCACTACTTATATCGCGTCCAAACACTCGTTTAAATAGTCGGACGCCAAGTTCGTTTGCTGCTATTCCCTGCGGCATGTGCTCGGCAGGCGGTGGGTCAGACGGTTGCCGTTGCGTTGACCATATCATGTATGGCGTGCGGCCCGTAGGGGCGCCAAAATATCCATACGCGGCGGGCAGGATGGGCACATGATCGCCGTACCATCCCAGTAGCCCCGGCCTTTGCGCCTCCGTCAAGGCCGTTTTGAGACCCCCCAGCATGCGGTCTGCTTCGCCCAGATGGTGAAGATAGACTGCCAAGTCTCGCAAATGGTTCGGCAGCGGCCATGGGGCGTTGGGCAGCGTCTCGGCGAGGCGCTGCTGCTGGGGGGCTTCCAAATGCAGCGGGCCGTGATTTTCCATGGTGATCACGAACACGAATAGCGGCCTATTATCGTCATCTTTCAGCAGGCGTCCAACCTTTCGTGCGACGGCCTGGTCGCCGATGTATTGGCCGTGCTTTTCCTGGGTTTCGAAGGCGCTGAGATCGATAAACGTGTCGAAGCCCAGCAGAGGAATGACCTTGTCGCGCAGGTAGAAGGTGGCCGGGTACGGGTGCACGCACACGGTGCGATACCCTTGGGCCTTGAATGCGCTGGCCACGCTGGCGAGAGGGTGGCGTGACAGCGTGCGGTAGGGGTTGAATTGACGCGGCCCCCAGTCGCTGGGTGCCAGGCCTGTCAGCACTGCGCATTCGGTGCGCACGGTGTTGGCGCCCCAGGCGGGCACGTGCAGTTCGCCCTGTTCGAGGGCTTCGGCGGCGGTGGCATCGAACTGGCTGAGCAGCCCTGGCGCCACGTCCTGGCACCACGGGCGGGGGTCGAAGAAGGACTCGCTCTGCACCAATATCACGTTTGGCAGTGTGTTGCCCTTGCTCGTGGGCGCGACGGTGGTGGCGTCAGGCGGGCACTGGGGTTCGCCGAGCGGCTGGCTGAACGGTTGGAACGGTGAGCGTTCCGGGCCAGGCGCACGGGAGCGCATCAGCGCGACGCCGTAGCTCCACAGGCTGGTGTATAGCCCTGTTTCATGCAGGTCGTGTATGGGGGCTAGCGTGGGCGGGGGCAAGCGCTTCAGGCTGGCCGCCAGCAGCAGTGCACCCGCCAATATCAGCAGCAGGCAACTGAAGAGCCAAGGCATCAAGCCCCACTGGCCCACCAGCGACGGCTCGAAATAGAAAAAGCTGCCGATGGCCACGGCCCCAGCGCTGCTGGCAGCGATGGCGAGCCCGATGCCGAAGAAGGGCACGTACAGCCTGGGGTGCAAGATGGCATCCCAGAAGTATTCGAAATCGTGGCAGATGAAAGGCTCGTTGAGCGTGGCCGATTTGGTGTTGCTGGACTGCACTACTACCAACTGCAGCGAGAGAATGAACACCACGGCAAACCAGGGGCGCTGCAGCAGCAGGGTGAACACGCCAAACAGCAGCAGCCAGCTGCCCAGGTGCACGGCATTGGCGGCCAGACGGCGCTGCCAGAAAGGGCGTGGCTGGGGGCGCAGCAGCGCTTCAGCCAGCAGGCTGCCGAGTAGCCCGGTGACCAGCGCGGGGGCCATGGCGGCCATCGCGGCACCTGAGAGCAGCATCATGAGCCGCCCTCCAGGTGGTCGAACCCCAGCCGTTTGATCAGCCACTGGGACACCGACGCGGGCAGTACGGCCAGCCACCAGGTGCCGAAGTTGAGCGGAAACGGGAAGCTGACCCGTGGCCGGTTGGCTGCGATGCCTCGGGCAATGACGCGGGCGGCACGTTCCGGGGGCCACTCCCAGGGTTTGGGGCCGGGCATGGCGTTGCACATGGGCGAGGTGACATAGCCGGGCATGACCACGGTGACGCCGATACCGGCCGGGGCGAGCAGCCCACGCAGGCCTTCCCCGTAGGCTTTGATGGCCGCTTTGCTGGCGCTGTAGGTGGGCGTGCTGGGCAGCCCGTGCCAGGCGGCCAGGGAACTGATGAACACCAGTTGGCCACTGCCCCTTGCGCGCATGGCGGGCACCAGATGGTGGGCCATGGCGATGGGGGTGGTCAGGTTGATGTCCAGCAGCGCCTGAACGTCTGGCCAGGGTTCCAGCTCGCCCGCCTGGGGCGGGTGGGTGTTCTTGCCCGCATTGGCGATCACGATATCGGGCAGGTGGTGCGTGCATAGCTCGCCCAGCCAGTTGGCCAGTGCGGTCTGATCACCGAGGTCGATGTTCGATAGCGTGACCTGGGCCCCTTGGGCGCGGCAGTTTTCGGCTACCTGTTCCAGCACGACGAGGTTTCGGCCGTGGAGGATCAGGTGGGTGTCTTGGGTGGCATATTCGTTGGCCAGGGCGCTGCCGATGGCTCCGGTGGCGCCGGTGATCAGCACGCAGCGGTGGCCTGTTTGGGGTGAGGTGCTCACAGCAGTCTCTCCAGCGGGGAGGGGCAGGCTTCGAGTACCTGGGCCGCGTTATTGACCGCCAGGTCGATGCCGGGCTGGCAGTAAAACCCCCCGTTGAGCTGGGTGGCATACATGACAGTGTTACGGAAATAGTCGAACAGCTGGGCGCTGGGCGGTGGCGGCTGGTGCCAGAACTCGTCGAGACTGCCTTGATAGGTCAGGCCTGCCATATGATAGATCGGGTCGCTCAGTGCAAAGGTGGGGCACTTGTGTTCCAGGGAAACGATACCGACGGTACTGTTGACTGTTACCGTGCCTGCTGCATATTTGAGCAGTCGATTGAGGTCTCCTGACTCTAAGTAAACGATCCGCCCTTGAAGACCATAAAAATCGGCCAGCCGCTGGATGATGGCGGGGTAGTCGACTAGCCCCATGTCTAGCGGGTGGTTCTTGATGCATAGCTGGGCACCTTGTGGAGCGTTGACCGCAAAAGAGCCCATCACATGGTCCATGACCTCCTCCATGTTTTGATAGGGGGAGTGGTCACGGATCTGGGCGTCGGTGTTGAGCTGTAGCGGCAGCATGAAATACGAGCGTCCGCTTTCGATCAACGCATTGATGCGCTGGGCGTCGCGTTTTTTCCACTGTTTCAGTTGTGTAAAGCGCTTGATGTAACCCGCGTATTCCACTGGTGCCGTGATGGGGGAATGGTTGCGGTAGCGTGGGGCGATCAACGGGTTGAGCAATCCGGCTGTGTGGTAAGCAACATCGTGCAAAGCACGGATCTTGAAAGCCGAACGAAAGCGCACTGGCTTTGGTAGCAGAGGTAATGTTTTCCCTGTTTCATAGAACCAAGCAGGGTCTCGCGGCAAAAGAGAGTGCCCATTGACGCCATCGCGCTCAAGCGTGACCCAGAAAGGGCGAAAGTAACCTTCCTCAAAAACATGGGTACGCACCCCGGCCTTGTCGGCTTGTTCGATAGCCGAGCGATGGACGGGACGCCGATCACCGAACATGACTTGGTCGGTAATGTCGTAGCGCTTCCAAAGCGATGTGATGTATTCAGGTAGTACCGTTAACGGACCACGAAATAAATGATGTTTGCTATGGGTGCGCTGCCAATAAAGAATGTCACCTGCATTGAAGTTGACTTTGACAACACGGTGGCCGTCATCGGTCAAGCGCCTAGCCAGACGCTGATAAAAGGGCGAGCATACGCCCTGCAGGAATAAAAATGCACGCTTCTGCTTCAACTCAATATCTTCCAATGAATACGTTACGATAGCTGCGATAGAGCCGCTGCTTCCATGTAAGCAAATGTTTTTGTGAGTGATGCTGACGCGTCTTGGCCTGTTCCAGTAGCGCGACGACGGTTTCAGCGTTGCATAGCTGACCTGTGTTTGGGTCGACATAGCCGGGGTATACCAGCAGGGTGCCTGCCACCAGCTCATCCAGGGTCAGCTTGCGTGTGCGTCTTGGGCAGTGCATGGCATCGCGGGTCAGCCCCCAACCGGCATAAAAGGGCAGGCCATAGGTGTGTACCTGACGATGTCTCAACAGCGCCTCGAAGCCGGTCAATGAACTCATGGTGTGCACGGCATCGACCCGCTCCAGCAGGGCGGTGATCTCCATGTGGCTGCCGTCGAGATCATACAACTGTTTGGCGTCGCTATCGAGTTTGCCGACCCGCGCACCACTGGTCACGTCTGGGTGAGCCTTGTAGATGATGAAGGCGTCTGGGTGGCCATGGCGCACGGCGCGCAGCAGGGCGCTATTGGTGCTGACCTGGGGAGAACCGGTGGCGATCGAGGCGTCGCTTTCCACCTGGCCGGGCACCAGGATGACGTGCTTGCCACTGGGCAGGTCTATTTTGGCCTGACCATAGACGTTGTATTTGGAGAGCTTGAGAGCCACCAGGCGTTCACGCAGCGCTGCGGCGCGTTCGACCAGCGGCGCATCGAAGGCGTGGGTTTCCAGAAGCGTTTCCAGCTCGCTGGGCTGGGTGGGGTCGTAATAGATGCCTTGGCGGTCGATGGCCAGGGAGAGCGGTGTGGTCAGGTCTGCACCCAGCCCTACCGAGCGAATGAAGCCATCCTCGATGCGCCATACTTTATGCAGGGCGTGAGCATTACGTGCCTCGAACTCTGGCGTGAGGGCGCTGGACCAGGCCAGGATGCGGGGGGCCGATGGCGTGCCTTCGATAGTGCTGGGCAGCGTTTCCTGGTAGTGAATGTTGGCGCAGGGGCCGAGAAAACAGCCGATGAAGCCGCGTTTCCAGGCGGAGAAACCGCAGGCTACCCATGGCCCGCGCAGTCGTTCCTGCTGGCGACGCTGGTCGGCCAGCAGGGTAATGGTTTCTTCCAGCGTGGCGGGCTGGCAGGTGTAGGGGTTGGCGTAGCGTGCGTAGCGCAAATACGTCGCCGCAAAGACTTCCGGCAAGGAGCGGGTGCGCGTACGGCGCGGGCAGGCCAGCTTGTCCTGGGTCAGCCCCCAACCTGCGTAGAAGGGCAGCCCAAAGCAATGCACCTGTTTGCCTGCCATGAGGGCTTCGAAGCCGAGCTGGCTGGTGACGACGTAAACGCTGTCGACCTGGTCGAACAGTGCCCAGGGGTTGATGTCTTCACTGATGATGCGGCAGCGGGGGTGGTCGAGTGCCTGGGTAAGATGGCCCTGTTTCTTGCCCGCAATCACATCGGGGTGGATCTTGACCAGGATCTCCTCATCGGGGTGATTGGCCAAGGCTTCTTGCAGCATGCGTTGAAAGCTCTCGCTGCTGGCACCACCATAGGTGATCGATGCATCGCCTGCGGTCTGGTCGACGACCAGGACCGTGGCGTTGGAGTGATTCAACGGTGTATCGGGGGCGTGATTGTACTTGGAGAGACGATGGTGCCGCAGCAGGGCCATGCAGCGCTCGGCACGGGCCAGCTCTTCGCTGCTGAAGGTGGCTTCGTTGAGACTCGTTTCCAGGTCGCTGGGGCGCGAGGCGTCATAATAGATGCCGGTGGCATCCACCACCATGCTATGCGGTTGATAGCCCTCGACACCGAGGCCAAGCGAGCGCAGGAAACCGTCCTCCAAGGCGATGTGGGGCAGGTTCTTGCGCTCGGCATAACGTTTCGATCGTCGCGTCGTGGGCTTGAGGCCCCAGCCAATAACCGTTGACGGCGGAGAGCAGAAAGGCCTGATCGGTATGACGTCGTCAAACTCGGACAGCAGCACTGAAAGAGTCGCAATTTTACCGATGCCTGAGGATGTATAACCCGCCGTACGTTTTGCCATGGAAAAGGCCGCAAGTCGTCCTGATAAAGATACCAAACAGGCGGCGAACATACGTGAATTGGGCAGGGTTATCAATTCGTGGCGCGCAGTGAGCGCTTGGCTGGCCAGGCTAGCGCGCTGGCATGCCTTGGCCTAGGGTGATACAAGGAGATTAAGTTGAATTATATCAACGCGCAGTTTGTGATTGTTTTTGGTAAGTTGATTGCCTGTGATGCAATAACGCTTGAACTTTAGGGCAGTATTCAACCCGGCTTATTCACGAGACTCACCTGAAAACGAAGATGGCGAGTGGTTTTCTCTTGTAGAATCAGTATGTTCCTGCCAGAACACGATTCAA
>NZ_VBVC01000011.1:0-91742 GCF_007655045.1 Halomonas sp. C22 | reverse complement strand
TGATCCCATGCCGAACTCAGAAGTGAAACCGCTTAGCGCCGATGGTAGTGTGGGGTCTCCCCATGTGAGAGTAGGTCATCGTCAGGCACTTATTACGAAACCCCGGCCTTATGGTCGGGGTTTTGCTTTTTGGGGGTCTCCCCCTGAAGAGTAGCGGAGCGCCGCCCGCCGGGTGGCCGGTCCGAACATCGTCAGGCACTTATATCGTAGAAAGCCCCGAGCACATTGTGTTCGGGGCTTTTTGCGTTTGGCACTTGCGCAAAACCCTCATGGCTCGGGCTGTGGGGGTGATATGCGTTGATAGGCTGCCTTGGGGAGCCGTTGTTGCTTCGCTGCGATGTTATCATGTGTTTTCGAGAGGGCAGTGACGGCTCCATGTTTACAGAGAGGTGAAAGGTGAGTGACACGATACCCACGGCGTGGCTGGTCTATTGTCGACCCGGTTTCGAGGGCGATACGTTGGCGGAAATGCAGCACCATGCCAAACAGCAGGGGGTGAACTGCGAACCAGCCCATGGGGCCGGATGGGTCAGCTTGACGCGACAGGATGGTGAGGCGATCAATGACCTGCACCGCCAGGCAGCTTTCCAGCATCTCATCTTTGCCAGGCAGAGTCTGGCAGCGCTGCCGCCCTTGGTGCTGTCCCGTGAGGATCGTCTGACCGCCATTCTCGATCAGGTCAAAGCCAGCCGTTGGAGCTTTGAAGAGATTTGGCACGAAACACCGGATACCAACGATGGCAAAGCACTGTCGGGGTTGATCAAGGCGCTCACTCGCCCGCTGCAAAACACGCTGAAAAAGCGTGGGGCGCTGCGAGGCAAGGCTGGCGGAAGACGGCTGCATATTTTCTGGACGGACGGAGACCGTGTGCAGCTTGGCATGAGCTTCCCTGACAATCGTAGCGAGCTGTTGAACGGAATCCGGCGGCTACGCTTTCCTTCCCGTGCGCCAAGCCGCTCGACGCTGAAACTGGAAGAGGCCTGGCACGAATTCATTCCACGCGATCAGTGGGATACTCGCCTGGCGGAGCACATGCAGGCAGCGGACCTGGGGGCGGCGCCAGGAGGCTGGACATGGCAGCTGGTGCAGCGCGGCATGTACGTCTATGCCATCGATAATGGGCCGATGGACAAAGCCCTGATGGCGACGGGTCAGATCGACCACCTGCGTGAAGATGGCTTTACCTGGGAGCCCCCTCAGCGGCTGGATTGGCTGGTGTGCGACATCGTGGACAAGCCTGTACGGGTATTGGCCATGGTAGAGCGTTGGTTGACGCGTAAATGGTGTCGTGAAGCTATCTTCAACTTGAAGCTGCCCATGAAGAAACGCTGGGACGAAGTGACGCGCTGCCTGACGACGCTGGAAGCCTCGTTGGCGTCAGCCGGGGTAAGCGCTAAAATAAGCTGCCGTCATCTCTACCATGATCGGGAAGAGGTGACGGTGCATGTCAGGTTGCTACACTGAGAAGGTGTGCTTGACTGGCTGAACGCTCGCCTAGTACCCCGGCTCATAGATACGAATGGCTTCATCTTCGGTGAGAAGAGGCAGAATGCGCTGCATGGCCATGGCGCGAGCCTCGCTTGCGTGCCACTCTTTCCAAGCGCGCAGGTCACGCCATTTGGTGATCATCAGTCGACGGTCGGTGTGGCCGCGCTCTACCAGCGTTTCACCACCAACGAAGCCACGAATGCCCAATGATACGCGCATGGCTTCGCGTGCGGCCTGCTCATATTCATCTTCCAGGCCGGGCATGATGCGTCGTTCAATGATGACTTTTATCATAGTGTCTGTTTCCTAACCGAGAGAGTCGATGACTGATCCTACACAAGCCCCCAGTGCTTTCGATGCCGAATTGGACACCACCGGGCTGTACTGCCCAGAGCCCATCATGCTGATGCACAACAAGGTGCGTGACATGGCGTCGGGCCAGGTGCTGAAGGTCGTGGCGACGGACCCTGCGACGACGCGCGATGTCCCCAAGTTTTGTCAATTCCTGGGGCACGAGCTTATCGAGCAGCAGGGCTCTGACGACCACTACGTCTACTTTATCCGTTTGGCGTGATACTGGGGAGTCCTGGCAAGGCATGCATCGACCATGGTGCAATGCCTTGCCGGGATGGCTTCAAGAGCGCTCGTTGCTGTCGGAGACCACCATCATGGCCAGGGCCTCAAGCGTAGCCGGGTCCTCTTCGAGGATGCGATTAGCGATGTGGCGTTGGAAAAAATAGACGGTGTGATGGCGCGAGTGGGCGTCATACAGGCAGTTATCACCCAGCAGGATCGGCATCAGAGTGGCTTTTTGCTCGTCAGCCAGCAGTGCGTCCACGCTGCCGTCGCTGTACAGGCGCCACCCGTAGACCGGCTTCATATGCCAGGGGGCATTGGGCCGGTTCATGCACAAGGCATGGGTTCCCAGGGTATCGGGAAGCTGCTGGATCAGCGTCACTTCACCGGATGCCTCATACTCGAAATAGCCTGCAGCCGCGACCAGTTCGTCGTACTTGTGGTCGGGGGGAACATCGAAGATTTCATCGGTTTCGGGGTCACGGTAACCGACGAAGCAACCGCTTTCCTCGCTGTCCAGCTCATGGCAGGCCGCCAGAGACTCCATCCAGGGTACCAGCCCGGTAATGCTGCCATCTTCTCTCAAGCCCCAGGCCAGAATGGGGAGACCATAGTAGGTGTCGGGACTCGCAGCGAGCTGGTAAACCATTTCCAGTCCGTCCAGCTCCGGAGCCAGACGAACGAGACATTTTCGCGCCTGCTGACGCTGACGCACGGTATCCAGGTCGATGACCTGGGCAGAGCGAGTTGACAGGGGTGAGCCCATGGTGTCCCTCCTTGTACTGCGTGGTCACGACATTGGCAGACAGTGATTTTCATCTGCCGCTACCTTCACCAATAGCACACCTTGTCTGGAAGGTTAAGCATGACGAGCATATTTAATGCTGTGTGCAGGGCGCCAGGGTAAGCGCCAACTGACGATGATGCGCCAGAGCCCGTTGAAACTGCTGCCAGGGGGCCTCCGGGTTCTGCATGTCGAGCCAGGCCTGCTGGTAGTCAGACACCGCTGGCGGTGGGCTGACGGCATGGGTATCGAAAAGGCTATTCACCGACACCAGCCACTGCTCTGCGCGTTGCTCCAGTTGGTCTACCCAGTCAGGCAGGGCTTCTGACCAACAGCTGCTCCCTGCGTCTGGTTCGGCCTGGGCTATAGCCGCGTTTAGCTCGTTCAGGCGCTGCTCAGCCAGCAGCAAGGCGCGCAGCACTTCGGCAGTCAGCGGACGCTGCTGGAGCGTTTTGAGATGGTTTTCCAGGGTCGAGGAGTCGTGTTGCCAGGCCTGATTGAACTGCTGGGTAATCATCTGCTCAAGATAATCCAGTGCTGCCCGCTGTGCTGCCCAGACTTGATCGGGGAGTGTGTGCAGAGGATGACTGGCGCGGGCGAAACTCTTCTCCCACTCTTCCGAGGCAAAGATGGCGTTCCAGGTCGCAAAGGGCAGCTGCTCGGTTTTGAGCTGGGTCAGCTGTGCCAGGCGATGGGCGTCATCCTCACCCAGCCGTTCAGGAATATCGCTGTTCCAGCAGTGATCCAGGCGTTGCCACAGCGTGCGCTCGTAGATCCATTGCTGGCTGGGCGGTGCGACACGGCCTAGCTGATTGTTTCTGGCAGCAATCAGGGAGGTGATCTGGCACTTGCGTAACGCATAGATATTGAGCATGCCTTCGCGTATCTCCGGCAGCTCGATCACGCGCTGGCGTCGGTCGGGAAAGGCGCCTATGTTACGGGGCTGCTGGCGTTCAGGAGCGGAAATGCCGAGCTCCTCGGCAGTCGAGCGCTGGTAGGCCGCCCAGGCCTCGTCCGCGCTGTTGTCGCCGCAGCCAGCCAGCACCAGGCTGGCCGACATGACGACGGGCATCACGAGGCATGAGCGGTAGAAACTTGAAGGCCGCATGGGGTCACTCCCGTTGACTGATTCGATGTAATCGCCAAGCCAGCAAGATGGCCGCTGTCGTGAGCCCTGCAATCAGGCCGATCCAGTAGCCGTGTACCCCCAGCGGCTGTGACTCGCCGCCCATGCCATAGGTTCCCAGCCAATGACCGCCCCCCAGCCCGACGATCCAGTAGGAAAGAACGGTGATCACCATGACGATGCGGGTATCCTTGTAGCCTCGCAGCGCGCCGGCCAGATTCACTTGCAGCGAGTCCGACAGCTGAAAGATGACCGCCAGAGCGATGATCGTGAGCGCCAGGGCCTGAATGTCGCTATTGGAGGTATACAGGCTGATGACCGGTGCGGCAGTGAACCAGAGCAGCGTGCTGTTGAACGCGGCGACGATCACGCTGATCACGACACCGTTCCAGGCAACCTTGCGGGCCAGGGAAAGGCGCTGCTGCCCCAGCGTATTACCGACACGCACCGTCAGTGCCATGCTCAGTGACATGGGCAGCATGAACAGGATCGAGGTATAGCTCAGCGCGATCTGGTGAGCCCCCACGGTCACTTCACCAAGGCTGGCAATGAACAGGGCGATCAGCGTGAACAGCGTCACTTCGACAAAAATCGCGACGCCGATGGGCACCCCGACCACGAGCAGCTCACGCACGCCTGACCACTGTGGCCAGGTGGCGCCATGCCACAAGGAAACGCTGCGGTATACCGTGCCACGGCGTGTGTAGAGTGCCATGGCAATGGTCATGGTCCACATGGAGAAGGCCGTGGCAATACCACAGCCAAAGGCGCCCAGCGCGGGTAGCTGCTGCAGCGTATCCGGCAGCGCGGCGCCGAACAGGCTGACCAGCCCATCACCCCCGTAGATCAGTACATAGTTGCTGGGAATATTGACGGCCAGGCCAATCAGGCTGATCCACAAGGCTGGCCGGGTATGGTTCATGCCATCCGAAAACGCTCTCAATGCCTGAAATAGCGCGATGCCTGGCATGCCGAAGGCCACCGCGCTCAGGTAAGCAGCCGACTCGCTGGCCACTGCCGGTGGCACGTTCATCAGCTCGAAGATCGGCATGACGGCCGTACGCAGCAGCAGGGCGGCCAACAAGCCCAGCGCCAGGGCCACCCAGAGCGCCTGATGTACGGCGGGACGAATGGCGCCGTTGCGTTGCCCTCCCAGCAGTTGAGCCACGATGGGCGTCAGCCCCATCAGCGTGCCGGTCATGAACAGCATCAGAGGCATCCACAGGCTGGAGCCTACCGACACCGCCGCCAGCGACGTGGCGTCATGTCGTCCGGTCATCATCACATCGACGACGCTCATGCCTGCCTGAGCAAGCTGTGCACCACAGATAGGCAGCGCCAGGGCCATGAGTGTGCGTGTTTCAGGCCAGTAAATTTTCTTGATATCGCTAGTGAAGCCGCCCAAGGTATGGTTCCTATTTAGCAAAGAGACCCAGGAAAAAGCGATAGAGTAGCAGGAGTCGCTATACCTTGCGCTCTCCTCTTTAGCCAAGGATGGGTCCCTCGTTATACTAGTGCAACGTTCATGAATGAGATAACGGTGTGACTAACCCGCAAGAGCGCTGGACGCTCGACGATATTACTGCGCTGTTTGATGGGGTGTTTGCAGACCACTATCAGACTCGACTGATTCGCGGTGGCGATGAGCCGCTTTACCGCCCGATGAGTGAGCAAACGCCTTACCATCAGGTGATCTTTGCACGAGGCTATTTTGCCAGTGCGTTACATGAGATCAGCCACTGGTGCATCGCAGGCGCAAAACGCCGCCAGTGGGAAGATTATGGCTACTGGTACTACCCGGACGGGCGCACGGAGGAACAGCAACAGGCATTCGAACAGGCCGAAGTGGCCCCTCAGGCGTTGGAGCAACTGTTTACCCAGGCGTGTGGCCGTACGTTCCATGTCAGTGTGGACAATCTGGGCGGCGGGGGCGAGGTGGACCGGGAGGCTTTCGCAAGACGCGTGGCAGCGAGGGCCGAGCGCTATCGGCAAGAGGGACTGCCCCTGCGCGCCAATGCGTTTCGGATGGCATTGGCGCGCTACTATCAGCACCAGGACACGCTGGAGCAGGCGATTCGGCAGGGGCACCGCCTGCTGGACGATGCTCTGATGAAAGTGGGTTAGTCAGCCTCGGACAACTGCTGATGCAGGGTCAGCATGACCTCGATTTCGTGCTCGGGGCGCATGGGTTCTAGGCCCAGGTCGTTGAAGGTATCACTGCGCAGGCGGTGCCATTCGCTTGAGCTGAGGGTTTCATACAGCACTTGTGCGGGTGCCAGCTCCACAAAAGGGTCCAGCCCGTAGGTGTCGAACAAGCGGGCAAGGGCGGCCTCGTCTTCGCCGTTGTCGCTGGTGTACAGTGTGGCCGAGAAATGGTCGTTCTCCAGCTCGCGGATCACATCCAGCGGGCTGACCCCCAGGCTCTCCAGCTCTTCGATGCTGTAAGCCCCCATGACATTGCTGTCTTCGGTAATCCAGCTGTCATCCGGCTGGATCAAGGTCTGCTTGATGCGGCCATCGGGCAGTGACCATGCAATCGACAGCGGCAAGCCATTGTCTTCACCTATCTCTATGGCAATAAAACCGGGGTAGTCGGCCATGGTTGTCGTTCCTTCTAGGTATCCGTGTCGATACGGAAAAATTGCAGGGCGGTCCGGGTGGTCGCCGCCGCGAGTTCAGTGTCACTCACCTGATGCCAACGAGCAATCTCCTGCACGATCCAGGGCAGCAGGGCAGGCTCATGGCGTCTGCCTTTCAGCTTGGCGGGCAAATTACGGGGCAGCAAGTAAGGGCAGTCGGTTTCGACCATCAATCGATCCAGCGGGATCTCGCGCACCAGGTCACGCAGGTGATGCCCGCGCCGCTCGTCACAAATCCAGCCCGTCAAGCCGATGTGCAGGTCCAGCTCCAGATAGCCCCGCAGCGTTTCACGGTCTGCGGTAAAGCAGTGGATCACCGCGTGGCTGATATCGTCGCGCCAGTGGTGCAGGATCTCACGCATGCGCTGTCCTGCATCACGCTCATGAAGAAACAGCGGTAGCCCGGATGCCGCCGCCAGGGCCAACTGCGCTTCAAAGGCGCGCTCCTGCTCCTGCGGTGTGGAAAAGTTGCGGTTGAAGTCGAGCCCGCACTCACCGACCGCGACCACCTCGGGCAGTGTATAGAGATTGCCCAGCGCCTGGGCCACGTCTTCGCTCCAGCCACTGGCATCATGGGGATGCACCCCCGCAGTGGCATACAGCCCCGCAAACTGCCGAGCCATCTCGACGGCCTGCCTGGCGTGGGCGACATCCGTTCCCGTGACGATCATTGTGGTCACGTTGGCGGCTCGGGCCCTGGCAATCACGTCGCTCAAATCGCGCTGAAAGCTCTCATGGGTCAGGTTGGCGCCAATATCGACCAGCGGTGTGCTGGGGCGAAACTGTAGCGCTTCAGGTAACGCGTCGTGTGCTTGCTGAGTCGCCAATGTGCTCATCTCTTCTGTGGGCCAGTGGCCCCATTGTAACGCTGGAGCCGCTTGGCTCGCCAACGCAAGCCGCCATGAACGTGGCAAGTAATCACACTGCAAATGGCATGAATTGCAAAAAAACTGGCTCAATAGGTAAACAGTGCAGGCCTGTTTGCTCTTACCATGAAAATGAGTCACCGCCATGCCCGTGATTCAATGAGTGAAGGCGCAACGCCAGCGTTGTGATTTTCACCTCAATAACAACAATAGAGAGGTACCCTCATGCCGTTATCACGTCGTTTCACCCTGTCTGCGTTAGCTTCTGCGGTGGTTGCTGCAGGCTTCGTTCCGTTCGTTGCCGCCCATGAAGGGATTTCTGATAACGAAATCCGCATTGGCTATCTGGCCGATATGTCAGGCGTTTACCGCGATCCTATCGGTTCTCTGGGGCTCGATGCCATTCAGATGGCGATCGAGGATATTGGCGGCAGTGTCAACGGGGCGGATATCGTGGTGTTCAGTGCCGATGATCGTAACAGCCCTGACGTGGGCTCCAGCGTGGTGCGTGAATGGATCGATGAGCGCAACGTCGATATGGTCACGGGCCTGGTGGCATCATCGGTCACGTTGGCGGCTGTCAGTCTGCTGCAGGAGGCCGACAAGCTGGGGCTGGTGAATGGTGCCGTCTCCTCCGGCGTGACCAACGAACACTGCTCTGCGAATCATATTCACTGGGTGTATGACACCTGGGCGATGTCGAACGGCACCGCCAAAGCCATTACCGAAGAAGGCTACAAAAACTGGTACTTGTTGAGTGCCGATTACTCTTTTGGTCATGCGTTGGAAGCAGACGTCGAGCGCGTGGTCACTGAAAACGGTGGCACCATCGTAGGGCGTGCGCGTCATCCATTCCCCAATAACGACTTTTCATCGTTCATGTTACAGGCGCAGGCCTCTGGTGCTGACGTCATTGCGCTGAATAACGCGGGCGGGGACACCATCAACGCGGTTCAGACGGCGGGGGAGTTTGGTATTACCCAGGCCGGGCAAATCCTGGCGGGAATGGTGCTGTTCAGTACCGATGTGCGCAGTATCGGGCTGGAAAATGCCCAAGGGCTGCAGTTCACCAAAGCCTGGTATTACGACTTGAACGAGGAAACCCGCGCTTGGGCAGAACGCTTCCGGGAGCGTACGGGCAGCATGCCTACCATGGTGCACGCTGGCCTCTACTCCAGCACTCGCCACTACCTGGACGCCATCGCTGCCACCGGGACAGACGATACCCAGACGGTGCGTCAGCAGATGGCCGACACGCCTATCAACGATATCTTTGCCCAGAACGGCTATATCCGCGAAGACGGCCGTATGGTCCACGACATGTACCTGGTGGAAGTCAAAACCCCGGCAGAGTCAGCAGATGAAGACGACTTGTTCCGGGTGGTCCGCACCATTCCTGCCGAGGAAGCGTTCCGGCCACTGTCTGAAAGCGTCTGCCCACTCGTAAAGGGTTAAACAGCCATGACGTCTGTAGATAACATTCATCGCAATACGATTGGCGCTGCGCTTGACCGCAGCGCGCGCAAGCATGCCCAGAAGCGGGCTTTGACGTTCGGCGAGCGTACGTGGAGTTATCAAGCGCTCAATAACGCGGCCAACCAGGCGGCAAATGCGCTGCTGGAAGCAGGGCTGGCGCCGGGCGACCGCCTGGCGGTATACGGTAAAAACTCGGATGCCTATGTGATCGCGTGGCTGGCCTGTAGCAAGGCGGGCCTGATTCACGTCCCTGTCAATTTTGCGCTGAGCAGTGACGAGCTTCGCTACATTCTGGAGCAGTCGGGCGCAAAAGGGGTACTGAGCGACGCGGTGCTAGGTGACAAGGTTCGCGCTGCCGTCGCGGGACTGTCGCTGGTCGTCAACGGTACCCTGCAGGCGGAGGGGGCATCGCTTCAAGAAGACGCCTTCGACGTACTGGCGTGTACCCACGGGGTTCATGCTTCTCTGGCTCATGCTGCCCATGAGCCAGACGTCGCGCTGGAGGGGGCCAGCATCGCCCAGTTGTTATATACCTCTGGTACCACGGCAGCGCCCAAGGCTGCCATCATGAGCCATCAAGCGCTCATGGCCGAGTACATGGCGTGCATGGTGGCGTTGGATATCCAGGCAGATGACGCCGTGCTGGCAGCGCTGCCCTTGTACCACTCGGCGCAAATGCACGTGTTTCTGATGCCTGCGCTACTGCTGGGAGCGCCCGTCATTCTGCTGGAGGCCCCCCTGCCGGAAAGCTGCCTGGCTGCCATTTCACAGCACCAGATCAGCTCTTTTTTTGCCCCTCCTACCGTGTGGATCAGTCTGTTACGGCACCCTCACTTCGATCAGTACGATCTCTCGAGCCTCAGAAAAGCCTATTACGGGGCCTCCATCATGCCGGTGCCGGTACTCGAAGAGATGCAGCAGCGCTTTCATGGTGTCGGCCTGTACAACTGCTACGGACAGAGCGAAATAGCGCCCTTGGCGACTGTTTTGCGACCAGAAGAGCATGCCGAACGGCCGGCCTCTGCTGGACGACCGATTCTCACGGTCGAAACGCGCATCGTCGATCTGGAGGGCAACGATGTTCCGCCGGGAGAGCATGGGGAAATCGTCCATCGTTCTCCGCAGCTCATGCTGGGCTACTGGGACAAACCCGAGATGACCGCAGAGGCATTTCAGGGAGGCTGGTTCCACTCTGGAGACGTGGGGTATGTCGATGAAGCGGGCTATTTGTACATCGTCGACCGTATCAAGGACGTGATCAATACCGGCGGTGTGCTGGTCGCCAGTCGAGAAGTGGAAGAGGTGCTGTTCAAGCACACGGCGGTTTCAGAGGTGGCGGTTGTGGGGCTGCCCGATGACAAATGGATCGAGGCGATTACCGCGGTGGTGGTGCTCAAGGAGGGGCAAAGCGCCAGTGAAGCGGAGCTGATTCGACACGCCAAGGACCTGATCGCCCCTTACAAGGTACCCAAGCGGGTGATGTTTACCGACGCACTGCCCAAGAGCACGGCAGGTAAAATTCTCAAGCGCCATCTGCGCCAGGCGCTGGGAGAGTCATGATGGACGACCAGGAGCTGGGGCTCTTTCAGCCCATGATTACCCGCTGTTTAGCGCAGGAAGTAGCGCCTTTTTACCAGCAGTGGGAGGAGGCGGGGGAAATACCACGCTCCCTGTGGCTGGCGCTGGGGGCGGCAGGGCTGTTGGGTATTGACCTGGCAGAAGCGTACGGTGGCTCAGAGGCCGATATCGCCATCACGCAAAGGGTGCTTGAAGAGATGTCTCGTCAGGGCTTTGGTGGCCTCGCCAGTGCCTACAACATCCACGCCAATATCGTCATGCCGTATGTCCAGAGGCTGGGGACACCTGGGCAGAAGGAAAAGTGGCTGCCGCGCATGGCCTTGGGGGAGTGCCTGGGGGCCATTGCCATGAGCGAACCCCACGCCGGGAGTGATTTGGCCGCGATGAAAACCCGCGCCACGCGGGTAGAGGATGGCTGGTTGCTCAACGGCGGCAAGCTGTTCATCACCAATGGTCAGGTGGCCGATCTGGTGATCGTGTGCGCGAAAACCGATCCCAGTGCCGGCGCCAAAGGGGTCTCGCTATTTTTAGTGGAAACGTCGCTGCCCGGCTTTTCCCGGGGTAAACCGATCAAGAAAATAGGCCAGCATGCCAGCGACACTGCGGAGCTGGCCTTTGGTCAGTTGAAGTTGCCCGCAGACGCGCTATTGGGCAACGAGGGCGAAGGGTTTCGTTACCTCATGCAAGAGCTGCCTCGTGAGCGTTTGGGGGTGGGTGCCCAGGCCCTGGGGGCAATAGAAGGGGCGCTAGCGTTAACCCTCGAATACGTCACCCAGCGTGAAGCTTTCGGTCAGCGGCTTGCCGATTTTCAAAACACCCGCTTTACGCTGGCGCAGCTCAAAGCCCAGCTTGACATGGCCCGGGCTTACTTCGAACAGTGCATGGAGCGGTATCGGCAAGGCAGCATGAGCAGCACCGAGGCGGCGATTCTTAAATTACAGCTGAGCGAACTGCAGTGTCATGCGGTGGATCGCTGTCTGCAGTTGTTTGGTGGCTATGGCTACACTCATGAGTACCCCATTTCGCGCTTTTATCTCGATGCTCGGGTACAAACCATTTATGCCGGCAGCTCCGAGATCATGAAAGAAGTGATTGCGCGCTCGCTGCTGGGCAAAGCCTCTTGAGCAAGAGGTCCAAAAAACGGTCGACAAGGAGTCTATATGCAGTTGGATAGCGTGGTGATTGTAGGGGGCGCGCGCACCGCCATCGGAGGGTTTGGCGGTTCGCTATCCGCCTTCGCCCCCCATGAGTTGGGCGCCATCACCGCCGTGGAAGCCCTGCGCCGGGCCGGGGTGGAGGGCGCCGACATCGATCATTCGGTTTACGGCCATATCATCACTACTGGCCCGCAGGATGCCTATCTGGCCCGCCACATCGCACTCAGTGCAGGCGTTCCCAAAGAGGCCGGTGCCTTCAACGTTAATCGCCTGTGCGGCTCTGGCGTCCAGGCGGTGGTGTCTGCGGCTCAGCAGATTGTCCTGGGCGACAGTCGCCTCGCTTTGGCGGGCGGTGCCGAAAGCATGTCTCGCGGAGCCTACGTGTTGGCCCCGCAGGCGCGCCACGGTATTCGCATGGGGGACACCCGCATCGAGGATTTGACGCTTGGCGTGTTGAGTGACCCGTTCGGCAGTGGTCACATGGGAATCACCGCTGAAAATATCGCGCAGCAGTACGGTTTCAGCCGCGAGCAGTTGGATCAATTCGCCCTCGAGAGCCATCAAAAAGCAGCGCGGGCACTATCGGAAGGCCGCTTCGATGAGCAGATCGTGCCGGTAGAGGTGACCCGGGGCAAGCAGACGCTGACCTTTGCCCGTGATGAGCATGTCCGGGAAGACGTGGTGCTCAGTGACCTGGCCCGGCTGAAACCGGCTTTCAAGCGTGAAGGGGTCGTGACCGCAGGCAATGCCTCAGGGATCAACGATGGCGCCGCCACCCTCGTACTGGCCCATGCTGAAGAGGCCCGGAAACGAGGGCTCACCGTGCGTGCGCGGTTGCGGGTGGCCACCACGGCGGGCGTGGAACCATCACTGATGGGGTTGGGGCCCATTCCCGCCGTCAAGCGTTGCTTGCAGCAGGCTGGATTGACCATCCACGATATCGATGTGATCGAATCCAATGAAGCCTTTGCGGCTCAGGCCATGGCGGTGGCCAGCACGCTCGATTTTCCGCTGGAAAAGCTCAACCCCAATGGCGGTGCGGTCGCTCTTGGGCATCCGGTGGGGGCCACCGGCGCCATTTTGATCCTTAAAGCGCTGCATGAGCTGGAGCGCATTCAGGGGCGCTTTGGACTGATTACGCTGTGCATTGGTGGCGGGCAAGGTATCGCGCTACTAATCGAGCGTTAAGTTGCCCCAGACATCCAACAACAATCAAAGGTACGTTTTATGCCGACGATAACGCCAAAACTGCTTCCTTCGACGTCCTCCGCCACCAACCCTCCCATGCTGATCAAGGATCTGCTGGAGTCTGGCGTTCGCATGGCGGGCAATAATCAGATCGTGTACCGCGATCAAGGCCGTCACGACTACCGCCGTTTTCAAGAGCGTGTCCATCAACTGGCTCATCTGTTGACGGCGCAGGGAGTGCAGGCAGGAGATGTGGTGGCGGTGATGGATTGGGACAGCCACCGCTATCTGGAATGCTTTTTCGCCATTCCCATGATAGGCGCGGTGCTGCACACGGTGAACGTCCGCCTGGCACCCGAACAGATTCTCTACACCATGCAGCATGCGGAAGACGTCTTCGTGCTGGTGCATGAGGACTTCGTGCCTCTGCTGGAGCCGCTGGCGCAGCAACTGCCCGATATTCGTGGCTACGTGCTTTGTCAGGAAGAGCGCCGTGACGTCTCGACGTCGCTGCGATTGGTGGGGGAGTTCGAAGCCCTGCTGGCTGACCAGCCCAGCCATTATGATTTCCCCACGTTCGATGAAAATGGCGTGGCCACGCTGTTCTACACGACCGGCACGACCGGCAACCCGAAAGGGGTGTTCTTTACTCACCGTCAGCTGGTGTTGCACACGCTGGGCGAGGCCAGCACGTTCCAGGCGCCTGGCTTCGAGCTGTTGAACCGAGACAAGGTGTATATGCCCATTACGCCGATGTTTCACGTGCATGCCTGGGGCGTCCCTTACACCGCCACGCTGCTGGGCGCGACGCAAGTGTACCCGGGCAAATACGAGCCGGAGCTGCTGGTGAAGCTGCTGGTCAGTGAAAAGGTCGATTTTTCTCACTGCGTACCGACACTGCTCAACATGGTGGTGAGCGCGGAGGCCATCGCGACGAAAAAAGTCGATTTGACCGGCTGGAAAGTGCTGGTCGGAGGCAGCGCCTTGACCCAGGCGTTGGCAAGCCGTGCCTGGGCGCTGGGGATCGACACCCGCAGCGCTTACGGCATGTCGGAAACGTGTCCTCTGCTCACCGCCGATATCTTGCCGAAGGAGGTCGCGGAGGCTGACTTCGAAAGCCAGCTCCCCTGGCGCTGCAAGGCCGGTCTTCCGGTGCCGTTCGTGCGGCTGCAGGTGGTCGATGTGGACGGTCAACCGCTTCCTCATGATGGCCAGAGTGTGGGGGAAGTACGCGTACAAGCGCCCTGGCTCACCCAGGCTTACTACAAGGAAGAGACGCGTAGCGAAGAGCTATGGCGAGAGGGGTGGTTACACACCGGGGATGTGGGGTCGCTGGATGCGCATGGCTTTTTGGCCATTAGTGATCGCATCAAGGACGTCATCAAGACCGGCGGCGAGTGGCTGTCCTCCCTGGAGCTGGAAAGCTATATCAGTCAATGCCCCGGCGTCGCTGAGGTGGCGGTCATCGGCGTGGCGGATGACAAGTGGGGGGAGCGCCCCGCAGCGCTCGTCGTACCCAGCGACCTCAATCGGCCGCCTACCGTCGAGGCGATTCAGGGGTTCATGGAGCAGTTCGTGGCGCAGGGCAAGCTCAACCGTTGGGGAGTGCCTTCATTGATACGTTTCGTCGATGAAATACCCAAGACCAGCGTAGGCAAGCTGGATAAAAAACGTATCCGCACGGAGATCTAGCGGCTCAGAGCGCGGTGCCTGCTGTCTGCGCTTTGCGGTAGGCAGCAGGCGAATTGCCGGTCCATTGCTTGAAGGCTCGGCTGAAGCAGGCCTGATCCTCGAAGCCGAGGGTTTCGGCCAGCGCGGAGAGCGGTTCCCTGCTGCGGGTCAATACCTGAATGGCCACGTCCCGCCGATACTCGTCCTTTACCGCCTGAAAGTGGGTGCCCTCTGCCTGCAAGTGGCGTGAAAGAGTACGGACGGACACGTGCAGCGCATTGGCCACGTCGTGAATGGTGCTGGAAGAGAGCTGGTGGCGGTGCAAGTACTCCCGTACGCGATGGGTGGCGATACGGTCTTCGAAAGAGACATAAAACCAGTCTGCTGGCGCACGCTGCAAAAAAGCCCCCAGGTGCTGCTTGCGTTGTCGGACGGGATGTTCCAGAAAAGCCGTATCGAAATAGACCGCCGTTTTCGGCTGGTTGAAGGTCACCTTGCCTGGATAAAAATAGAGATAGTCAGCTCGATGGGCGGGCTGTGGATAGCTGCACTCCATCAATATGGGCGGGATTTTTCGCGCGATCAGCCAGGAAGCAATGCCGTGAAAGAGCTTCAACATCAGCTCATGCACCAGAATGTGGCTACCCTGAAGCGGTTTGTGCTCCTCGAGGGCCATACGAGCCAGGTCGCCCTCCACGGAAAAACAATAGCCAAAGTCATCCAGCACAATACGAAAAAACTGGGTGTAGCGATGTAGTGCGATACGCAGCGTGGGGGCATCCAGCATGCTGAGGCACAGCAGTTTGAGAGTGCCGCAGCGCAGTGGTCGAGAGAAAAAACCGGGCGTCTCATCGTCGAACTCCACCGCCAGAAGCCGATAAAGCTGGGCAAACTGTTCCACCGTTACACGGCCATTGGGAGCCTCGAGCAAGAACGGGGAAATGCCAGACAGCATCAAATAACGCGTGGCCGCTTGCCCGGTGGGAGCCAGGCCACGAAACAGCTCGTTGACAAAGTGCATGGAGACGGTAACGGTCACGCTTTTCCACCCTGTAAGTGCCACAAGACAGCCGTAGGCGTTGCCCCTTTCACGCTGGACGTTAGCACGTTGTACCGTCGGGCTCTATATGAGTGCACCGTTACAGGGATCCATGCGTTACACTGTGCGCCTCACGACGAAGGAGGACACTGCGTGACCCTGTTACGACTCGAACAGCTGCAACTCGCTTACGGCACCCAGGTACTATTGAATCGCGCCGACCTCACGGTTGAAAAGGGCGAGCGGTTGGCGCTGGTCGGGCGCAACGGCACCGGTAAATCCACCCTGTTGAAACTCGTGGCAGGCGACATCCAGGCGGACGACGGCACCATCTGGCGCGCGCCGGGGCTGAAAATCGGCGTGCTGGCCCAGGAGCTGCCCGAATCATCGGGCATGACGATTTTTGACATGGTAGCCCAGGGGCTGCCCGAAGCGGGCGAGCTGCTGTCGGAATACCAGCATCTGATCAACGACCCCGACCCGGACATGAACCGCATGGCCACGCTGCAAACGCGGCTGGAAGCGATTGATGGCTGGTCGTTCCACCAGCGTATCGACGTGGTGCTGACGCGCCTGGGCCTGCCGCCCGAAGCAGAGATGAGCGCGCTTTCCGGTGGCTGGCGTCGTCGCGTGGCGCTGGCCAGGGCGCTGGTGTCGGAGCCGGACTTGCTGCTGCTGGATGAGCCCACCAACCACCTGGATCTGGATACGATTGCGTGGCTGGAAGAGCAACTGCTGGCGTTCAATGGCGCCGTGCTGCTGATCACCCACGACCGTGCCTTTCTGTCGAAGTTGGCCACCCATATTCTGGAACTGGACCGTGGCAAGCTGGGCCGCTACCCCGGCGTGTACGCGGAGTATCAAGAGCGCAAGCAGCACGAGCTGGAAATCGAATCGCGTGAAAATGCGTTGTTCGACAAGAAGCTGGCCCAGGAGGAGACCTGGATCCGTCAAGGAATCAAGGCGCGCCGAACCCGTAACGAAGGGCGCGTGCGGGCTCTGGAAGCGATGCGCAATGAGCGCAGCCAGCGCCGTGAGCGCCAGGGCACGGCCAACCTGACCGTGGACAGCGGCGAGCGCACGGGCAAGCGGGTGGTCGAGCTCAAGGGCGTTAGCCAGTATTTTGGCGACGACACCATCTTGCGCAACGTCAATCTGGAAGTCATGCGCGGCGACCGTATCGGTTTCCTGGGTCGCAATGGCGCGGGCAAGACCACGCTGTTGAAAATCCTGCTGGGAGAGCTTGCTCCAAGCGAAGGCAGCGTGCAGCTGGGCACCAACCTGAAGGTGGCCTACTTTGACCAGCTTCGGGCGGGGCTGGAGCTGGAGAAAACCGTTTACGACAACGTGGCGCAGGGCAGTGATCGGGTCACTGTCGGCGGCAAGGACCGCCATGTGATGAGCTACTTGCAGGATTTCCTGTTCACGCCGGATCGTGTGCGTCAGCCGGTCAAGGCGCTGTCGGGGGGCGAGTCCAACCGCCTGCTGCTGGCCAAGCTGTTTACGCAGCCTGCCAACGTGCTGGTGCTCGATGAGCCCACCAACGACCTGGACATGGAAACCCTTGAGCTGCTCGAAGAGCTGCTGCTCGACTTCGATGGCACGCTGCTGCTTGTTTCCCACGACCGTACCTTCATGGACAACGTGGTGACCAGCATGCTGGCCTTCGAAGGGGAAGGGCGCGTGCGCGAGTACGTGGGTGGCTACACCGACTGGATTCGACAAGGTGGCAAGCTGCCCCCAGCCCCCTGGGAGGGTGCTGCCCGCCAGCAGACGGAGCCGACATCGGTACCTGCACCAGAAGTGGTCGAAAAACCCGTCAACGAGCCAGCCAGGAAGTCCGTGAAGCTCTCCTACAAGCTGCAGCGAGAGCTGGATGCGCTGCCTGCCGAAATAGAGCGACTGGAGCAGGAAGTCGAGACGCTTGAGCAGGAAGTGGGTGATCCGGGGTTTTACCAGCAGGAAGCCACCGCCGTGACTGCCAGGCTGCAAGCCCTGGAAAAAGTGCAGCAGTCGCTGGAAACGGCAATGGAGCGCTGGATGGAGCTGGAGGCGATGGCGAACGGCGAATAGCCTGCAAGGCACTATAAAAAAGGCCCCGTAAGGGGCCTTTGGCGTTAGGGTCGGTCATGGCCGATCACTCGTCGCTTTTTTCGCCTTTCTTGCCGACGCGCACGGCCAGTACGTCGCACTGGGCGCCATGCAGCACGCCGGTAGAGGTAGAGCCCAGCAGCAGGGCAAAGCCGTGGCGGCCGTGGGAACCCACCACGATGAGATCCACATTGTGCTCATCGGCAAAGCGATGGATCTCGGTATCGGGCATGCCCACCACCACGTGCTGGTCGGCGGGCTCGACGTGCGGAGCGGCAATGTCTGCCAAGCGTTTTTTCGCGTGATCGTCCAGCTGGTCCTGAATGCTGGTCAGGTCCATGGGTATATCGCCACCGTAGGCGAAGCCCAGCGGCTCCAGCGTGTGCATGATCGAGAGCTTGGCGCCGTTATTGCGTTCGGCAATCGCCACGGCGCGTTCAAGGATCTTGTGCGAGTCCTTGGTGAGGTCGACGGCGACCAGAATGTGGTGATAGCTCATGGCGTATCTCCTTGGTGGTATTTAACAAAGAGAAGCTTCGTTAGATAACCTTACTTTAGGCCGGGTAGTGGCGCTGCACAACGACCTGGATCATGGTTTTTTGCAATCGTTGCCCTGCACGGCAATGCAAGAGGTGGCTAAATGGAATGGTTGGTGATTGTTCTGATTCTGCTGTTCGTGATGGCGCCGGTGATGTGGCTCAAGCCCAGCCCCCGCCAGAAGCGCCAGATGGCGCTACGCGACAGTGCGCGGCAGCAGGGGGTGACCATCAAGATGGCCGTGCCGCCGCTGCATCATTTCAAAGGCACCATGCCAGCCTATCGGTGGCGGTTTGGCCAGGAGACGCCGGGGCCGGATTTCGTTCTGGTGCGCGATAGCCATGCCAGCGCGGCACTGGAAGCCTTTCATGCTGGCTGGCGGTGGCGTATTGCGCCGCTGCGACCGCTACCGGAGAGCGCCGACGCCACGCTGCGCACCTTGCTGGAGCGTTTGCCCCAGGATGCGCTGGTGCTGGAGTGCAACTCGTACGCCTTGACGCTATGGTGGTGGGAATCACAAACCGCCGAACGCTTTACCAGCTACCTGGGCGATATCATGACCTTGAAAGAGGCGCTGGGCGGCCTGTCAGACCGCCCTCCCGGCAAGGCGCTGTCGTCAGGCGGTCGACCCTCCTGACGAGATAGCTGTTCATGGTTGGCGGTGGATCATACCGTCGGCTTGTCCTGGTCTCTGGCCTGCATGGCCAGACCATTGGATTCAATTTGCGCCAGCCACTGGTCCAACTGGATCAGGTCGCTGTCGCTCAACCCGGCGAAGATCTCCTTGCGGGCGGCGAGCACTACGCTGTCGATCTGTTCCAGCAGCGGCATCGCCGCCGGGGTGAGATAAATGCGCTTGCTGCGACGGTCAGTGTCACAGGCGCGCCGCTCCACCAGCCCCTGCTCTTCCAGCTGCCCCAGCGTGCGCACCAGCGAAGGTGCCTCGACGCCAATGGCCCGCGCCAGATAGCACTGCGGGTTGCCTTCGCCGAGCTTCCACAAGTGATAAAGCGTGACCCAGCGCGTTTGGGTCAGCCCCAGCGGTGCTAGCCTGCGGTCGATGATGGAGCGCCATAAATGGGGCAATCGGGCAATACGAAAACCAATAGTTGAAGCCATAGTCGCTAGCTACCAGAAAATGTGAGTGGGCGAATTGTCATAAGCTGCGCCGCTGAATGCAAGGCGTTATGCTAATCGGCGGCGTCTGGGGCCTGCTGGTCAGAACGGCTGCCTGCCACGAATCGCCGTAAATTGAGCGCGCTCAATCCGCTGCGCTGAATGGTGCTGTCGGCCATGGAGGCCTGCTGCTCGTCATCCGAGACCGTGAAGCGGATCAGCCCCAATCGTTGTCCTCCTTCGGTCATGATGTCGACTCGCCAATCCCCTGCGGGGTTTTCAGGGAAGTTGCGTTTATGGCTCCAGGCGCGATACCCCTGTTCACGGCCGCCGTTGATAGTCAGGGCAATACGGTCCATGGGCGTACCATTATGATGCCAGACATGATAAATGGTTTCGCTCAAGCCGCGTGGTGCGCGAATGGCGGTATATACATAGAGCCCATGGGTGCGCAGGGCCTCGGGAGTCAGCGGAGTGGTACCCTGGGGCACGCGCTGCTGGGTATCGAAAGCAGGCGATAGCGCGCTGCCCGTCATCCACAGACTGGCGGGGGGCACCCAGACGCGGCCAAGCCAGGCGCCGTAGGCCAGCACCATGGTCAAGGCAAGAAAACCACACCAGCGCGCCAGGCTGCGTTGCTTCAGCAGATGCCAGAAGCTGGGCAGGGCCACCAGGACGGTGAGCACCAGCGCCAGCAGCAGGCTTTGCCGGGTGGTCAGATGCAGCATGATCGGCAAGATCACCAGCAGAACCAGAAAGACGCATTGCGCATGAAACATGAAGTACAGGCTGCGCCATCGTCCGGCCAGCTTGTAATACAGTGGGTCGATGATCGATAGCACGGCCATGGCCATGACCAGTAGGGCAAACAGCGTCTGCCCGCTATTCCACACCGTGGTGATCAGGATGAACGGCAGGGTGAAAAATAGCGTCTCCTGGTGAATCATCTGGGCAATGAAAGAGGCAATGCCCTTGGGCAGGGTAGGGTGGCCGCGCCTGGCCAGCAGCCGCCCGATCAGGCTTTCCGACAGCAGCAGAAGCCAAGCCACCAGCAGCCCCACCGCCAGGGCCACTCCCAGCCACTGCTGACGATCCACCAGAAAAAAACTGCCCAGGCCTGCTGCAAATGCCATGGGCGGCCACAGCCAGCTCCATGGTTTCAGGCGCTCTACAAGACGCTCGACCCAGGCCTGTACGGCCCGTGTCCGAGCGGGATTCAATAAAGTGCCCATCGTCTGATCGCTCGATTCAATCGTGAAGTGTGATGATTCCTTAGCATACGCACTAATTTTCGCATACGTCGCAGTCTGCAGAACAAAAACGCAAAAATGATGGCAGCCGCTGATGGCTGCCGAGATTCATGAAAGGTCCCCACAAGGACTATGCTGAGGGCTGGATTAGCCAAAAGTCAGGGGTTGACGTACTCGAGCAACTCCACCAAGCTAAGGCAATCAAACGACCGTATGAATGCGCGGCGGGTTCGCCGAAGCTAACCTGCCCGACACTATGTGGAGAGAGCGCGAATGATCTATCAAGGCAATGCCATCACGGTGGAGCGTCGTGACACCCAGGGTGGCAATGATGTCGCGGTGCTCACTTTCGACCTGAAAGATGAGTCCGTCAACAAGCTTTCCAGTGCCGTGGTGGCGGAGCTGGGAGACGCGGTCAAGGCGCTGCAGGCCGCAAGTGGTGTGCAAGGTCTGATGATCCGCAGTGCCAAGGACGTGTTTATCGTCGGTGCCGACATTACCGAATTCCACAGCCTGTTCGACAAGGGCGAAGAGTATCTGGTGGAGATGAACCTCAAGGTTCACGATATCTTCAACGCCATCGAAGACCTGCCGTATCCCACCGTGACGGCGATCAATGGACTGGCGCTGGGCGGCGGCTGTGAAGTGCTGTTGACCACCGACTATCGCGTGATGAGCGAGAAAGCCAAGATTGGCCTGCCGGAAACCAAACTGGGCATTCTGCCAGGCTGGGGTGGCTGCGTGCGCCTGCCACGTCTGATCGGGGCAGATAACGCCGTGGAGTGGATTGCCGGTGGCACCGAAAACCGTGCCGATGCCGCCTTGAAAGTAGGCGCCGTTGATGCTGCCGTTGCCCACGAGCTGCTGGAAGAGGCAGCGCTGGACATCCTCGACCGTGCCAATGCCGGTGAGCTGGATTACCAGGCCCGCCGCGAGGAGAAAACCTCTCCGCTGAAGCTCAACGCCATCGAGCAGATGATGGCCTTCGAAACCGCCAAAGGCTATGTGGCCGGTAAAGCAGGCCCGCACTACCCGGCACCCGTGGAAGCCATCAAGGTCATCCAGAAAGGGGCCGGAGAAACCCGTGCGCGTGCCCAGGCCATCGAAGCCAAGTCCTTCGCCAAGCTGGCGCTGAGTAGCGTTGCCTTCAACCTGGTGGGGCTGTTCCTCAACGATCAGGTGGTCAAGAAGAAAGGCAGCAAATACGAGAAGCAGGCGCAGCCGGTCAAGCAGACTGCCGTGCTGGGTGCTGGCATCATGGGTGGCGGTATCGCCTACCAGAGTGCCAGCAAAGGCACTCCGATCCTGATGAAAGACATCAAGGACGATGCCATCGAGCTTGGCCTGAAAGAGGCTCGCAAACTGTTTTCCAAGCAGGTAGAGCGCAAGAAGCTCACTACTGAGCAAATGGCCGAGAAACTCTCCAACATCCGCCCGACGCTCTCTTACGGCGATTTCGGCAATGTCGATCTGGTGGTCGAAGCGGTGGTGGAAAACCCCAACGTCAAGGATGCGGTGCTGACCGAAGTAGAGGGCATGGTGGGTGAGAACACGATTCTTACCTCCAACACGTCCACCATTTCGATCAACCGTCTGGCGAAGAATCTGAAGCGCCCGGAAAACTTCTGCGGTATGCACTTCTTCAACCCCGTGCACCGTATGCCGCTGGTGGAAGTCATTCGTGGCGAGAAAACCTCCGACGCCGCCGTGGCCGCCACCGTGGCTTACGCCCGCGCCATGGGCAAGACGCCCATCGTGGTCAACGACTGCCCGGGCTTTCTGGTCAACCGCGTGCTGTTCCCTTACTTCGGCGGCTTCAGCTTCCTGGTAGAGCAAGGGGCCGACTTCCAGCGTGTCGATAAGGTCATGGAGAAGTTTGGCTGGCCCATGGGCCCGGCGTATCTGCTGGATGTCGTCGGTATGGATACCGCCGTGCACGCCAACGAGGTGATGGCCGAAGGCTTCCCTGAGCGCATGGCGCGTGAAGGCAAAACCGCCATACAGGTGATGTATGACAACCAGCGCCTGGGCCAGAAGAACGACAAGGGCTTCTACGCCTACGAAGAGGACAAGAAAGGCAAGCCGAAGAAGGTCAGCGATGAGCAGGCCCATGCCCTCGTGAAAGACGTCGTGAAAGAGCAGAAAGAGTTTTCCGACGAGGACATCGTGGCGCGCATGATGGTGCCGCTGTGCCTGGAAACCGTACGTTGCCTGGAAGACGGCATCGTCGAGACGCCCGCAGAAGCCGATATGGCACTGATTTACGGCATTGGCTTCCCGCCCTTCCGCGGTGGCGCGCTGCGCTACATCGATGCGTTGGGCGTGGCCGAGTTCGTCGCTCTGGCCGACCGTTTGGCCGAAGAGTTGGGACCGCTCTACGCACCTACCGAGAAACTGCGCGCCATGGCCAAGAACAACGAGCAGTTCTATGCCGGTTCTACTGCTAGCGCTCAGGCCTAAGTCACCACCCACAGGAGAAATATGATGAGTTTGAATCCGAGAGATATCGTGGTGGTGGACGGTGTTCGTACCGCCATGGCAAAAGCAAAGAACGGCGCTTTCCGTAACGTACGTGCCGAGAACCTGTCTGCTGCCGTGATGCAGGCGCTGTTCAGCCGGAATCCCAATCTGGATCCGTCGGAAGTGGACGATGTGATCTGGGGCTGCGTCAACCAGACTCTGGAGCAGTCCATGAACATCGCCCGTAACGCGGCGATCATGACCGGCATTCCTCGTAGCGTGCCTGCGCAAACGGTGAACCGTCTGTGTGGCTCCTCGATGACCGCGCTGCACATTGCGGCGGCCAACATCAAGGCGGGCATGGGCGACTTCTATGTGATTGGTGGCGTGGAGCACATGGAGCACGTGCCCATGGCCCACGGTGTGGACGTGAACCCGGCAGCCAGCAAGTACGCTGCCAAGGCGGCCATGATGATGGGCCTGACCGCCGAACTGCTGGGCAAGATGCACGGCATCTCCCGCGAAGACCAGGACAAGTTCGGCGTACGCTCGCATCAGCGCGCCCAGGCAGCCATGGAGAAGGGCTACTTCGATAACGAGATCATCGGTGTCGAAGGCCACGACCAGCGCGGCTTCAAGGTACTGGTGAAGAACGACGAAGTGATCCGTGCCGATGCCAGCCTGGAGTCCATGGCCAACCTGAAGCCGGTGTTCGACCCCCGTAGTGGCACCGTCACGGCCGGTACTTCATCGGCGCTGTCGGTGGGGGCCTCCGCCATGGCAGTGATGAGCTACGAGCGTGCCCAGGCGCTGGGGCTGGAGCCGATTGCCCGCGTGCTGTCGACCGGTGTGGCAGGCTGTGATGCCTCCATCATGGGCTACGGCCCGGTACCCGCGTCCAAAAAGGCCTTGAAGGCCGCTGGCCTGTCGGCAGCGGATATTCAAACCGTTGAGCTCAACGAGGCGTTTGCTGCCCAGGGTCTGCCGGTGCTCAAGGACCTGGGCTTCCTCGATGCCATGGACGAAAAGGTCAACCTGAACGGCGGTGCCATCGCCCTGGGCCACCCGTTGGGCTGCTCCGGTTCGCGCATCTGTACCACGCTGCTCAATGTGATGCAGCAGCGCGATACCACTCTGGGCCTGGCGACCATGTGTATCGGTATGGGCCAAGGCGTTGCCACGGTGTTCGAGCGCTTGAAATGACGCGCCCGCCAGCCATGTGATTGCAAAACGGCACCTTCGGGTGCCGTTTTGCCGTTTGCAGGGGGGGCGTGGCATCAAAACATGCCGCCATCCAGCCCGGCCGCCAACGCCATGGCCAGCTCCTCGACCTGTGCAGCAAATGTCTCCTGCCACTCGCCTCGCAAGACCACCGGTTGCTGAACCCAGCGCCAGCGCAGCCCGGTCACGATGCTTTCCACGGCTCGCTGGGTGCCCGTGCCGTCGTGGCCAGCGCGAATGTAGAGCGCGCAGGGCAAGCCCTGCTTCTCATCCAATACTGGGTAGTAGCTACGGTCGAAAAAATCCTTCAGGGCACCGCTCATGTAGCCGAGGTTTTCGGTGGTGCCGAGCAGAACGGCGTCGCAGGCCAGCAGGTCGGCGGGCCCTGCTTCGAAGGGAGTTTTCACCGTACAGACGACATGCTCGAGATCGGGATGCTCTGCCCCTCGCCTGGCAGCTTCCCTCAAGGCCTGGGTATTGACGGAAGGGGCGTGAGCGACGATTAATAGCTGTTTCATGGCAAAGACCTGCGCAGTGGCGATTGGCGATGTGCCCCGTAGGTGCCACACTAAAGGCAGCATGACGGCTGGTAAAGCACTGCTCAAACGTCGTGCTGACGTCATGGCTAGCCAGACGAGTATCACGATAAAGGGACAATCTGTTGAAAGCTCAACAAGGGAAGCGAGTCATGTATCTGCAGGCCAGGAGCGTGGGGAAGAGAGTAGGGCAGATAGCGGGGAAGCGCGTAGGGAAAGCGGCAGCATGCGCAGCCGTGCTGCTGTTGGTGGGGTGTGCAGGCCAGCCCTCGCCCTCCAGTAGCGCAGTGGAGTCTCCTTCGGCGGTGGAGCCTGCAGTATCACCTGTTATGCCGTCGGCCACGCGCGCGTCCGCCTCACCGGTCACGGATTGGGTGCCGCCGCTGCTGGCCAGCCCCGAAGAAGAAGCGGCTTACTATGTCAGTCGCTTGGCAGACCGCAGTTTCGTTTCGCAATATGGTGGCCCGGATAATCCGCGCCCCTGGTACATTGCCGCTGAGCGGCTGGGTGAGATCGGGGCGCCCGCAGTGCCACTTCTGCTGGCCAGGCTCAATACGCAGGACGCCTACGAGCTGATGCTGGTGCTGTATGCCCTGCACTTGGCCACGCAAGACCCGCTGATCACCTTCCAGACCCGTGGGGAATCCGTGCAGCTGCCGGGGGTGCTGGACGAGCGCATGAATGCCGACAATCGGCGCCTCGTCGAAGAGTGGCAGCAGCGCCATGCGGCGGCGTTGGATTTAGGCTAACGGTTTGGCTACATTGATGAATTGAACCTACGATCGACGATTTGGAGATGACGATGGGATTTGCACTATCTTCCATGCAGGTCAGCAGTACGGCCTTTGGTCAGCATCAGGCCATCCCTGCCAAGCATACCGGCGAAGGCGAAGACATCTCACCCGATCTGGCCTGGCAGGGTGCACCTGAAGGTACCCAAGGCTATGCGGTGATCTGCCACGATCCCGATGCCCCGCTGGTCAAAGAGGGCAGCTACGGTTTTGTGCATTGGGTGCTATACAACTTGCCGGGCGATATGACGTCGCTGGAAGAGAATACTACTCAAGGCACCTTGGGGATGTCGGATTTCGGCAAGCCGGGCTATGGCGGCCCAATGCCGCCGGAAGGCCATGGTAGCCACCTCTACTATTTCTGGGTACTGGCACTGGACCAGGCAACCACGCTTCCCGAAGGACTGACGCTGCCCGAACTGCTGCGTGCCGTCGAGCCGCACCTGCTGGGCATGAATCGGCTGGTCGGTACCTACCAGCGCGACTGACCTATCTCTTCAGGCTGGAGCATTTTGCCCAAGCCGTGTAGGCTCCACCGCTTTCTACGTCCAGTAGATGACCCGATAGCGATGGAGCCTTTTCATGAGTGACCTTCCCAACTGCCCCGCCTGCGCCTCTGAATTCACCTATGACGACGGCCTGCAATTCGTGTGCCCGGAATGCGGCCATGAGTGGTCGAAAGGTGGTGAAGAGGAAACCGCATCCGCCAGCACCGGCATTCGTGATGCCAACGGTAACCCGCTGGTCGATGGCGACACGGTGACCGTGATCAAGGATCTCAAGGTGAAGGGCAGCTCGCTGGTGGTCAAAGTGGGAACGCGGGTCAAGAACATCCGCCTGGTCTCCGGTGATCACGACATCGACTGCAAGATAGATGGCATTGGCCCGATGAAATTGAAGTCGATTTTCGTCAAGAAAGCCTGATGTTGCCACTTGCCAGGGGTCGATGCTCATTTCTGGGTCGCCGGTCATAGCTTTTATGAATGAGAATGATTGGCTTTTTTGAAGTTATCAGCGGCGAACGTGCCAGGAAGTAGCGACTTTTGCGAAGGATTTTGCAGAAGGGCTTCACATCATTTTTATACAGGACTAAAATGGTCCCCAATTAATGGGTAAGCCTCTTCCTCGCACACGGGGCCTTACATACGGGAGTCACCATGCTCAAGCTTTCTCGGCTGACAGACTATGCGGCGGTGGTGATGGCGCAAATCGCGCGCCATCCGAACACTTCCCATGCCGCCGCCGATCTGGCCGAAGCCGTTCAGCTGCCGCACCCGACTGTGAGCAAGACGCTTAAAATGCTGGTCAAGGCCGGGTTGCTGGAGTCCCAGCGCGGCGCCCAGGGTGGGTATCGGCTGGCACGCCCCGCCTCGCGGATTACCGCCGCCGATATCATCAGCGCCATCGAAGGTCCCGTGGCCATGACCGAGTGCAGCCAGGCGGAAGGCGAGTGCGACCTGGTGGCTACCTGTGGTGTGGCCGACAACTGGCAGCGCGTTTCCCTGGCCATTCGCACGCTGCTGGAGAGCGTCACCCTGGCGCACCTCGCCGACACCGCGCCCATCAAGCTGCCCGTTCAGCTACCCATTCAAAGCATTACGCTATCGGCGGCTTCGGCGTAAGTCGCAACCACATTCACTCTTATTGACGGCGAGCTCAACTCGCCACCCAACTGCCCGGAGGGTATCACCATGGCAAGCGAAGAAATGGAACAGTTGGTTCGTCGCGAGTACAAAGATGGCTTTGTCACCGATATCGAAAGCGACACACTGCCACCTGGCCTGGATGAAAACACCATTGCCTTCATTTCCAAGAAGAAGGGCGAGCCGGAATGGATGCTGGAGTGGCGTCTGGATGCCTATCGTCAGTGGCTGAAAATGGAAGAGCCCTCCTGGGCACACCTCGATTATCCGCCCATCGATTATCAGGCGATCTCCTACTACAGCGCGCCAAAGCGTCCGGAAGACCGTCCTCAAAGCCTCGATGAGGTAGATCCCAAGCTGCTGGAAACCTACGAGAAGCTGGGTATCCCGCTGCACGAGCGTGCTGCCCTGGCGGGTGTGGCGGTCGATGCGGTATTCGATTCGGTATCGGTAGCCACCACGTTCAAGAAAGAGCTGGCGGAAGCCGGGGTCATCTTCTGCTCCATCTCGGAAGCCATCCGCGACTACCCGGAGCTGATCAAGCAGTACCTGGGCACCGTCGTGCCGGTCGCCGACAACTACTTTGCTGCGCTGAACTCTGCGGTGTTCACCGACGGCTCGTTCGTTTTCGTGCCGGAAGGCGTCACCTGTCCGATGGAGCTGTCCACCTACTTCCGTATCAACGCGGCCAATACCGGACAGTTCGAGCGCACGCTGGTGATCTGCGAAAGTCGTGCCCAGGTCTCCTACCTGGAAGGCTGTACGGCGCCCATGCGCGATGAAAACCAGCTGCACGCAGCGGTGGTCGAGCTGGTGGCGCTGGATGATGCCTACATCAAGTACTCCACCGTTCAGAACTGGTACCCCGGTGATGAAGAGGGCAAAGGCGGTATCTACAACTTCGTGACCAAGCGCGGCGACTGCCGTGGTGAGCGCTCGCGTATCAGTTGGACGCAGGTGGAAACCGGCTCGGCCATTACCTGGAAATACCCCTCTTGCGTACTGCGTGGCAAGGACAGCATCGGTGAGTTCTACTCGGTGGCCGTGACCAACGGGCGCCAGCAGGCGGATACCGGCACCAAGATGATCCATATCGGTGAAGGCACACGCTCCTACATCGTGGCCAAGGGTATCTCGGCGGGCAGGAGTGATCAGTCCTATCGCGGTATGGTCAAGATCGGCCCGCGTGCCAAAGGCGCACGTAACTTTACCCAGTGCGATTCGCTGCTGATCGGCGACAAGTGCGGTGCCCACACTTTCCCGTACCAGGAAATCGGCAACAGCACGGCGACCATCGAGCACGAAGCCACCACGTCGAAAATCGGTGAAGACCAGCTCTTCTACTGCCAGAGCCGCGGCATCTCGGAAGAAGATGCGGTGAGCATGATCGTGAACGGCTTCTGCAAGGATGTCTTCCAGGAGCTGCCGATGGAGTTTGCGGTAGAAGCGGAAGCACTGTTGAACGTCACTCTTGAAGGTGCGGTGGGCTAACCGCGCAGGCATCCCCCTATTTTTTAAAAGGCGATTACTATGTTGCAAGTGAATGATTTACACGTCACCGTCGACGGCAAAGAGATTCTGAAAGGCCTGACGCTCACCATCAATGCCGGTGAAGTGCACGCCATCATGGGCCCCAACGGCGCGGGTAAATCCACCTTGTCAGCGGTCATTGCGGGCAAGGATGGCTACGAAGTCACCCAGGGCAGCATCACCTTCGAAGGCCAGGACGTGCTGGAAATGGAAATCGAAGAGCGCGCCCAGGCAGGCCTGCTGCTGGGTTTCCAGTACCCCGTCGAGATTCCGGGGGTGAAGAACATTTACCTGCTGAAGTCGGCGCTGAACGCGCAGCGTGCTGCCCGCGGTGAAGGCGAGATGCCCGCCCCAGAGTTCATGAAGCTGGTCAAAGAGAAGCTGAACTTCATGAAAATGGATGCCAGCTTCCTGCAGCGCGCGGTGAACGAAGGCTTCTCCGGCGGTGAAAAGAAGCGTAACGAAATCCTGCAGATGCTGGTGCTGCAGCCCAAGCTGGCCATGCTGGACGAAATCGACTCCGGCCTGGACATCGACGCCATGAAGGTCGTGGCCGATGGGGTCAACAGCCTGCGCGCCGAAGAGCGTGCCATTCTGCTGGTCACGCACTACCAGCGCCTGCTGGACTACATCGTGCCCGACAAGGTCCACGTCCTGATGGATGGTCGTATCGTCAAGACCGGTGACGCGGCGTTGGCCAAAGAGCTGGAGGCCAACGGTTACGAAGGCATCGAGGAGTCCGTGGCATGAGCGAGACACAAACCTTTCTGGATACGCTGGCGGCGCGCAGCCAACAGCGTGGCGCAGAGCCCAGCTGGATGGCCGCACGCCGCCAGGCGGGGGCCGCACGCTTCGAGGCGATGGGCTTTCCTACTCGTCGCGATGAAGAGTGGAAATACACCGACGTACGCGCCATTGCTCAGGGAAATTTCGCCCTGGCCGATAACGCCGAGTTCTCTCAGGCGCAGGCGGCTGCGCTGACGCTGCCACTGGAAGCCTATCGCCTGACCTTCGTCGATGGCGTATTTTCGGCGGCGCTGTCTGACCTGGAAGGTCTGCCTTCCAGCGTGCAGGTCATGCCGCTCTCCAAGGCGCTCAGCGATAACCATGAAGCGGTGGGTGGCCCGCTGGGTCGTTTGACCGGCGTGGAATTCTCCCCCTTCTCGGCGCTCAACACCGCGTTCGTGGAAGAAGGGGCCGTGGTGCGTATTGCGCCCGGCACGGTAGTGGAAAAGCCGATTCTGCTGCAGTTTCTCTCACGGGCCGGGGCGCCGGTCATGAGCCACCCGCGGGTGCTGGTCGAAGCGGCCGGGCGCAGTGAGGCCACGCTGATCGAGCACTACGTGGGGGAAGCCGATGCTGCCAACTTCACCAACGTGGTCGGTGAGCTGATGCTGGACCGTGGTGCGATCCTCAACCACTACAAGCTTCAGGAAGCTCCGCTGGGCGATCTGCACATTGCCAGTATCCACGTGGAGCAGAGTCGCGACAGCCGCTACACCTCCTACAACCTGAATCTGGGCGGTGCGCTGGTGCGCAACGACCTGATTTGCGAGCTGGACGGGCAGGGCGCCGAAAGCAACCTGTACGGGCTGTTCTTCGGTCAGGGTCGCCAGCACGTGGATAACCACACCAAGGTCAACCACAACGCGCCGCTGACGTTCTCCAACGAGAACTACAAGGGCATTCTGGATGACCGTGCGCAGGGCGTCTTCAACGGCCGGGTATACGTCAAGCGCGACAGCCAGAAAATCGAAGGCTTCCAGAGCAACCAGAACCTGCTGCTTTCCGACCGCGCGCAAATCAACGCCAAGCCGGAGTTGGAAATCTACGCCGATGACGTCAAGTGCTCCCACGGCACCACCACGGGCCAGCTGGATGAAGAAGCCGTCTATGCGCTGCGTACCCGGGGTATCGACGAAGCCACGGCGCGCGGCCTGCTGACACTGGCCTTTGCCGGTGAAGTGCTGGAACAGGTCACGCTGGATGCCATTGCCGAGCGAGTCGAGCTGGCGGTGGCAGGCAAACTGCCCGAGCGCTTCAACCTGGCAGGGCTGGTGGAAGCAGCGGCTGCGCTGAACGATTAATCAAGGAGTCCCCCATGCCCCAGAGCGTGATTGAGAAAGCGACCACGGCCAGCACTGCCGCCTACGATATCGAGGCCCTGCGCCGCGAATTCCCCGTGCTCCAGCGGGAAGTGCACGGCAAGCCGCTGGTCTATCTGGACAATGCTGCTACCAGCCAGACTCCCCAGGCGGTCATCGACGTGTTTGGCGACTACTACGCTCGCTACAACGCCAACATCCACCGTGGGCTGCACACCCTGGCGGATGAGGCGACGGCCGCGTTCGAAGCGACACGTCATCGCGCCAGGGACTTTCTCAATGCCGAGGATGCTCGCCAGATCATCTTCACTCGGGGCACCACTGAGGCGATCAATCTGGTCGCCCAGAGCTGGGGGCGAAGCCAGCTGCAGGCGGGCGACGAAGTGCTCATCTCGATGCTGGAGCACCACTCCAACATCGTGCCTTGGCAGCTGTTGGCCGCCGAGCGTGGTTTCACCATCAAGGTGATCCCGGTAGACGCTCATGGTGCGCTGGACATGGACGCCTATCGCACACTGCTCAACGAGCGTACCCGGCTGGTGGCGGTGAATCATGTGTCCAATGCGCTGGGGACCATCAACCCGGTCAAGGAAATGGCCGCGTTGGCCCATCAGCAGGGCGCACTGATTCTGGTCGACGGTGCCCAGGCGACGCCGCACCAAAAAGTGGATGTTCAGGACATCGACGCCGACTTCTACGCTTTCTCCGGCCACAAGGTGTATGGCCCCACGGGCGTGGGCGTGCTGTATGGCAAGGCGGCGCTGCTGGAGGCCATGCCGCCCTGGCAGGGGGGCGGTGAGATGATCAAGACCGTCTCGTTCGACGTGGGCACAACCTTCGCGGACATTCCCCACAAGTTCGAAGCCGGCACGCCTGCCATTGCGGAAGTGATTGCGCTGGGGCGTGCGCTGCAGTGGATAGAGGAGGTGGGGGTCGAGGCCATTGGCGACTGGGAAGCCGTGCTGTTGACCCATGCCACTCAGGCCGTCAGCCACATCGACGGACTGCGCATTCTAGGCACGGCGCCGCACAAGGCGGGAGTGCTGTCGTTCGTGGTGGACGGTGCCCACTCCCAGGATATCGGGCTATTGATCGACCAGCTGGGCGTGGCGATTCGCACGGGGCATCACTGTGCGCAGCCGCTGCTCCACCATTTTGGCGTCGAGGCTACCTGTCGTGCCTCGTTTGCAGCGTATAATACCCTGCAAGAGGTCGATGCGTTCGTTGCGGCGCTGAACCGTGTGATCCAAATGGTACGCTAAGGACATCTATGGATATCGAGCAAGTGGCCAGCCTCGAACGAGGCCAGAAACTGCCGCTACAGCGTGATGTAGAAGCCATTGCCATTCCGTTCGGCAAGACGGATACGCTGGCAGAAGATAGCATCGTCAGTGTCATGCAGGCGAAAGGCAGCTCTGTCAGCGTTGGATACGAAGGGCGGCTGTATCTGATCGAGGGTCGCAATCTCGATGCCTTGGGGCTTGAAGCATTGCCACGGCCTACGCTGCCTGAATCCGCCAGCGATGACGAGATCGAGCAGTTCGTCTGGGATCAGCTGCGCACCTGTTTCGATCCGGAAATTCCGGTCAACATCGTCGATCTGGGGCTGGTGTACGGGTGTCGTATCGAGCGCTTGATCAGCGGTGAGCGCATCGTCACCATTCGCATGACGCTGACCGCGCCTGGCTGCGGCATGGGCGATGTCATCGCTGCCGATGCGCGCAACAAGATTCTGGGAGCGCCGCAGATCAGCAAGGTGCATACCGAAATCGTCTTCAGCCCCGCCTGGAGTCGTGACATGATGAGCGATGAAGCCAAGCTTGAGCTCGGCATGTTCTAACCCCTGCTGGGGAGCTGGATGCACAGCCTGTTATTTCGTTGGGTAAAACGTTGTCTGCTGTCGCTGGTAGCCATGGTGCTGCTGGCGGCTTTGCTATTGGCGGCAGGCAACGCCTGGGTACTGCTGAGCACCTCACGCTATATCCATACGCAGCTGCAAGAGTGCCGTCCAACGGATGTCGCTATCGTTTTTGGCACCTCTCACTGGACACGTAGCGGGCTGCGTAACCCTCATTTTCATGCGCGTATGCGCACCTCGGCGCGCCTGATAGCCGATGAGCGCGTGCAGCATCTGCTGCTCTCCGGGGATAACCGCACCCAGGCCTACAACGAGCCCAGAGCCATGTGGCGCGACCTTTATCGACGAGGCGTGCCGGCCGACAGGTTGACCATGGATTTCGCGGGCTTCAGTACCTACGACACCATGGTGCGAGCGCGGCATGTGTTTCAGTTGGAGCAGGCGCTGTTGGTGACCCAGAGCTGGCACTTGCCACGAGCGATTTTTATCGGCCGCTCGCTGGGCATGGACGTGACGGGTTGTGTGGCCGAAGAGCAGCCCTCGGCGGGCGAGTGGCGGCTCAAGGTGCGTGAGTGGCTGGCGCGTATGGCGACGCTAGGGGATCTGTACCTGTGGGGCAGGGAGCCTCACTTTCTGGGGCCGGCCGAGCCTATCGTGCTGAGCCGTGATCGATTGCCTCTGGAGCCGCCACCCGTGACCACTGATGTGCTGATCGACCTGGAAGGCGTGCGCCTGCTCTATCCGGAACTCCCTCTGCTCGGAGAGCCAGCGCGGCAGCTAGAGCCGTCGGCGGCTCCTTGAAGGTGCGCGAAAGGAGCGCTTAGCGGCGAGCTTTGCGCTTTTGCAGGCTATACAGCTCGCGGATCAATTTACGGCAGCCCTGCATGCACTCTTCCACAACGGGTTCGATGGGGTCGGGCAGCGGATGGGTAAACAGGGTCGAGAGGGCTTGCATCAAGACACGCTCTTGTTCCAACAGTTCATTGATCAGAACCTGACTATCGTTGCCCACGAAGCTTTTCAGGCGGCTCCACAGCCACAGAAAGTCATCGCGCTCCACGTCGGCATCCCTGGGAAGCATTTTCAGATGGGCACGGGCCAACTCCTGCAGCTTGCGCATCTGTTTCAGTCGAGCCGTGTAGTGAGGCTTCAGCGCGTCGCGCAGCGAGGGGCGCAGGCGTTCGATATTGTCCTGGAAATAATCAATGCTATCGGCCAGCGCTTCCAGCACGCTGTCCATCGCCACTTGGCGATTGTCGAGAAACATGAGCGTCTACCTCCTTCGGTGACGCAGATTGTGGGGGTGGCAGCGTTGATTTGCCACCCCTAATGCGGATTATTTTTACCTTTGGACGTTAGCCTTTAGGCTTGGGGGGCGCTTTTCGGGCAGGCGTTGCGTTTTTTTCGATATGTTCGATGATCATGCCCGCGATGTCCTTGCCCGTGGCACTCTCGATTCCCTGCAGCCCAGGAGAAGAGTTGACCTCCATGATCACCGGCCCATGGTTGGAGCGCAGCAGATCGACACCGGCAACGCGCAGGCCCATGGCCTTGGCTGCCCGGATGGCGGTGGAGCGCTCTTCAGGGGTAATGCGAATCACGCTGGCCGTGCCGCCACGGTGGAGGTTGGAGCGAAATTCGCCTTCGGCCGCTTGACGCTTCATGGACGCCACGACTTTGTCGCCAATCACGAAGCAGCGAATGTCGGCGCCTTTGGCTTCCTTGATGTACTCCTGCACCATGATGTTGGCCTTCATGCCCATGAACGCCTGCACCACCGACTCGGCAGCCTGGTTGGTCTCGGCCAGTACCACGCCAATGCCTTGGGTGCCTTCCAGCAGCTTGATGACCAGCGGCGCCCCTTTGACCATGGTGATCAGGTCGGGAATGTCGTCTGGCGAGTGGGCAAACCCCGTGATGGGCAGCCCCAGCCCCTTGCGGGAAAGTAGCTGCAGCGAGCGCAGCTTGTCGCGGGAGCGCGTGATAGCGACCGAGTCGTTGATCACGTAGGTGCCCATCATTTCGAACTGGCGCAGCACGGCGCAGCCGTAGAAAGTCACCGAGGCGCCAATGCGGGGAATGACCGCATCGAAGGGCTCGATCTCGGCCCCCTTGTAATGAATCGAGGGGTGATGAGAGGCGATGCTCATGTAACAGCGCAGCGTATCCACGACACGAGCCGTATGGCCGCGCTGCTCGGCGGCTTCGACCAGGCGGCGGGTCGAGTATAAATTGCGGTTACGCGAAAGTAGGGCAATATGCATGCAGGGCTCCGGGCCAAAACAGGAAAGGCGTGTTAAGTATATTCAAGGCTCGCCGTGCAAAAAGGCAGCGCCGGGTGCGACTAACAGACGACGCATGGCGCGCCTGCCCAATAGCATGGGGTGGCGCATATTGCTGCGGTCGGTCAAGGTAAGTTCGACGGGGAAGCTGAGCTGGCCCAGTTCCATCTGTGTGCGAATGACGTAGCGCCATTCGCTGTGCCCATTCGAGCTGGTCACCCGTCTTCTGTCATGTAAATGTAGACGATAACGATGCCCAGGGGTGTCGGGACCCCCGCTATGTGTCACGAAACTGACCCACAGCTGCCCATGGGCGTCTTCTTCCGTCTCGATCTCTTCGGCATGCAGGGCAGAGGTGCGCGCGCCGGTATCGGCCTTGCAGCACAGGTGAAGGCCAAGGTCGGTCAGCGTGACCATTTCACGGCGGCCAATCACGGCCTTGGCCTGATAGGGTAATTCCTTCACGGTTGACTCCTGACATCTAGTTGGAAGAACAGCATGATGACCGTCACCTGTTACGAATTTATGCGCGGCGCGGCATCAGGCCTGCCAGGCGTGCGTGCATGGGTGAACCGACAGGTGCGTCACGCAGGGTCAACATGACAGGCAAGCGTAGCCTGGGAACGAGGGCGATATCACGCACGACGGCTGAGAAATCGGCACGCTCGTCTTCGGCCAGTCGGTTCAGGAACAGCGGCAGGCGTGTCTCGTCTTCCAGCAGTTGCCAGCCGCGCCCGGCCATGGCAGCCATCAGGTCAGGGCCGCAGGCAGCGCTATCCTCAAGCAAGCTCGTGTACCAATCGCCTACCGTGGGTTCTGGTGAGCTGCCGACAGCCCTTACGCAGGCGCACACGGTTTCCACGTCTCCCTCGCTGGCCGCCTGCTCGCCACGCGCCTGAAGCGCTTCCAGCAGGCAGCCTGGCAAAGGCTGGTGCTCGAGGCAGTAGCATAGCGCACGCGTAACGCTGGCGGGCAGGTAAGACAGCCGTTCGGCCAGCGCTCTGGCTGCATCGTCGTCCATGCGCACCGCAAAGTCAGCCAGCCCCTGCACGCCGAGCGCTTGCCAATCGATCGACTGCTGGCCACTCAGATACGCTTCTACCGGTTCCAGATGCTGGCTGGCAGGTAGCCCCAGGTGCAGTGTGGCACGGGCATTGAGCATGGCCTGAAAGGTGACGTCGGGCGTGAAGGCCAGCGGGTTGTCCTTCATCAGGTCGTCTACGCCAGCGCTGGCGTCAGCTGACAATGTCTGCTCTGACGCCAGGGCATTACGCCCCAGAGTTTCCAGCAAGCGATTGATGAAGCCATCCCGCTGTGCAGGCGAGAGCATGCCCTGCTCGTCCAAGGGCAGGGCGAGGAACCAAATAGCCGGTTCAGGCATCGCACCCAGCCGAAACACGATGCCCAGACGCGCCTGACCCAGCCAGGGCTCGGGCCAGGCGTGTTCGGCCTGCTCGAAGCCGCGCAGGGTATCCCGCGAGCAGGGCACCACACGACGCCCCATATGGTAGAGCGTCACGTCGGCACCGCTGCGGATAAAGAACTCGTCGAGGGTAGTAATTGGTTGCATGACATCCTTCCGCATTTCAAGCGTGCACTCTACCTTGATGCTCGGTCACTGTCAGCCGTAACCATTGATAAAACCATACCTTATCGTCGAAGTGGTCAAAAAGTGAACAACATTCCCCAGGCCCCGTGGGAGTAGCCGTTGCGACACCTTTCCATAGTTTATCCACAGTCTCTTGCAGGTTTTCTGTGAATCTGTGCATAAACGCGTTGGCCATGCCTCTCGGTGGCAAGTTACACACAGAGTTGGGATAATCACGCCGACCATTCCTTATGAGTAGACTGTTTATGAGCGTCCATCAACAGCTTCAAACCGCGCTTCTCGAGCTTGAAGCCGCGATGAAAGCCGCCAACCTATGGCGAACCCCCCTTCCAGAGGCGAGTGCGTTTGCCAGTCAGGAGCCCTTTTGTGTGGATACCATGTCGCTGCCCCAGTGGGTGCGCTATGTGTTCGTGTCCCGGTTGACCGCGCTGGTAGAAGCTCAGGCGACCCTGCCCGCCAAATGTGAGGTAGCGCCCGCCATGGCCGCTTATCTGATGCAGGAAAAAGTGCGCGCCAGCGACCAGGTGCTGGTGATTCGCGCCATGGAAAGAGTCGACCAACTGGTGACAGACAACTGAACAGGTGGCCGTCAGCGCGGTGCTGTCGTGCTTCTCAACCGAACAGGCCCGGAGCTAATGCCCCGGGCCTGTTCGGTTTGATGGGTAGCTCCGTATCTTTTAGAAGCGGTAGCTGAGACCCGCCATGACCACGATGGGGTCGATTTCGACGGTGCCCGCTGCGGCGCCGTTCACCGTGGCGTCCGTATCGATGTCCAGGTACCAGGCGGCGGCGTTGAGCGCCCAGTTGTCGTCGATCAGCAGGTCGATACCCAATTGGCCTGCCAGACCCCAGGAGTCGTCCAGATCCAACTCACCAATCGCCAGCTGTTCGTCCGAGAAGCGCGTGTAGTTGATACCAGCGCCAATGTAGGGCTGAACCCGTGCCTGGGTGCCGCCCAGCGGGTAATACTGCAGCGTCAGGGTGGGTGGCAGGTGCTTGGTCGAGGCAAGGTTCTCGCCGTTCAGGGCAATGTCGTGCTTGAAGGGCAGTGCGGCCAGCAGTTCGACGCCCACCTTATCGTGAAAGCGATAGCCCAGCGTAAAGGCGAAGTCGGTCTTGTCCTGAACGTCCACCGCCAGTGCGCCGTTGGCCAAGGCGCCGTTGTCGTTTTTGGGTGTCACTTGTGCCACGCCCACGCGGGTAAAGAAGTCACCTGCGCCGTAGGCAAAGGCCTGGCTGCTGGCGGCCAGCGTTGCAGCGGCCATGCTGGCAGCGATGAGAAGAGAGGGTTTGAACGGGCGCATAATGTTGCTCCTGACCATGATGAGGGTGAGTGGTTCGCGATCCATGGCGCCACTATAACCAGCCAGAAGCGGTGCGTTATTGACCTGAGGCAAAGAGCGGTGCGCAAGCGGCCAACAATGCAAGAGACCTCCTGCAAGGCGGGGCCTTGACGAGGAGGTCTCGGATGACTGCTTGCCGATGCTCACCGCCTTCCGAAGCAGGCGGTGAGGGTGGCATGCTGGCCAAGAGCCGTGGCTAAAAATCGTCGCCAGGCGTAATGGTCAGGATCAGCGTTCGATGTGCTGGTACTCACCGGCATCGGCGGTCATGTTGCTGACGACCAGGATGGCGATGAAGGAGGCGATGAATCCGGGAATGATTTCGTAGACACCCGGGCCGCCCATGAAGGAGCCGCTCCAGCCCAGCGAAATCCAGATCATCACGGTGGCGGCACCGACGATCATGCCGGCCAATGCGCCTGCACCGTTGGTGCGCGGCCACATCAGCGCGAGGATGATCAGCGGACCAAAGGCAGCGCCAAAGCCTGCCCAGGCGTTACTGACCAGCCCCAGCACCTGCGAGTCTTCATTGGAAGCAATGATGGCGGCCACGATACCCACCAGCACGACGCACACACGGCCCACCGCCACGCACTGCTGCTCGGTGGCATTCTTGTGCAGGAACAGGCGGTAGAAGTCTTCCGTCAGCGAAGAGGAGGACACCAGCAGCTGGCTGGAGATGGTACTCATGATAGCTGCCAGCAGCGCCGCGTAGAGGAAGCCGGTGATCAGCGGGTGGAAGAGCAGATTGGCCAGCACGATGAAGATGGTTTCAGGATCCTGGATGTCCATGCCGTTACGCACTGCGAAGGCGCGACCCGCCAAGCCCAGCGACACGGCACCGATCAGCGAGACCAGCATCCAGCCCATACCGATGTTACGCGCTACAGGCACGTCTTCTTGTGAGCGAATGGCCATGAAGCGCACGATGATATGCGGCTGACCAAAATAGCCCAGGCCCCAGGTCACCGCCGACAGCCAGCCTACGAACGTCAGCCCCGTGGTCCAGGAGAGCAGCGTGGGATCGACACTGTTGAGCGTCTCCGACGCCTGTGAGAAACCACCGCCGCCGTCACCGAACAGCACCACCGCAGGCATGATGATCAAGGCCAGCATCATGATGCAGCCCTGCACGAAGTCGGTCATGCTCACGGCCAGGAAGCCGCCTACCACGGTATAGATCAGCACCACGCCGAGGGTAATGATGACGCCCATGGCGTAATTGCTCATGTCGCCAAAGTTGTACACTCCGGTGAAGGCCGTTTCGAACAGCTTGCCACCGGCTACCAGGCCCGAGGCGGTATACACGGCAAAGAAGATCACGATCACGATGGCCGACACGGTGCGCAGTGCCAGGGCACGAGTCGGGAATCGGTTGGCCAGAAACGCCGGAATGGTAATCGCGTTGCCGTAATGAATGGTCTGCTCGCGCAGACGAGGCGCGACCAGTATCCAGTTGAGCAGTGCGCCCACCAGCAGGCCAATGCCGATCCAGGCAGAGCCCAGCCCAGACACGAACATGGCCCCGGGCAAGCCCAGCAGCAGCCAGCCGCTCATATCGGAGGCCCCTGCCGAGAGTGCCGCGACCTGCGGGCTGAGAGTACGGCCCCCCAACATGTAATCTTCCGAGGAAGAGGTCGCTTTGCGCATGGCATAGATGCCGATGGCGATCATGAGCGCAAAATATCCAAGCAAGCTAATCCAAACACCAGTAGCCATAACACTTCTCCAGTTCGTCAGAACGGAGTCAGGTCACCTACGAAAGCCCGCGCGTGCTGGCCGCTCTTTCGTACATTCCTGACTCCGACAGCGTCAGCGCCTTGGCGGTGCGTGGCCAAGGCACGTTGATCTTGTTGTTAATTTCCCTGCCGGTTCGGCGTGGCCAGTGGCTGGCCACGGCTCGAGCCGTCAAGCAGGGCGCCGGAAAGGGTATGGCGGAGTATCGATGTCGAGTTCCCTGTGCCTGGTGCACGGCCTGGGAGGGCCGTGGCAGCGCAGGCAGTCACGCTATTATTGTCAACCATGAGACGGATCCTTTTCAGGAGTTCAGGTTAGTTTATGTCGATGAGCGTTCTACTCATCCCCTAGCGCCAATAGAGACGCGTTGCCACCCAGGGCGGCGGTGTTGTTGGTGATCGTCTTCTCAGTCACGAAGCGCTGCAGGTAATGCGGGCCACCCGCTTTGGGGCCGGTGCCCGAAAGGCCCTGACCGCCGAATGGCTGCACGCCGACCACTGCGCCGATGATATTACGGTTGATGTACACATTGCCTACTCGAATTTTCTGCGCTATTTCAGCGGCAAAGGATTCGTTACGGCTATGCACGCCAAACGTCAGGCCATATCCCCGTCCGTTGATGTCGTTGATCACCTTGTCGATCTCGCGGGCCTTGTAACGCACGATGTGCAGCACGGGGCCAAACTGCTCGCGGGTCAGCGCATCGATGCTGTCGATGGTAAAGGCGACCGGGGCCACGAAAGTGCCGTGCTGAGTATGCTCGGCGGTCATCGGGGTTTCGGCGACCAGCCGGTTTTCGCCCTTGAGCTTGTCGATATGTGCCAGCAGCCCTTTGCGCGCGTCCTCATCGATGACCGGGCCCACGTCGGTGCCCAAATCGCGCGGATCACCGATCCGCAGTTCGCTCATGGCGCCCTTGAGGATCTCGATGACGCGGTCGGCCACGTCATCCTGCAGGTAAAGCACACGCAGGGCAGAACAGCGCTGCCCGGCGCTCTGGAACGCTGACTGGATCGTGTCCATGACCACCTGCTCGGGCAGGGCGGTGGAATCCACGATCATGGCGTTCATGCCGCCGGTTTCCGCGATCAGGGTTGGCAGCGGCGCGTTTTCGCGGGCGGCCAGGGCGCGGTTGATGATCTGAGCCGTATCGGTGCCGCCGGTGAACACCACGCCGGTGATGCGCGGGTCGGAGGTCAGCACGCTACCCACGGTGGGGCCGTCGCCCGGCAGCAGCTGCACTACATCGCGGGGCATGCCCGCTTCGTAAAGCAGCTCGATGACGCGATGCGCGACGATGGAGGTCTGCTCGGCGGGTTTGGCCAGCACGGTGTTGCCTGCCACGGCGGCTGCGACGATCTGACCGCAAAAAATGGCCACTGGGAAGTTCCAGGGGCTGATGGCGGCAAACACGCCCTTGCCGCCCATGGATAGCCGGTTCGATTCACCGGTGGGGCCAGGCAGCTCGATGGGCTCGCCGAACGACTCTTCGGCGCGCATGGCGTAATAGCGGCAGAAATCCACGGCCTCCTTGATCTCGTCCACGCCGTCGGTGAGCAGCTTGCCACCCTCCCGGGAGCAGAGCGTCATCAGCTCGGCCATGTGCTCTTCCATCAGGTCGCCCAGGCGGCGAACGATGGCCGCGCGCTCGGCAACCGGCGTGGCATCCCAGCGCGGGAACGCTTCCCAGGCAGCGTCCAGTGCCTTGGCCGCCTGCTCCTTGCTGGTCCACTGCACGCTGCCCACGGTCTGGCGACGATCAAAGGGCGATGTCACGCGATGGGTATTGCCCGCATCTTCGGCCACGTCGAACGCCAGCAGTGGCCGGGTGGGGTACTGCTTGTCCATGAACGTGGCCATCTTCTCCATCAGCGGATAGTACTGGCTGCGGATATTGAGGTTGACGCCACGAGAGTTGCGGCGTTTCGCACCGTAGATGTCCTTGGGCAGCGGAATCCGCTTGTTGTAGAAGCTCTTCTGCTGGCGCAGGGTTTCGATGGGGTGCTTGCAGAGCGACTCCACCGGCACTTCGGGGTCGACGATCTGGTGCACGAACGAAGAGTTGGCGCCGTTTTCCAGCAGACGGCGCACCAGGTAGGGCAGCAAGTCCTTGTGGGCGCCCACCGGGGCGTAAATGCGGCAGTAGGTGCCTTTGGGGGCCCGGGCCAGGGCGGCGTCATACAGCGCTTCGCCCATGCCGTGCAGGCGCTGGAATTCGAACGGGCGGCTGTCTTGGTTGGCCAGCTCCAGAATCGTGGTCACGGTGTGCGCGTTGTGGGTGGCGAACTGCGGGAAGATGCGCCCGCGGGTGTCGTCGGAGAGCAGGAACTGGGCGCAAGCCAGGTAGGCCACATCGGTACATGCTTTGCGCGTGTAGACCGGGTAGCCATCGACCCCCAGCTGCTGCGACTCCTTGATCTCGCTGTCCCAGTAGGCGCCCTTCACCAGGCGCAGCGGAATTTCGTCGCCTTGCTGGTCGGCCAGTCGGTTCAAGTAGTGCAGAACGGGCAGCGCACGCTTCGAGTAGGCTTGCACCACCAGGCCGAAGTGGCCCCATCCTTTGGCAGCACTGCTTTGATAAATGGCGCGGAAGACCTCCAGCGAGAGCTCCAGGCGGTCTACTTCTTCGGCGTCGATGGTGACGGCCACGTCCAGCTCGCGCGCCTTGGTGACCAGCTTGATCACGGTGTCCACCAGCTCGGCCAGCACCTGCTCGCGACGGCCAAACTCATAGCGCGGATGCAGGGCCGACAGCTTGATGGACACTGAAGGTGCAGGGGTCTTGTCGCCCAGGGTCTTGCAGGCTTTGCCCACCTGCTCAATGGCACGGGCGTAGTCGTCGAAGTAGCGCTTGGCATCGGCGCGGGTGCGGGCGGCTTCCCCCAGCATGTCGTAGGAGTAGGTGTAGCCCTTGTTGAACAGCGGCTTCGAGCGCTTGAGCGCTTCGTTGATATCGCGGCCCAGCACGAATTGCTTGCCCATGATTTTCATGGCTTCCATCATCGCCCGGCGAATCACCGGCTCACCCATACGGTTGACCATGCGATTGATGAAGTGAGCAGGCTGGCCCTCTTTGGGGTGGTCCAGCTTCAGTACCTTGCCGGTCATCAGCAGGCCCCAGGTCGAGGCGTTGACCATCCAGGACTCGCTCTTGCCCACGTGGGACTGCCAGTCGGCCGGGCCAAGCTTGTCTTCGATCAAGGCGTCGGCGGTGGCGGTGTCCGGGATGCGCAGCATGGCTTCGGCCAGGCACATCAGCATCAGGCCTTCATGGGTGTCCAGGCTGTACTGCTGAAGCAGCTCGTCGATGGTATCGACGGCGGTATCCATGTTGCGCACTTCTCGCACCAGCGCGGCCGTGTTGGCTTCGATGCGGGAGAAGTCGTCCGAGTCGGCGTTCAGTACCTTGATCAGCTCGCTAACGTAGGCATCCTCATCCACGATGTAGTGGTCGCTAATACGCGCCATCAGCGTATCAAGGTCGGTTTGCCAGATGGCTGGGTCACGCATTTTCTTGGCATTAAGCATTGAGGCCCCCGTAAGACAGGTCTGAAACAGGCTGCTGAAGCGAATGGCTGGATTCACCAGCGTTTAAAAACAGTGATAGCAGGGCAGGTGCCCAGTATGTTGTCGAATGTAGAGCGCGCGCCCGTCAGTTGTATGTCGTTTTCATGGCAAAACGTGTCAAATTCTCGGCAAGAAGCGCCTGTTTACGACTTTAGTAGAGCGGTTGGCGACTTGCCAGCACCGCTCTCAACGCTGCCGGGCCATCATAGGGGAATGCCGGCCTGTGCCAGCCGAACCGAGCCTAGCGTGAGGGAGCAGCAGCAGAGGCAGTGCTCGGCGTTCCATTGGTCGTGGGGAGGGTGGCGCTGGCAGTGCCCTGGCGCAACTGGCGAGGCGACGCGCCGTAACTGCTCCGAAAGGCATGAGAGAGCGCGCTCTGGTTGGCAAAGCCGGTCTGGATGGCAATATCGGTCAAAGGCAGGCGGCTTTGCAGAATCAGCTGCCGAGCGGCGTGCAGGCGCTGTCGACGCACGTATTGCCAAGGCGACAAGCCTGTCTGGGCACGGAAGCGTTCCGAGAAGTGGGCCTCGCTCAGGCAGGCCAGCTTGGCCAGGTCGGCAACGCGCAGCTCGTCGGCCAGATGGCGGCGAATGAAACGGTCGATCTGGTGCAGGTCGATGCGCCGTTGGGCAGCGGATGGCTCTGCCCCCAGGCGGGCTTTCAACGACCCCAGCAGCGTCGCGGCCAGACGGTCCTGTTGAAAGGAGGTGGCCGAATTGTCGAATCCTCGGGCCAGCTCGCTTTCGACGAAGGTCAGGTAGTGGCGTAATGCGCTGTCCAGCGCAAAAAAACGCGGCGCATCGAACAGCGCTACCAGCTCGCGATGCTCTCCCGTCAGTGCGGGGGCGTCTTCCGGCAGGTCCAGAATCAGCTGGCGGTTATGGCCGCTGCCGGAGTAGTAATGCTCGTGATTGGCGGGCACGATACAGCCTGAAAACGCATTGACGCGTCCGCCCAGTCCCTCGATCTCGAACTCGGACGAGCCGCACAGAGTAATGACGATCTGATGAAAGTCATGGGCGTGGTGGCGGGTAGCGCTCTCCAGCGGGATTTGGCGAATGGTGCTGGGCATGAAGGTCTCCTCGACGATGCAAGGCTAACGCTGGCGTAGCGCGGTATGGGCCGCCAGATGATCGCGCAGGGCCTGAAGCTCTTCCTGCCCGGTGGCGTTGAGCAGCGGTTTGCCTTGGGCGATCTGCCAGCGTCTGCCGTGGCTATCCATCAAGTGCGAGGCGCGACGGCGTATGTTATCCAGATATTCGTCATGACGAATGGGGTAACCAATGATGGTGTTCCACTCGGTTTCGCTCACCTGACTGGCCAGGGCTTTGTCGAAAAGGGCGATCAGATCCTGAGGCTCGGTGCGGTAGCGCGGTGTGCTGGCGGTCATCAGCGCCAACAGCACGCCGCCAATCACCACGACGCAAACGCCAAAGACCAGTAAATAAAGTGCCATGTCACGCTCCCTGTGTCGCGGTGAGAGAGGAGTGGCTAGTATACGCGTCCCTTGGGGAAGACGAAAATTTTGACCTTTGTGCGAACTTTTCCTCTGGGCAGTGTCTGATAGTGTACAGGCAACATCGCGATGGCAGTCGCTAATAGTGTTGTTCTGGCTATTGTTTTCGATCCCTTGCTTCCGCTGCTTTTTAAAGCAGCGGTTTTTTTTGCGATGAAGAAAATGTCGGTTCAATGACGTCGAATGGTCAACAGGGCGATCAGGATGTCGCGACGGGTAACGATGCCGATCAACCGCTGTTGTTCGACCACCGGATAGATCTTGGGCTTCTTGCCCAGCATCTCCTGAGCCAGGTCGGTGATGCTCTGGTTGGGCGACGCGGTCAGCACATCCTGGCGCATCAGCTCTTTGACCAGTGGGGCTTCGTCGTCATGGTATATGCTGTCCAGTACGCGGCCAAGCACGTCCTGTTCGGAAATGAAGCCGATCAGCCGGTCGGCTGCATCGACGACCGGTGCGCCGGGCAGGCGATGCAGCGCCAGGCCTTGCGCCAGATTGGTGATGGACGTCTCCCCCGAGACGCGGTAGCAATCGCGGGACATGATATCGCGTACGGTATCCGGAATCTTGTTGTTCATGGGCAGTCTCCTCGAGCGTGACGCAGTGGCCGCCAGGCACGGCCAACTCTTTTACTGTAGGAGATTTAACTTGCCCTGCCTTGCCCCCATACTTCAGACATTCAACGGTTGACCATGGTCGAATCGTCAGCGACGTAGTCAGGAGCTTTTATGGACGCACGTGAATACCTCAACCGCAAGGGAGTCGGTCTGGAGCGAGAGCCGGAGCGCCCCAATACCCTGGAAGAGAAAGCCTGGGAGCGGGCGCGCGGCTCCGGTAACCAGCGCCCCAAGGCGGGTACGCCCCATGACTGGGAAGACTGGGAGCGTTTTCACGATGACCTGACCGAAGGCGTCGAGACCCTGGAGCAGAAAATCAACAAGGAAGCGCACCGCAAAGCGCTGGCCCGCGCTCAGGAGAAGGCCGAAGCGTCAGAGGCGAAGGCCTCGAATACGCAGGCCACAAGCACCCCAGCCCATGCCCCGGTGGGGCACTACACGCCGCCAGCGGTGGCGCAGCCTGCTTCTTTGAGCGTATCGCAGGCATCTCCTGGGCAGCCCCCCGTGCAGGAACCAGCTGCCTTGCGCCTGGCCTATCGCGCGCTGGCCATATTGCTGCCGCCTTTGGCGGTGGGGCTGACCGATGGCGGCGGACAGCGGGTGGCCACGGCGACGCTCCTGACCCTGCTGGGCTGGTTACCTGGGGTGATCTACGCCTGGCGCTGGCTTGGCCAGCATCGCACTGAGCGCTGATTTCCTCGCCGTGCCCATTGGCAGCCAACGATAACTGCGTATAATCTCCGTCAACTTTTAATGTTTTTCGGGGTTTACTGATGAGCTATCTGGTCGGTGTCACGGCGCTTTGGGCTTTCTCTTTCTCCTTGATCGGCGTCTACCTCGCGGGGCAGGTGGACAGCTACTTTGCCGTTTTGATCAGGGTGGCACTCGCCATGCTGGTGTTCCTGCCGTTTTTACGGCCGGGCCTGCTGCAGGGTAAGCAGCGGCTGGCACTGATGGCGCTGGGCGCCATTCAGCTGGGCGTCATGTACACCTTCTTCTACCAATCCTTCCTGCTGCTGTCGGTGCCGGAAGTCCTGCTGTTCACCATTTTCACCCCCGTGTATATCGCCCTGCTGGATGACCTGATGTTCAAGCGATTCACGCCCATTTATCTGGTCACTGCGCTGCTGGCGGTGCTGGGTGCCGGGGTGATCCGCTACGACGGCATTGACAGCGGCTTCTGGCTGGGCTTTCTGGTCGTTCAGGGGGCCAACCTGTGCTTTGCGATTGGTCAAGTGGGCTATCGCCGTTTAGCGGCAGACCTGCCGCCCACCCTGGCCTGGCACAACGTGTTTGGCTGGTTCTTCATCGGCGCCATGCTGGTGGCGTTGCCGGCCTTCCTGCTGTTCGGCAACGTGTCAGCGCTACCCAGCACTCCGGTGCAGTGGGGCGTGCTGGCATGGTTGGGTCTGGTGGCCTCCGGGGTGGGCTACTTCGCCTGGAACCAGGGCGCCACCCGGGTGGATGCGGGCACCCTGGCCATCATGAACAACGCGCTGGTGCCTGCCGGGCTGGTGGTCAACCTGGTCATCTGGAACCGCGATGCAGACTTGGGCAAGCTGTTGCTGGGCGCGGCCATCATGGGGGCGTCTCTGTGGCTCAACCACTGGTGGCTGCAGCGCCGCAAGGTTGCCCTGGCCTGACCCAAGCTGCTGATTTTACGGCGTGGCAGGGGGCATCGCCACGCCGTCGGATTTGCCCGATACCTCGTGACTCCCCATAATGTGGGCTGATGCCAGCGAGAGTCGCCCATGTCTCATACCTCAACCTCACAAACCGCCGCCGGGCGCCAGCGTCCAGCCACGCCGCCGTTCAAGACCATTGGCCTGATTGGCCGCCTGGGCAGCGACAAGGTGCTGGACTCGCTCCAGCGCTTGGTGGATTACCTGGTTGGCCATGGCTACAAGGTGCTGATCGAGGACCGTACCGCCACCGCGCTGCCGCATCATGGCCAGCCGGAAGCCAGTCGTCGCATGCTGGGCGAGCTGTGCGATCTGGTCATCGTGGTGGGCGGCGACGGTAGCTTGCTGGGCGCCGCCCGTACCCTGTGCCGCAGTGGCACGCTGATTCTGGGCGTCAACCGCGGGCGGCTCGGCTTCCTGACCGATATCTCCCCCGACGAGCTGGAGCAGCGCGTGGGGGAGGTGCTGGCAGGCGAGTTCGAAATAGAAGAGCGCTTTCTGCTGGATGCCGTGCTGTACCGCAATGGCGTGGCGGTGGGTAACGGCGAAGCGCTCAACGAAGTCGTCGTGCACCCTGGCAAAGCGGTTCGCATGATCGAATTCGAGCTGTTCATCGATGGCCAGTTCGTCTACAGCCAGCGCAGCGATGGATTGATCGTCGCTACGCCGACTGGCTCGACGGCCTATGCGCTTTCCGGTGGGGGCCCAATCATGCACCCCAAGCTGGATGTGGTCACGCTGGTGCCCATGTTCCCGCATACCCTCTCCAGCCGTCCGATCGTGATCGATGCCGCCAGCGAGATTCGTATACACATCGGCGAAACCAACCAGACCTACCCGCATATCAGTTGCGACGGGCAAACCCGCGCGGTGGCCAAGCCCGACGATGTGCTGGTGATTACTCGCAAGCCGGAGCGCGTTCAACTGGTACACCCCTTGGGGCATAACTTCTATGAAGTGCTGCGCAGCAAACTCGGTTGGAGCCATCGGCTAGGAGATTGACATGGAGGGGTACGATCTCATTGGTGATGTCCACGGCTGCGGTGCCACACTGGCCTCGCTGCTGGAGAAGCTTGGCTACCATCAGCGCAAGGGCGTGTATCGCCACCCGCGCCGCAAGGTGATCTTCCTGGGGGATCTGATCGATCGCGGCCCACGCATTCGGCTGGCGGTGTCCATTGCGCGGCGCATGGTCGAGGAGGGCGAGGCGCATATCGTCATGGGCAACCATGAATACAACGCCCTGGCCTATATGCACCCGGCCCCGCCAGGCAGCGCCAAGCGCTGGCTGCGCGAGCATACGCCGCGCCATAATCGCATCATTCAGGATACCCTCGACCAGTATCGTGACCATACCAACGAATGGGAAGATACCCTGGCCTGGTTCAAGACCATTCCGCTGTGCCTGGAACTGGACGGTATCCGGGTGGTGCACGCCTGTTGGGACGACGAGCTGATTCGCCAGCTTCGCCAGCGCTCCCCGTCTGCCCAACTGGACGACCGCTTTCTGGTGGAGTCCACCGACCCCTCGACCCAGGCGTTCCGAATTCTCGACCGCCTGACCCGTGGCCCGCACATTCGGCTACCGGAGGGCGTGGCCATCCACTCGGGCGACGGCTTTACCCGCCAGACCTTTCGCGCGCACTTCTGGTCGGCCAACCCGCAGCAGTGGGGCGATGTGGTATTCCAGCCGGATAACCTGCCGGGAGACCTGGAGACGCGGCCATTGACGCTGCAGGAGCGCGAGCGGCTCAGCTATTACGGCCCGGAGCAGCCGCCGCTGTTCATCGGCCACTACTGGTGCGAGGGCATTCCCGCCTTGCCCGCCGCCAATATCGCTTGCCTGGACTACAGTGCGGTAAAATTTGGTCGGCTGGTGGCCTATCGCTGGAGCGGTGAACGCCAGTTGAATGCCGATCATTTCGTCTGGATTCAAGTGCCTAGAGAAGAGCGGGCATTGCCCAAGCCCTGGGAGATCGATTTTGATTGACCCTTTTGAGTAATTATTACAATTGGTTACATAATTTTTGCAAAACTGCTGAACTAACCCTGCTGCCGGCTATCAGAGTAAGTGTTCCCTTGAATGATCCCTTGCTTTTATCCGGCGGCCCCCTCCGCCGGATTTTTTTGCGTATCCGATGGCAAACGTGCGCGTAAGCGTCATGACCACTGGTTAAAAGGAAGATGTCATGCACCCCGTCATGCTCTTGCCCCCCGATGCAGACACTCAAGCGCTGCGCAAGGCCCTATGGCATTACCGGATAGGCCATCGCATCACCGATGAAGAAGACGGCCAGCTCCTCTGGGTGGCTGACCCGCGCCAATACGATGAGCTCCGTGCCCTGGTGGCTCGCTGGGAGCGAGGCGACGAGCTGATCAGCGACGCTGCGCCACCCAAGCGCTCGCTGCCCGCCCAAGGGCTGGTCGCGACTCTGCGACAAGTACCGGTGACGGCGCTGATGATTCTGATCAGTCTGGCCGTATTTGCATTGACCGGGATCTGGGGCGACCTGTTGATCGTCTCTTTGACCATCGTGCCGGTGGGTGTCTCTGGGGGGCAACTGGTCTACGGTTCGCTGCCCGATACCTTGCTCAGTGGTCAGGTGTGGCGCCTGCTGTCACCGGCTTTTCTCCACTTTGGCTGGATGCACCTGATCTTCAACCTGATGTGGGTGTGGTATTTCGGCCAGCAGATCGAACGGCGCCAGGGCAGCAAAACGATGCTGCTATTGCTGTTGCTGGCGGGCATCGGAGCTAACCTTGCCCAGTACATGACCGGCACGGTGCTGTTTGGTGGCATGTCCGGGGTCGTCTATGCGCTTTTGGCGCATGTGTGGCTGATGTCCCGGCGTGCCCCAGGCAGCGGTTTTTTCGTGCCGCAAATGCTGGTGGTCTTCATGCTGGGCTGGATGGTCTTTACCATGACCGGCATTGCAGGCACCGTGGGCTTTGGCAACGTTGCCAACGAGGCGCATTTGGGTGGCCTGCTCGTGGGGCTGGCAACCGGCTGGTATTATTCTTCCCGCTTCAAAAAGCTTTGAGCAACCCGCAAAAGAGGTGCTGACCGTGAGTGACATGACGTTCGACAAGATGATTCATCAAATGACGCCCACCATCTATGAAAGCCTCAAGCAGGCGGTTGCCCTGCGCAAGTGGCCGGATGGGCGTCGCCTGACCGCCGAGCAGACCGAGCTCTGCCTGGAGGCGGTGATGCGCTATGAAATGGAAAACAACGTGCCCGAAGCCAATCGGGTGGGCTACCTGGAGCGCCGCACCTGTGGGGCGGGTGCCACGGGGGCGGGCGTCAGCCCGGAAATGGCAGGCCTGGCTCGGGATGCCACCCGTGACTGATGATTTGTTTGCCACCGATGCTACGCCGGTGCAGGGGTGTCTGCAGAAAATGGCGGCCAGTGTGCCAGGCCGCAAGGATGCCGAGGTGGTGTACCACCTGCGTGCCGGGGAGCATCGGGTTGGCCTGAACGAGCGGGTAGGGTCGTTCATACGCCTGCACTGGAGCGGGGCCATTGCCTGCACTCACTGCGGGCGCGCCACCAACAAGAGCTTTGCTCAGGGGTATTGCTACCCGTGTTTCAAGCGCTTGGCCCAGTGCGATACCTGCATCATGAAGCCGGAAACCTGCCACTACTACCAGGGCACCTGCCGCGAACCCGAGTGGGGCGAGGCCCACTGTTTCCAGCCCCATATCGTTTATCTCGCCAACTCCTCGGGGCTGAAGGTGGGCATCACCCGCAAAACCCAGATGCCTACCCGCTGGCTGGATCAGGGAGCCATTCAGGCGCTGCCCATTCTGGAGGTCGATACGCGGCAGCAGTCCGGCATGGTCGAAATGCTGTTCAAGGAGCAGGTCGCCGACCGCACCAACTGGCGGGCCATGTTGAAAGGCGAGGTGGCCACGCTGGACCTGTGTGCAGAGCGAGACCGTCTGTTGAGCGTATTGGCCGATGGGCTGGCGCAACTGCGCCAGGTGCACGGTGAGGATGCCATTCGTGAACTGGATGAAACGCCTCACCACTTCCACTACCCGGTGGAGGCTTTTCCACGCAAGGTGGTGTCGCACAATTTCGATAAGCAGCCACAGGTAGAGGGTGTCTTGCAGGGCGTGAAAGGGCAGTATCTGATACTCGATACCGGCGTGATAAATCTTCGTAAATTCACGGGTTACGAGATTATCGTTAGCTAAACGCCTAGCCAGAGTGGCCAGTGTTGTCTAAGGTTAACGGAGTTATTTCTCCCCCTGCCCAATGCAACGCAAGGAAGCCGCAATGCCCTGGCTAAAATTGCTTCACATTGCCGCACTGGTTATCTGGTGCGGTTCGCTGCTTTACTTACCTGCGCTGCTGAGTCACGCCCTTCAGCTGCGCAAGGACGCTGGATTTGCGCAGGGCTCACCGCCCATGCCGCGCTACTTCTACAACTCCGTTGCCACCCCTGCCGCGCTGCTGGCCATTGCGTCGGGCACGCTGCTGTTCCTGCTTCACGGGCTAATGGGTGGGTGGCTGATCTTCAAGCTGGCTGCGGTGGTCGCCATGGTGGCTGCCCATGGCTGTTTTGGCTGGCTGATTCTACGTCTGGAAATGGGCATCTATCGCGGTGTGAAACCCGCCAACCTGCTGGCGCTGTTGCTGGCAGTGGCGGGTATTCTGGCCGTACTGGGCTTCGTGCTGGCCAAACCACTTGATTGGAGTTAGCCGATGCCCATGAGCAGGTGGTCAGTCGACATCCACGCCCACGGCGTGTTCATAAACCAGTTGGCCGCCCAGCCAGCCGGCCAGCGCAATCAGTCCTCCGGTCAGCAGCGATACCGCCAGCCCCCAGGGCAGGATCGCGTCGGGCTCGTTGAAGCGCAGCAGCCAGTTGAACGACGCCAGCGAGAGCATCACCACCGCCACGATGGCGTGGCTCCAGCCGGTAATCAGACGCCGAATGCGCGACACCGTGACCAGATCGATGATACCGGCTATCGAGGCGACCCAGCCGCCAAAGGCACCGACGCCCGCCAGCCACAGGCCGCTGCGCATCCAGAAGGGGTCTTCGGTATACCAGTAGGCCAGGTCGCTTGCCACCAGGGCCATCAGGGCAGCAACGGGGAAGTGAATCATTACGGGGTGCAGCGGGTGGCCAGCCAAAGAGGCTCGGCTTTTGATCGAACGTTGGGGAGTTGGCGCCATGGTCACTTCCTGTGGGCAGACTAAAGGGAAACAGCATATGAGGGAACGCAACAGCAATATAGCCTCGCCCAACATTCAACGCGTTACGGGTCGGCGGGTCAACCGGATGGCCATTTTGGCGGTTCTTGGACTGATCCTGTTGACCGCTGGCTGTGCGGGCGATAAGTCCATTCTAGACCCCGCTGGGCAGGCTGCACGAGATGTTGCCCTGATTTGGTGGATCATGTTGACCTTCAGCACCGTGGTGCTGGCGGTCATCACGGCGTTGTGGCTGTTTGCCTTCAAGCCCAGGGACGTCACCCGCACGCCTTCCCAGGAGCGCAAGGTGGCTCGCCACTGGATTCTGGGTGGCGGTATCCTGCTGCCCGTGGCCAGCATCGTGGCGCTGCTCGCCTTTGGCGTGCCCGCCGGTCAGCGCATGCTGGCCATTGGCGAACCCGGCGAGGTGATCGAAGTCATCGGCCACCAGTGGTGGTTCGAAGTGCGCTACCCTAATGCCGAAGGCGGCGAGGTGGTCACGGCCAACCATCTGGTGATGCCGGTCGGCGAGCCGGTGGACTTCCACGTGACCGGCGCCGACGTCATCCATGGTTTCTGGATTCCGCGCCTGGGCGGCAAGGTCGACATGATTCCCGGCCGGGAAAACCGCATTCGCCTGCAGGCAGACATTCCTGCCGTCTTCGGTGCCCAGTGCGCCGAGCTGTGTGGCATCGGGCATGCCCACATGCACCTGTTCGTCGAAGCCCTGCCCCGAGAAGAGTACGACGCCTGGCTGGCCGAGCGCCAGCAGGACGCGCTGGCAGCAGCGGCTACGGCCAATGCCGCCGATGACGAGGCGCGCAGCGCGTTCATGACTCACTGTGCCAGCTGCCATACGGTGGCCGGGGTCAGTGGTGGCACGCTGGGGCCCGACCTTTCCGACGTGGGCAGCCGAGCGACGCTGGGCGCTGGCGTGATGGCCATGGACGATGGCGCCATCAGCCAATGGCTGCAGCATCATCAGACGCTGAAGCCCGGTAACCTGATGCCGTCCCACGATGATATCGACACGGACACCCTGGACAGCCTGGGTGCTTGGTTGGAGACCTTGAACCCATGAGTAGCGTTAGTCAAAAAGCCGTTGAGCAGGACCCGAAGCAGCTCCACGAAGACCTGCACGATATCTGGGGCAACCCCAAGGGATTGAAGGCACTGACCATCGTCAACCATACGACGCTGGGCCTGCGCTTCATGATCACCGGGATGGTGTTTTTCCTGATCGGCGGCATCCTGGCCATGCTGGTGCGTACTCAGCTGGCCATGCCCGATCAGGATTTCATGTCGCCGGATATCTACAATCAGGTCACGACCATGCATGGCACGGTCATGATGTTCCTGTTCGCCATCCCCATGCTGGAGGGCTTGGCGATCTACATGATCCCCAAGATGATCGGCGCGCGAGACCTGGTATGCCCCCGGCTGACCTCGCTGGGCTACTGGTGTTACCTGTTCGGCGGCATCATTCTGACCTCCAGCCTGATTCTGGAAATCGCTCCTTCCAGCGGCTGGTTCATGTATACCCCGCTCAGCAGCAGCGAGTTTTCCCCTGACCTCGGCCCTGATTTCTGGCTGTTGGGGATTACTTTCGTGGAAATCTCGGCGCTTTCTGCCGGGGTGGAAATCGTCGTCTCCATCTTGCGCACCCGTACCCAGGGCATGGCGCTGCATAAAATGCCGCTGTTTGCCTGGTACATCCTTGCCATGGCGCTGATGATCGTGGTGGGCTTTCCGCCGCTGATTCTGGCCAGTGTCATGCTGGAACTGGAGCGCGCCGTCGGCATGCCGTTTTTCGAAGTGGCCAGTGGTGGCGATCCGATTCTGTGGCAACACCTGTTCTGGCTGTTCGGGCACCCTGAGGTCTACATCATCTTCCTGCCAGCGGCGGGGATCATCTCGACGCTGATTCCGGTCTTTGCCGGTAGGCCCATCGTCGGCTACGGCTGGGTGGTCTTTGCCATTATCGTCACGGGGTTCATCAGCTTCGGCCTGTGGGTTCACCACATGTTCACGGTGGGCATTCCCCAGCTGGCGCAGGCCTTCTTCTCGGCGGCCAGTATGCTGGTGGCAGTGCCCACGGCCATTCAGGTGTTCGTGTGGCTGGCCACGCTATGGCTGGGCAAGCCCAAAATGAAGCTGCCCATGCTGTGGGTGCTGGGCTTTCTGATCATCTTTGTCTGTGGTGGCTTGACCGGGGTCATGCTGGCGCTGGTGCCGTTCAACTGGCAGGTGCACGATACCCACTTCGTGGTGGCGCACATGCACTACGTGCTGGTGGGGGGCATGTTCTTCCCGCTGATTGCCGGGCTCTACTACTGGCTGCCGCTGTTTTCCGGGCGCATGCCCTCTGAGAACCTTGGACGCTGGGGTTTCTGGCTGACGTTCCTGGGCTTCAACGGCACCTTCCTGATCATGCACTGGACCGGGCTGCTGGGGATGCCGCGCCGGGTCTACACCTACGATACCGGCATGGGCTGGGATATCTACAACCTGCTTTCGTCGGTCAGCAGCTTTGTCATGTCTGCCGGTATTGCCATGGTGCTGCTGGATATTGCGCTGCACTTCCGCTTTGGCAAACCCGCCAAGCAGAACCCCTGGAACGCCGATACGCTGGAGTGGGCCAACACCATGCCGCCCAGTGCCTACAACTTCGTCAGCCTGCCCAAGATCGAAACCCGTCACCCCCTGTGGGATGACCCCAACCTGCCTGTCACCATGGCAGAAGGGAAGCACTCGCTGGCGGTGGCCACCCACGGGCGGCGTGAGATGTGGGGCACTGATCCCATCTCCGGCAAGGTGCGTGAAATCATTCACCTGCCGGGTAACTCCTGGTGGCCGCTGTTTGCTGCCATGGCGCTGGCGGTGGTGTGTATCAGCCTGCTGGTGCGGGTCTATGCGCTGGCCGGTGTCTTCGTGCTGATTGCCGGGGTGTTCCTGCTGCGCTGGTCCTGGGAGAACGGCGCGCATCCCAAGGCCTCGCCGGATGCCGATGTGTCACCCGGTGACCCGCCGCTGCACTCTCGCACCATGGATGGCCCGGGTGTGTGGGCCATGGGCACCTTCCTGATTGCCAACGGCTCGTTCTTCCTCTCGTACCTGTTTGGCTGGTTCTATCTATGGACCGTCTCCCCGGAGTGGAGCATGCCCGACACATCGCCACTGTCGTTGGTGGGGCTGGTGGTAGCGGCTCTGGCCATGACGGCGGGCTACATCGTGATGGTCAAAATGATTCGCGGGCTGCGCCGCCAGCAGGATGCCGGGCTTGCCAGCGGTTTCTATCTGGCCGGTGCGCTGGGAGCCGTGCAGGTGGCCGTGACCACCTGGGTGATGCTGGCCGCCGATTTGGCTCCCACCGAGACCACCCACGATGCCGTGCTGCTGTTGGGCCTGATTTATGCCCTGTTCCACGGCGGGCTGGCGGTCGTGCTGACGGTCATGCAGGCGCTGCGGGTGCGCTACGGCTACGTGGGGGCCCACGCGCCGTTCGAACCTGCCGTAGTGGTACAGCTGTGGCGCTACAACGCCGTGGTGTTCTGGATCCTGGTGGGCTCGCTCGCTGTGTTGCCCCGCGTCATTGGAGGTTGAGGCCATGTCACCTTTACTCGAGCGCTTGAGGTTGACGCATCCCATCCACTTCGTGGTGGGCCTGACCGTGTGGTGCATCTGGTTCATCGCCGTCTATGGAGGCCACGCCGTGGCCTGCGAGGTGGCGGCTCCCGCCACGGAGCGTGGCGTGTTCACGCTGCTCAATGGCTGGATGCTGCTGCTGAGTCTCGTCACGACCGCGCTGCTGGCGGCGCTTACCTGGTGGTGCTGGCAAGCGGGCCAGCGCCATCAGGGGCGCGCCCGGTTCAATGCCGTGGTTTCGGCGGGGTTGTATCTGTTCTCCGCGCTCAGCGTGGTGTTCGTGGCGCTGCCGATCATAGGCATTCCGCCTTGCGTGTAACGTGGCCTTGAGCGACGCATCGGCCACGCACGCGGCCCAACCCGACGGCCTGGAAGCACCGCTGTATACGCTGCACGGCATGTGGTGCACCAGCTGTGCGCTGGCGGTGGAAGGAGCGCTCAAACAGCAGCCGGGCGTGCTCGACGCCAGCGTCCACTACCCGACCGCCACCGTGTGGGTGAAGGGTGAGCCCGATGCCACGGCGCTGGACGCACTGGCGCCCAACGTGGCGCGGCTGGGCTATCGGCTGGCGCCGTTGGAAGACCTGCAGGACGCCCATGCCCGGCTGGAGCAGGAAAGCCGTTACTTGACCCTGCGCTTGATCGTCGGCTCGGTGTTTGGCATGTGGACCATGCTGGCCTCGCTGCTGATCTACGCTGGGGCCATGCCCACGGCCGCGCTGGAGAGCGTGCTGGCCTGGGTGTCGGGTGCCTTTGCGATTCCCGTGGTGAGCTATGCCGGGCTGCCTTTCTACCGGGCGGGCTGGCGCACACTGCGGGCAAGGCGGCCCGGCATGGACGTGCTGGTGAGCCTGGGCGTGCTGGGCGCCGTAGTGGTATCGCTGGGCCTTTTGTGGCGTGGCTCGGTAGAGGTCTATTTCGATACGGCGGTGATGCTCATCGTCCTGCTATTGGTGGGGCGGCTGGTCGAAACGCTGTGTCGTCAGCGGGGCTTGAAAGCCTTCGATGCCCTGGCGCTGCCCGATACGTCGGTGCCGGTGCTGCATCAAGGGCAGGTTCAGGAAACTGCCATCGAGGAGGTCACGCTGGGCCAACGCATTGCCGTTGCCCCAGGCGACGTGGTGCCGCTGGATGGCACCCTGGAGACCGACGGCTGGCTGGACACCGCCACGCTGTCCGGTGAAAGCCAGCCGCGCTTCGTGGGTGCCGGGCAGCCAGTGTATGCAGGCTGTCGTTTTATGGGCCGCGGTGGGCAGGGCGGCTCGCTGGAACTGACCGTGACCGCCACGGCGGGCCAGCGGCGAATGGACAAACTGTGTGACCAGATGCGTCGCTTTCAAACGCAAAAAGGGGAGCTGCACACCTTGGCCGAACGGTTTGCCGCCTGGCTGAGCCCCGCGGCGCTGGTGTTGGCGGCAGTGACCCTGCCCATTGCCTGGCTGATGGGCGTGGGGTGGGATGAAGCGAGCGTGCGCGCGCTCTCGGTGCTGGTGGTGGCCTGCCCCTGCGCCGTGGGTCTGGCTGTGCCGCTGGCAAGCCTGGCGGGCAGCAGCCAGGCCACCCAGCAGGGTATTGCGCTGCGCGACCCTGCCGCGCTGGAAGTGTTGGCCAAGGTGCGCTCGGTGGCGTTCGACAAGACCGGTACTTTGACCCAGGGGCAGCATCGCGTGCTGCACGCGATGCTGCGCGAGGGGGCTGACGACGCAGGGTTTCGCCTACAGTTGGCCGTGGCAGTCAGGCAGAGTGAACACCCGCTGGCGAACGGACTGCGCCACTGGGCAAGCGGCACCTCGCGGGATCAGGTGGAGGTTCATGAAACGCCGGGGGCCGGGCAAACCATCACATTCGCCGATGGCCACACCTGGTGGCTGGGCAGTAACGCGTGGCTGGCCCAGCAGGGCAAGGAGATCCCCGCCGATGCAAAGCACCCGGCATATGGCTTTGCATCCGAGGTGCTGGTGGCGGATGAGCAAGGATGGCTGGCCACCCTGTACCTGGCCGACCAGCCCGTGCCGGATGCCCAGGCCACGCTTGCCCAGCTGCAGAGCGCCGGTTACGTGCTGGCGCTGATCAGCGGAGATCGCCAGGGCCCGGTGCAGTGGCTGGGCCAGCGTGTTGGTCTATCGCGGGAAGCGTGCTATGCCCAGCGCTCCCCGGAGGCCAAGGCACGTTTGCTGGAGGCGCTGCCATCGCCCACGCTGTACGTGGGCGATGGGGTCAACGACACGCTGAGCCTGGCAGCAGCAGCGGTGGGCGTGGCCCCGCTGCACGCCAGCGACGCTGCCCGGGAAGGGGCCGCTGCTCAGCTGCTGTCTCCCGGTATTGCGGGGGTCGCCAGGCTGTTGAGGGTTGCGCAGCGAACGCGTCGCATCATGGTCCAGAACCTGCTGTTATCGGCGCTCTATAACACTCTGGCGCTGGGGTTGGTGGTCACCATGGCCATTCCCCCGCTGATTGCTGTGCTGGCCATGGCCGCCAGTTCCCTCAGCGTCACACTCAACGCCGCGAGGCTGACCTGGGCCGAGCCCGATGCGCCTTGGCCTACTCACGGTAGCCCAACGCCTCACCCAGCTGCTGAGCATGTTGCGCCACCCAGCGCGGATCGATCGCGCCCCACTGCTTGATGACGTAGTGGCCGATGTTATGGCGCTCGCCGTCGCCTTTTTCGAACACGCACTCGATGTCCAGTTCGCTCAGCGAGGCGATAGTATCCTGAGCCGTGCGCCTGGGCATGCCGGTGGCTTCCATCAGCGCAGGCACGCTGGAAATGCCTTGTTCGATCAAGTGGGCCACGTATAGGCGGCGGTAAAAGCTGGATTTTGTTTTACTGAGCGACATAGCGAGGGCGTCTTCTTGGTGATGTGTACTCCAGCAGTCTAATCAAATAAGTCCCCCTGTGCCCGCGGTGGCCGAAAGTCGCGGGTGTTCAAGCCCTGCTCGGTGCGCGATTGCATGTTCCATTGACGGCTGGCGCGCTGGAAACGCTGGGCGATCAGGTCGGCAAAGACCCCTTCCCCACGAAAGCGCTTACCAAACCGTGCATCGTAGTTCTGGCCGCCTCGACACTGGCGCATCAAGCTCATGACCTTGGCGGCACGTTCCGGGTAATGGGCGTTCAGCCAGGCTTCGAACAGAGGGGCGACTTCATGGGGCAGTCGCAGCAGCATCCAGGTCGCGGTACGCGCCCCCGCCCGGCTGGCCGCTTCGAGGATGCGCTCGATTTCATGGTCGGTGAGTCCCGGGATGATCGGTGACACCAGCGTGCCTACCGGTATGCCTGCCGTGTTCAGCTCGCGAATGGCTCTCAAGCGTGCCTGGGGCGATGCCGCCCGAGGCTCCAGCGTGCGCTTGAGGTTGGCGTCCAGGCTGGTCAGGCTGACGAACACCCGTACCAAACGATGCTCCGCCATTTCCGCCAGCAGGTCCAGGTCGCGAAGGACCAGCGTGCTCTTGGTCACTAGGGTGACCGGGTGGCGACAGGCCAGCAGCAGCTCCAGCAGGCGCCGGGTCGTCTGGTAAGTGGCTTCCAGCGGCTGGTAGCAGTCGGTGTTGCCAGACAGGTTGATGGGGCGGCAGACATACTGCGGATGGCAAAGCTCCTCTTTCAGATGCTCGACCAGGCCGCTGCGGGCGATCAGTCGGGTTTCAAAATCGAGCCCCGGCGACAGGTCCCAATAGGCGTGGGAAGGGCGGGCATAGCAGTACACGCAGCCATGTTCGCAGCCACGGTAAGGGTTCAGGGAGCGGTCAAAGGGAAGATCGGGTGAGCGGTTCCAGGAGAGCGCGCTTTTGCTGGGCTCTTCGCGCACTTCGGTAGCCAGCGATGGGCGAGCTTCCTCTTGCCACCAGCCATCGTCCTCCATGACGCTGCGGGTCGGTGAAAAACGGTTATGGGGGTCGTAAGTGGCACCGCGACCTTTATGCACGGCGGATAGGGGAAGGTTATGGGCGGTCATCGGGAGCCTCGCGCTGAGCTACCTATAATATGTTTATCCATACAGTATAGGGTGTTTGTCGTGCTCTGCAAGCAAGGGGCAGCGGTAGGCCATCAACTGCTCGATGCCGTTGGGAAACGCCGTGGGGCGACGTAAACTGGCTGCAACTGTCCATTTGAGAGAGTCACCATGAAACAACATGAAGCCAGCCCAGCAGTGGCGTTGATGATTATCGACATGCAGCAGGGCATGGCGACGCCTGACGCGGGGGCACGCAATAATCCGCAGGCAGAGGCCAATATTCAGCGCCTATTGATGGCCTGGCGGCAAGCTGCCGGGGTGGTCGTACATGTGCGACATATCTCGCGCTCACCTGGCTCACCGTTTTGGCCCGGGCAGAGCGGCGTCCTGTTTCAGCCAGCGCTAGCGCCCTTGCCCTCCGAGCATGTGGTCGAGAAGAACGTGCCGGACGCGTTCGTTCACTCAGGCCTGGAGCGCTGGTTGCACGTTCGGGGCATCCGTGATCTTGTGGTGGTTGGGGTGAGCACCAGCAACTCGGTGGAAGCCACGGCGCGCACCGCAGGCAATCTCGGTTTCGATACCTGGGTCGTGAGCGACGCGACGTTTACGTTTGCCAAGTGCGATTATGCGGGCACGGAGCGTACCGCCGATGAAGTGCACGCCATGTCGCTGGCCAATCTGGCGGGGGAGTATGCGCAGATCGTGGATACGCAAGGAGCGCTGGCGCGGTTTACCACTCGCCGCGGCGAATGAGCGATGCTTCCTCGACGGCGGGGTTGTAGAGGTAGCACCAGGCATCGCCATGAGAGGTCGCCAGCACCGCCCGGTCGTAGGTCCCTTTTTGGGGGGAGTGGTGCAGGTAATCTTCCAGCTCATCGAGCCGGGCTAGCCGCTCGGCATCGATGGCATACACTTCCACCACAACGCCTGTGGAGGGTATGAGCTTGGCGCCGGGGTAGGGGCCCAGGTCGTAAAGCGTAATCGCCGTCAAGCAGTCCTTGCCCAGCATGTCTGCGCCGCCCAGCCAATGATGATTGCGATGACCGTGCTTTAACGTGCCGTATACCGCCACGCGGGGCAGCGTTGGACTGCCTGGTAAAGGTAGTTCATTAGGATGCTCGTTTTTCGTTACCTGGGAGCTGGGTTTAGCAAGAGAATGAAGTCACCAATGCGCTGCTTTCTTGCACTGTTTTACGATGTGGTGGCGCTGTTTTTGTAAACGTGGCCAAGCGCCCTCGGATAGCCCTGCCTCTATTAAAGCTTGCTGCATTTCTGTGGAGTCAACAAATCGAAGCAGTAGCGCTTTAAGTCGCTCAATTTCTCGTTTGATGAATGGATAGCTAATTTGGCTCTGCGTCGCCAGCTGCTTCCAGTCACGAGATAAAAGCTGCATGGTGTTGTTTTGGTTGCCAATGGAGAATGCCAGGCTAGGGTCATATCCTAAAACAATGGTGCCCACCAAGTCGTAAGCGGGAGCAATACGCCATTTGCCTTTTGCATCTTGTAGTAATGACACGTTTTTTGCGTGGCCATCACTGTTGCCTACCAATACGTTAAAAATTTGCCAGCGGAGCAACTGTTGCAATGCTGGGGCAGGTGGCCTGCATACCTCACGTAACAGATGAAAGCAGTCGGCCAGCGTCGGTCCGCCGTGTTCCTGGTATTTCTGCGTACGCGGTCTGCCCATTGCCTGGCATAAATCTTCCTGATGCACGCGTTGCAGAGAGCCGTTGACCCATGCTCTATCGTAACGCTCAACCACTAATAGTGGGCACTTCCCTGCATAACGTATTGAAGTGCGGGGGCACTCGATGCCGACCAGCTTGGCCAGCGTGTTGAGGTAAAGCTCATTGAAAATAACTTGGTCGCGTCCATCTACCGCAAACTTGATGATATGCGAAGAGGCAGCAGTGCCTTGGGGCAAATAAAAAGCTTCCTCACGCCAGATCACAGGAATCTTGTCTTGTGCACCGGCCAGTGAAAGACGTGGCCTGGGGGCTGGTTGTGACGCTGCAAATAGCGCATAACGTTGTTGAAAGGCCGCCCACTCGTTAAGTCTTTCTTGCGGCAGTGGCGTACCGTCGTTATTGCTGGACGCAGGCTCTGGTAGTTGATGAGGCGGCAGAATCGACAGTGCCCCGGCGCAATCTCCACCAAGCGCGGTCAGCAGCGAGAAGTCGTCATCAGGAATGCCCAGTTGGCGGATAATCGCCGCACGTGCTTGCTCTTCTGGCAGTAGGTTGCCGAACCAATGATGGGCAGTCAGTGCTTCGGGCGGCCATGTCCGTTGGTGTAAAGGAAGGCTGTTGGAAATGGCCTGTCCACTAGCTTGCCACTCTGCGTCATACTCAAAGCCCATGAGGCGGCTATCTGCGCCGCGCCAGAGTGTGCCCACCCGTTGGTGGTTCTGCCACACGATGAGCGTTTCAGTGGTCATGAATCGCTATCCATTGGCTGTGCCAAAAGCTCGATACCGAGTGTTTCCAGGACGCGCAATACTCTGCCCATGCCGCATGTGTCGCGGCCGTTTTCGAGTTCACTTAAAAAGCGAATACTGACGCCGCACAGTCCCGCCAGGGTTTCCAGGGTCAGATGTTGGCGTTTACGAGCCTGACGGATAATCAGGCCAAGACTGCTGGCGGATTCAATCGAATAAAGCGCTGTGTTGGTTGGGGCAGGTAGGGTAGGCATATACGCTCCCGTTTCCCTATAAGGAAAATTACCGGACTGGAATACTTATAGTAGCCGAACTTTCCCGATAGGGAAAATAAAAGGCAGTGTCAGTGAAAAGCGGTGATTTTATCCCTATGGGGAAAGCGTGGCCGGTGGGTTGTAACGACTCGCTACCTGGGCTCGGGGCACTGCGTAAGTCTGGGCATAAAAAAATGGCCCCCACCGTAGTGGAGGCCATCAGTCAATGCCGCTTGAGCCTAACGCTTCTTGCGAGCGGGCTTTTTGTCTCCGGCTTCGGGGTCTGCGCGGTGTGCGGTGCCCGGGAAGTGGGCGCGGACGAGTTCCAGCAGGCCCTGGGTGGAGGCGTCGAAGTCGGCGGCGTTGGCGTCGATGCGCTCGCTGATCTCACCGGCAATGCGTTTGCCGAGCTGCACGCCCCACTGGTCGAAGGAGTTGATATTCCAGATCACGCCCTGAACGAACACCTTGTGCTCATACAGCGCAATCAGCGCGCCGAGGTTCTTCGGAGTCAGCTCGTCCAGCAACAGCGTGCTGGAAGGGCGGTTGCCGGGACAGCTGTAGGGGTCCAGTTGGCTCAGTTCTTTGCTGTCGCCCTGGCTGCCTTCCATGAAGGCGTTGGCCTGGGCCAGCATGTTGGTGAGCAGGGCAAAGTGGTGGTCTTCCACGCCCGGCTCCGGCTTGAGCGAAGCGATGAAGTCGATGGGCACGTAGCGGGTGCCCTGGTGCAGCAGCTGGAAGAACGCGTGCTGGCCGTTGGAGCCGGTTTGCCCCCACACGATGGGGCCGGTTTTGTAATTCACCGGGTGGCCGAAAATATCCACCGACTTACCGTTGGACTCCATGTCCAGCTGCTGCAGGAAAGAGGGCAGCTGGTTCAGCGCCTGGTCGTAGGGCACGATGGCCTGGGTTTCGGCGCCAATGAAGTTGATGTACCAAATGCCGATCAGCGCCATCAATACGGGCATGTTCTGGGCGAAAGGTGCTTCGATGAAGTGGCGGTCCATCTCGTGGGCGCCTTCCAGCAGCTCGATAAAGCCTTCGAAGCCAATCGAGAGCGCAATGGGCAGGCCAATGGAAGACCACATGGAGTAGCGGCCGCCCACCCAGGCCCAGAATTCGAACACGTTCTCTTCACGAATGCCGAACTCCATGGCCGCTTTGCGGTTGGTGGAGGCGGCAATGAAGTGCGCCCCCACGTCGGCGTCTTCCCCGGCGTTCTCCAGGAACCAGCGCCGCGCAGTCTTGGCGTTGAGCAGGGTTTCCTGAGTGGAGAAGGTCTTGGTAGAAACGATGAACAGCGTGGTGGCGGGGTCGAGCCGTGAGAGCACCTTCTGAATGTGAGTGCCGTCCACGTTGGACACGAAGTGAAAGTGTAGCTCCGGATGCCGGTATTTCAGCAGCGCCCGCACCGCCATGTTGGGGCCCAGGTCCGAGCCGCCAATGCCGATATTGACCACGTCCTTGATACGCTGGCCGTTATAGCCTTTCCACTCGCCGTTACGCACCGCCTCGGAGAACACCTTGATCTGCTCGCGGGTGCGGGTGATTTCGGGCATCACGTCTTCGCCGTCCACGTAGACCGGCTCGTCGCCCAGATGGCGTAGCGCGGTGTGCAGCACCGGGCGGTTTTCGGTGACGTTGATGATGTCGCCGGAGAACATCTGAGCGCGGCGCTGTACCAGGGCCGAGTGGTCGGCCAGTTCGATCAGCTTGGCCAGTACCGCATCAGACACCTGGTGCTTGGAGTAGTCCAGAAAAAGGCCTCCGACGCGCAGGCTCATTTTTTCGAAGCGCTTCGGGTCGTGGGAAAAATAGTCGCGAATACGGTCGTTGGCGGTTTGATCGCGCAGGCGCTCTAGGGCCTGCCAGGTAACGCTGCGGGTGAGTTGAAACATAACGGGCGGTCCTATTTGTTTTTACATCGTTGTTTCAGATCAGAGGGGGCTCCAATCGTGATTCTTGTTTATGTAAAAATACTACATATCGGGCGCCATGAAAGCGCTTTGTAGCTTAAGTCGTTAGAAAAAGAGTAATAAAACTAGATTTGGTGCGAGCTGGGGGGCGTGACTACAAAAAGGGCGGGCCTGGGCCCGCCCCTGGTAAGGCCAATGTGCAACCGTTAGCTGGCCACCGCTACCTGTGCAGCACCGCGCTTGATGAACGCATAGCCCAGGCCAGTAATCAAGGAGCCCGCAATGATCGCCCCCAGGTAGAGGAACGCCGGGGTGATGGCGTTGGGGATCAGGAGCACGAAGATACCGCCGTGCGGCGCCATCAGCTGAGCGCCGATCAGCATGGAGAGCGCGCCGGTCACCGCACCACCCGCGATACAGGCCGGAATCACCCGCAGCGGATCTTTCGCGGCAAAGGGAATCGCGCCTTCGCTGATGAAGCACAGGCCCAGCACGAACGATGCCTTGCCCGCTTCCCGCTCAGGGGCAGAGAACTTGTTGCGCGCCACAAAGCTGGCGATGCCCATGCCAATGGCAGGCACCATGCCTGCTGCCATGATGGCCGCCATGGGCGCGTAGGTTTGCGATGCCAGCAGGCCCACGCCGAAGGTGTAGGCGGCTTTGTTGACGGGCCCACCCAGGTCGAAGCACATCATGGCGCCCAACAGAATGCCCAGCAGTACGGCGTTGGTAGAGCCCATGGAGGAGAGGAAACCGGTCAGGGCGGCCATGATGGCGGCCACGGGTTCGCCGATTACGTAGATCATGGTCAGGCCGGTGACCAGGCTGGCCACGAACGGGATGATCAGAATCGGCTTGAGGGATTCCACGCTGGCAGGCAGCTTGACGTACCGCGTCACGGCCAGCGCCACATAGCCGGCCAGGAAACCGGCCAGAATGCCGCCGATGAAACCGGCATCGATATTGGCGGCCAGCATGCCGCCGATCATGCCGGGGGCGATGCCGGGGCGGTCGGCAATCGAGTAGGCAATGTAGCCTGCCAGCACGGGAATCATCAGTGCAAAGGCGGTGCCGCCACCGATCTGCATCAATGCTGCCGCCAGGGTGCCCTCTTCCTGAAACGCTTCGATACCAAACACGAACGACAGGGCAATCAACAGACCGCCCGCCACGACCATGGGCAGCATGAAGGAAACGCCGGTCAGCAGGTGCTTGTATACGCCTTTTTCCTTGATACCCTTTTTGGCCGAGGCACCGCCAGCGGCGCTGGTGCCATCTTCCACCGCTGCGTCAGTCAGCGCGGCTTCCAGCGTCGGGCGGGGCTTTTTCAACGCGTTGCTGGTGGAGGTGCGATAAATGCGCTTGCCCGCAAAGCGAGAGGGGTCCACTTCGATGTCGCAGGCCAGCACGACCACGTCGGCAGCGGCGATCTCTTCATCGGTGAGTTTGTTTTGTGCGCCCACCGAGCCCTGGGTTTCCACGCGAATCTGGTGGCCCATGGCTTTGCCCGCTTCGGCCAGCGCTTCGGCGGCCATGAAGGTGTGAGCAACGCCGGTGGGGCAGGCGGTGACGGCAACGATACGTTGGCCGCCTGGGCTGCCAGCGGGGGCCGCTGCGGTGGTGGCTGGGGCGCTGTACAGGGGGGCGTCGCGTTTTGCCTGGGTCAAAAACGCCGTAGGATCGGGAAGGGCGCTGGCAATCGGCGCCTTGAACAGCCGCTTACCTTCGAAACGCTCCGGGGCCGGTACCTGGTCGGCGGCGACCACGATCAGGTCGGCGTTGGCGATCTGTGCGGCGGTGGCCGCCTGCAGAGGGGCAATTTCACCATGCATTTCCACATGGACGTGCCAGCCCAGCCGGGTGGCGGCTTGTTCCAGGCGCTTGGCGGCCAGGAAGGTGGTCGCCATGCCGCTGGGGCAGGCGGTAATCAGGATCAGGTTCATCGCGTGGCTCCCTCGGTGTGGGTGTCGTCAAGACGCCGTACCCGGGTCTGTTGTTGGAGTGAGTCGAAATCGTCGGCGTGGGGGTTGCCCACGCCAACATGGCGAACGGCTTCGGCAGACAGCGCCGTGGCGAAGCGCAGCGTGGCGTCGGGGTCGTGCTGGCTCAGCAGCCCATGCAGCATGCCTGCCACGAAGGTGTCGCCCGCGCACACGGTGTTGACTGCGTGAACGCTGGGCGGCGTCGAGTGCCAGGTGCCGTACTGGCTGGCCCACAAGACGCCTTCGGCACCGGCGGAAATCAGCGCGTGTTCGATACCGCTGGCATGCAGGCGCTGGGCAGCAGCTTGGCGCTGGGCATCGGAATCGAGGGCGTGCCCCGCCCACTCGGCCAGCTCGGTTTCATTGGGCTTCACCGCCGCAGGCTGGGCGGCGATGGCCGTCAGCAGTGCCGGACCGCTGGTATCCACCCACAGCGGCACGCCAAAGCCTTTCAGGAAATCGAGTAGCTCATTGAAGATGGCCGAGTCGATGCCCGGCGGCAGGCTGCCTGCCACGATGATGGCCTGCGGCGCAGTGTCCTCGAACAGGCCGTTGAGCGTCGTACGCAGAGCGCTGAGATGAGCTGCTTCAATGGGCATGCCGGGGCCGTTGATATCGGTCACCCGGCCGCTCTGCTCGGCAAGCTTGGCATTGATACGGGTGTTGCCCGGCACCCGCACGAAGGCGTCTTGAACGCCGTAATGCGGAAAGGCCAGACGAAAAGGGGCGTCGTTGTCCTGGCCCAGAAAGCCGCTGACGACCACCTCATGGCCAAGGCTGGCCAGCACCCTGGCGACGTTGACCCCCTTGCCCGCCACCTCCAGCTGGGCGTGAGTGGGGCGATTGACCTGCCCCAGCGTCAGCGTCTCCAGGTCGAAGGCGAGGTCCAGGGCTGGGTTCAGCGTGATGCAGACCACTCGTGCCATCAGCGAGCCTCCAGCGCATCGCGCACGTCATCGCTGGTTGCCTTGCTCAGGGCCAGCTGCGCCGTGGCCTGCGCTTCTGCCAGGTCGAACTCCCGCAGGCGGGCCTTGACCAGCGGGATCTGCCGCGCGCTGACCGACAGCTCGTCGACGCCGAGGCCCACTAGCACCGGAACCGCCATGGCATCCGATGCCAGCTCGCCACAGACGCCTACCCACTTGCCGTGGGCGTGGGCTGCGTCGACGGTCATCTGGATCAGCCGCAGTACGGCTGGGTGCAGGCCGTCGGCCTGGGCAGACAGCTCCGGGTGGCCGCGGTCGATGGCCAGGGTGTACTGGGTCAAGTCGTTGGTGCCCACCGAGAAGAAGTCCACTTCGGCGGCCAGCGTCGGTGCCAGCAACGCGCTGGAGGGCACCTCGATCATCACGCCAAGCTGCACGTCGGTGGCGCGCTGCTGCTCCGTGATCTCCTTGAGCAGTCGGTCGTAGATGGCTTTGGCGGCGCGGAATTCGGCCACGTCCTTGACCATCGGCAGCATGATGCGCAGCGGTTTGCCTACGGCGGCCATCAGCAGGGCGCGAAGCTGCGTTTCCAGCACGTCCGGCTGGGTCAGCGCCAGGCGAATGCCGCGCAGGCCGAGGAAGGGGTTGTCTTCCTGGGGGACTGGCCAGTAGGGCAGGGGCTTGTCGCCGCCCACGTCCAACGTTCGGGCGACCAGCGGTCTGCCAGCGAGTGCATCGGTGGCTTCACGGTACTCGGCGATCTGCGTCGCCAAATCCGGAGCACTGGCGTAGGCCATGAACAGAAACTCGGTGCGCAGCAGACCAACGCCCTCGGCGCCACGCTCGACGGCATCGGCGGCGTGGGCCGTATTGCCCAGGTTGGCAGCGACCTCTACCCGGTGGCCGTCGCGGGTCTGGGCCTGCTCGAAGCGCAGCTCCCAGGCGTCGGCTTCACGCTGCTGCTGGTCGAGCAGCTGCTGTTCGGCGCGCCGCAGGCGCTCTTCGGAAGGTTGCGAGATCACGCGGCCGCGCTCGCCATCCAGAATCATCATGCCGCCGTTGGCCAGCGCCATGACCGCTTCGCCTGCGCCCACCACCGCGGGAATGCCCAGCGCACGGGCCAGAATGGCGCTGTGCGCGGTGGCGCCGCCGCGAACGGTGAGCAGGCCTCGCACCCGAGAGGTATCCAGGCGCGCCACATCGGAAGGGCCAATGTCGTCCATCACCAGAATGTAAGGGTGGTCGGGTGGCTCGGGCAGAGTCACGTCGCACAGCACACCCAGCACTCGGCGGCCGACGTCGCGCAGGTCGGCGGCCCGCTCTGCCAGCAGCCGGTCGGCCAGCATCTCCTGAGCACGGGCGGCGGTGTCGATGGCTTCCCACCAGCCAGCCTCCGCCGAGCGCCCTTCGCCGATGGCGTCCAGCGCCGCCTGACGCAGCTCGGGGTCGTCCAGCATCTCTTCATGCATGGAGAGGATGTCGGCCACTTCACCGCCGGGCGCGTTATGCACCAGCGCCTGCAGCTGGGCGGCGCCTTCCTGCAGCGCTGCACTCAGGCGGCGCGCTTCGGCCTCAGGGTCGTTGGCGTGCTCGGGATAGTCGAACGCCAGCGGACGAATGACGAACACCGGTGCAATGGCCAGCCCCGGAGACGCCGCCACGCCGGTATGCGGGGTATCGGCCGCCAGTGGCGTGATATCGGGCTGGCGGGTATCGGTGGCGGGGCGGGTCTCGCGGCCGCCATCGAAGGGCGTGACTTTCTCGCCCAGGCCCTCTTCCACGGCGGCGGCGAGGGCATCCAGGGCATGGCTGGCCTGCTCGCCTTCCGCAGAGAAGATCAGCCACTGGCCACGACGTGCGCCAAGGCCGATGACCTTGGTCAAACTGGCCGCCGAGACGGTGGTGGCGCTGCCCTCTTCCAGACGAACGTTGATGGGCATGGTCTGGGCGCGGGCGATTTGCACCAGCTGTTTGGCCGGGCGGGCGTGCAGGCCGTGGGGGTTGAGAACGCGCACACGGCGTGTTTGCGTTTGGGCGGTTTCTCCCGCCAGCAGCGCCAACAGCTGGGCACTGCTCTTGCCCATCAGGCTTTCACTCTGGCCACTCTCCACCAGTGCCAGCAGCTGTTCGAGCAGCGGGCGGTGGCTGTCGCCGCTGGCCGCCAGGCAGAAGAGGGCGTGGACGGCGCGCCCGTCGTGTTCGATGGCATCAGCGGGCGTGGCCACGCCCAGCGCGGGCTGGCGTACCCCCGTTGCCTGGCTGGCGAGCCAGAGGCCTTTGCCCAACCACTGTGGCGCAGAGCTGGCCACGGCGCTGATGAAAGCATTGTCGACGCAGCCGCTTTGGCGCAGCCGGGCCGCGGCGGCCAAGGCCAGCTCCTGCGGGTCTCGGGCAGGGAAGTTGACACACAGGGTGTCGGCGTCCAGCTTGGGAGCCACGGCGGGGCGGGAAAGCAGCCGGGCCACGTCGGCGGCTGAACTGGCGTTGGCCAATTCGCTGGCCACGCCGTCTCGGTCCAGCACGTGGGTCAGTTGGCGCAGAATGTCCAGGTGCTCGTCATTTTGTGCAGCAATGGCGACCAGTACATGCACGGTGTTGCCGTCATGCCACTGAACCCCTTGGGGGAACTGCAGCACGCGTACGCCGGTACGCTTCACCAGATGGCGGCTTTCCGGGGTGCCGTGGGGGATGGCAATGGCGTTGCCCAGATAAGTAGAGGACTGCGCCTCACGGGCATGCAGGCCATCGCGGTACTCGGCCTCCACCAGGCCAGCCTCGGCCAATGCCTTGGCGGCGCTATCGAGTGCAGCTTGCCAATCCTGCGCATGGCGGTCGAGCAAGATGTCATCAGGGCCGAGGGTCAGCATAGGGTTCTCCTGTAAACGCGGTCAGGTAACGGCAACGTCTGCGATTGGCGGCGAATGTGCGCGCATAAAACGTTAGTCGTAGAGCGTTGAGGTTAGCTGGATGAATCGTGTCACCTGTGTATAGTGGCTATGCTGAATCGATTCACTTTTAGACACAAGGGTTGTCTTTTTAGACTTTGGTCTGAAGAGGGTGAAACGGCTGCTAAACTGCCGTCTTTATTAGGGGGGAAACCAGCATGACACTTGCCGATATTGCCCGGCTGGCCGGGGTCTCGCGCACCACGGCAAGCTATGTAATCAACGGCCAGGCCGAACAGCGGCGAATCAGTGCCGCCACCATCGAAAAAGTCATGGCGGTGGTGCGCCAGTATCGCTACCACATCGACCCACAGGCCGCTGCCCTGCGCCGTGGCGCAAGCCGTTTGATTGGCTTGATCGTTCCAGATCTCGAAAACATCAGCTATGCCCGGCTGGCCAAGCGGCTGGAGCGGGGCGCTCGTGAGCGGGGCTATCAGCTTTTGCTGGTCAGCTCCGATGATTGTGCCGAGAGCGAGCGAGCGCTGGCGCTGGCGCTACGGGCCCAGCGTTGTGAAGTGCTGATCACCGCCAGTTGCCTGCCGGAAAACGACCCCTTTTATGCCGACCTGGCGGAAGAGGGCTGGAGCGTGGTGGGCATGGACCGTGGGCTTGCACCGCACCGCTTTGCCAGCGTGGTCAGCAATGACCAGCAAGCGGCGTATGCGTTGACCCGTTCGGTCATCCGCCCCACCACGCGCACGGTGGCATGGCTGGATGCGATGCCCGAGCTGTCGGTGAGCCGGGAACGGCGGGCCGGATTTCAGCAGGCGCTGGCCGGTCAGAATATCCAGGCGCTGACGTTCAGCGGCGAGCGCTACGAACGCGATGTCGGGGTCGCGTTGGCACGTCAGGCGTTCGAGAACGGCTCGGTGGATGCGCTGGTCACCGCGTCCTATGCCTTGATGGAGGGTGTCTTCGACGAGCTGCTGGCCAGGGGCGGATTGTCCGCGTCGCTGCGGCTGGCCACGTTTGGCGATCATCGGCTGCTGGATTTCCTGCCTCAGCCGGTCAATTCGGCACTGCAGGATTACGACCGCATTGCCGAGCTGACGCTGCAATGTGCACTGGATGCCATGAACGGGCGTTACCAGCCTGGCCAGCAGGTGGTCGAGCGCCACCTGCGTTCCCGCTGAATACTCAGATGTGAGGCGAATGCCCGGGCGGCGCTCACACCGAGCGCGCCTGGGCCCAGGCGTTGGCATCGGGAATGGCCATGTCGTAGTGCTCCCCCAGGTAAGGGGAGGAGAGCAGGAAATCGGCGCTGGCGGCGTTGCAGGCCACCGGTACGTTCCACAGGGCGGCCAGGCGCAGCAGGGCCTTGACGTCCGGGTCGTGGGGTTGGGGGGCGAAGGGGTCCCAGAAGAAGATCAGAATATCGAGCTGCTGCTCGGCAATCCGAGCGCCAATTTGCTGGTCGCCGCCCAATGGCCCGCTCATCAGCCCTTCCACCTGCAGGCCCAGCGAGGTGGTCAGCCGCCCCGAGGTCGTGCCGGTGCCCACCAGGGTGTGCTGGCTGAGCGTATCCTTCCAGCGCTCCGCCCACGCCAGCATCTCCGTTTTCTTGCCGTCGTGGGCAATCAGCGCGATGCGCTTGCGCGCGGGCAGCGTACGTACGGCTTGGCGGGGTGGGCGGGCATCGGTCATGTCGGGCTCTCCAGAGCAAGGATTAGTCGGCGTCAACGGCCAGCACTTTCATCGTGTTGGTGCCGCCATGGGCGTTCATGTGGTCGCCTCGGGTAAGAATGACATGCTCGCCCGGGCGTGCCAATCCGTGGGTCTTGAGCAGTTTGATGGCTTCTGCATTGACCTGGTCTGCCGCCATCTGGCTGGTATCGAACGGCAGCGAGACCACGCCGCGATAGAGCGCCATGCGGCGCTGGGCAATCGGGCTATGGGCCAGGCCGACGATCGGCAAGCCAGAGCGGATGCGTGACGCAATCAGCGGGGTGTAGCCGGTGGAGGTCATGCAGGCGATGGCGCGCACGCCCGTCAGGTGGTTGGCGGCGTACATGGCCGACAGGGCGATGGTTTCATCGATGCGCTCGAAGCCCTCGTGAATTCGGTGCCCGGACGCCTGGGCCACCCGCTCCCGTTCGGCGCCCAGGCAGACGCGGTTCATGGCTTCAATGGTTTCGACCGGGTAGTCGCCTGCGGCGGTCTCCGCCGACAGCATCACCGCATCGGTGGCATCCAGCACGGCATTGGCCACGTCGAATACTTCGGCACGCGTAGGCAGCGGCGACTCGATCATCGACTCCATCATCTGGGTGGCGGTGATCACGGCGCGGTTCAGCGTGCGGGCGTGCTTGATTATGCGTTTTTGGGTGCCGATCAGCGCTTCGTCGCCAATTTCCACGCCCAGGTCCCCCCGGGCAACCATGACCGCCTCGGAGGCCACGATGATGGCGTCCAGGGTTGCGTCGTCCGCCACGGCTTCGGCCCGCTCCAGCTTGGCCACTAGGCCGATCTCCTTGCCTGCTTCCCCCAGCAGGGCGCGGGCTTCCTGCATGTCCGCCGCGCTGCGGGGAAACGACACGGCCAGGTAATCGACGCCAATCTCGATGGCGGTCTGCAGGTCCTGCTTGTCCTTGTCGGTCAGCGCTGGGGCGGAAAGGCCGCCACCCTGCTTGTTGATGCCCTTGTTGTTGGAAAGCTTGCCACCCACGTGTACCCGGGTGTGCACTTCCTGCCCGCTAATCGAGGTGACGTCCAGCACCACGCGGCCGTCGTCGAGCAGCAGCCTATCGCCCGGGCGCACGTCCTCGATCAGCGCCTTGTAGTCGCAGCCAACTCGCTCGGTGGTGCCTTGCTGGGCATCCAGCGCCATATCGAGCACAAAGGGCTGGCCGACTTCCAGCTGCACGGACCCTTCGATAAAGCGCGAGATACGAATCTTGGGCCCTTGCAGGTCGCCCAGCGCTGCCACGCTGCGGCCCAGGCGTTGGGCAATCTCGCGCACGTCATTGAGCCGACGACGATGGTCGTCTGCCGAGCCGTGGGAGAAGTTGAGGCGCACCACGTCCACGCCCGCCTTGAGCATGGCCTCCAGCACGCCGGGGCGGTCACTGGCCGGGCCTAGCGTGGCCACGATTTTGGTACGACGAAGCGGCGAAGAGGGCGCTGGGGTGGTCATGGGGCAGACTCCTGAATAGGTAGGGGCAACGCTCGAAACAGGCAGCTGCGGTGCGTTGCCGCGCAGGCCGATGAATCGGTCATTAAGTATTGGACTACGATAGCCTTTATATAGTAATTTTACTACATATTGGATAGTTATTAGCCTTTTGGGGCGGTTATGGCAGGTTTTAATCGGCCTTCAGGTGATTAAAGACGTATTTTTAGTAATTTTTTTACTGAATACGCCATCGACGACCACTGCTTGATAGAGGTGCTACCATGACAATAAGAGTTGCCATTAACGGTTTTGGACGGATCGGCCGCAACGTGCTGCGCGCACTGTATGAAAACGGCTACCGTGACCGCGTTCAGGTGGTTGCCATCAACGACCTGGGTGACCCTTCATTGAATTCCCACCTGCTGCGCCACGACACGGTGCACGGCCACTTTCCCTTCACGGTAGAGCACGACGCCGAGAGCATCACCGTGGACGGTGACCGAATCGCCATTTCCTCCGAGCGTGACCCGGCCAATCTGCCCTGGTCAGCCCTGAACGTGGACCTGGTGATGGAGTGTACTGGCCTGTTCACCAAGCGTGACGCGGCGGCCAAACACCTTGCCGCCGGTGCCCAGCGGGTGCTGATCTCGGCGCCCAGCCCGGATGCCGATGCCACCGTGGTCTACGGCGTCAACGACGACGTGCTCACTGCCGAGCACAAGGTCGTTTCCAACGCTTCGTGCACCACCAACTGCCTGGCCCCCGTGGCGAAAGCGTTGAACGATGCCGTGGGCATCGAGAACGGTCTGATGACCACCGTGCACGCGTACACCAACGACCAGAACCTGTCGGACGTCTATCACTCGGACCCGTACCGGGCACGCAGTGCCACGCACTCGATGATTCCCACCAAGACCGGTGCGGCTCAGGCGGTTGGTCTGGTGCTGCCGGAGCTGGCGGGCAAATTCGATGGCCTGGCCGTGCGAGTGCCCGTGATCAACGTGTCACTGGTCGACCTGACATTCACCGCCGGGCGTGACACGACCAAGGAAGAGATCAATGCCATCGTCGAGAAAGCCGCTGCAGGCTCTGCGGTGCTGGATGTCAATGCTCAGCCGCTGGTGTCGATTGACTTCAACCACAACGCCCACTCGTCGATTTTCGATGCCAATCACACCCGTGTGAACGGTCGGCTGGTGAAGATCATGGCCTGGTACGACAACGAGTGGGGCTTCTCCAACCGTATGTTGGATACCGCCATCGCCATGCAGAAAACCGCCTGATCAGGCGTTTCAAGGGCAGGTGTCGCCCAGCAGCAGCTCGGTCTTGAGCAGCTGCTGGGCCTTGGGTATGCGACCCAGAATCATCTTGGCCGCCGTACGCCCTTTGCCAGCACTGTCCTGGCGCACCGTGGTCAGTCGCGGTGCCCGGTACTGCCCTTCGGCAATCCCGTCGAACCCGGTAATGCGCAGCGTGTCGGGCACGCCGATACCGCGTTGCTCGGCCATTGTCAGCGCTGTCAGCGCGATGCGATCAGACATGCACAGCAGCAGGTCGGGGCGTTGGCTGGCGGGCTGATCGAGTATCTCGGTGAGTACCGGGGCGCACACATCGAAGACATTTTCCTCGATATTCCATAACGGAATCTTTTCGGTATCGAAGCCATGTTCGGCAAGCGCTGCGTGAAAGCCTGCCAGCCGCGCGCGGCTGATGGTGCTGCTGTCGGGCAGCAGCGTATGCGCAGCGGTCACCCGTCCATTGCAGTGCTCTTTGGTCAGCCGCAAATTGATGATGGCAGGGCGTTCGGGCCGTTGCTGCAGGGCGTGCATGGCCATGGCGTAGCTGGCGTCACGGTCGTCGATATGCACCGTCGGGCAGCCGTCGATGTCGAAATCCACTGAAACCAGCGGCCGCTGGGTGGGCAACTCATCGATCATCTTGCCATTGGGCATCAGCCCGTAGACGATGAAGCCATCGGCAATGTTGGCGGAATTGGGTAGCTGTGACGCGTGTCCGCGCCCCGGCAGCAGCAGCAGGGTATGCCCGTGGGCATCGAGCACCTCTGCCACGCCGGAGAGAAACTCGCTGGCCACGGCATCGTTGAGGCTGTAGGTCAGGCTCTCGGCCAGGATGACCGCCACGATGCTGGAGCGGCCGGTGCGCAGGCTGCGTGCCTTGGCATCGGGGCCGTTGTAACCCAGCCGCTTGGCTTCGCGCAGGATGCGTTCGCGCAGCAAGGGGGAGAGCTGGTCCGGGCGATTGAAGGCATTGGAAATCGTCGCGGTGGAAACGCCAAGTTCCAGCGCCAGGTCTTTTAGGGTCATTCGACGGGAAACGGTCACGGTGCTTCCTGAGCAGGTTAAGTAGGACGCAGGCTAATTATTCGAGTGTTGCACAGGATAGCGGCCCTGAGGGGGCCAAGACTACCCTTCATTGAAGGGCGCTTGGGTCAGGGCCGAAGAGGGCGATCTGGGGTTCAGGCCGCCGAACGTCTGGCCGACAGCGTCAGTGCGCTGCCGCTTTCATCGAACAGGTGTACATGCGCCTGGTCGGGCACCAGCGACACTTGCTGACCCTCCTGCCATTGGCTGGGGGCCTCGCTGCGATGAATCAGCAGCGTACTGCCTTCCTTGGGCTCCAGGTAGACATACACCTCGTTACCCAGATACTCGACATTGACGATGTCGAAGCAGTTGTCGCCTTGCGGGGCTTCCAGGCGCAGGTGTTCGGGGCGTACTCCCAGGGTCAGGCCCGTGCCGGGCGAGTAGCTTTCTGCCGATTGTGGCAGCGCCAGTTCGCCAATGCCCGTGGCCTTGACTCGGCAGCCGTCGGTGGAGCCGCTGGTCAACTGGGCCGGCAGGAAGTTCATGGTGGGCGAGCCAATGAAGCCTGCCACGAATTTGGTGGCCGGGCGCTGGTAGAGTTCGTGGGGGCTGCCCACTTGCTCCACATGGCCACGGTTGAGGACCACGATCTTGTCGGCCAGGGTCATGGCTTCCACCTGGTCGTGGGTGACGTAGATCATGGTGGAGCCCAGCCGGTTGTGCAGGCGGGCGATTTCGTTGCGCATCTGCACCCGCAACGAGGCATCCAGGTTGGAGAGCGGCTCGTCGAACAGCAGTATGCGCGGTTCACGGGCCATGGCGCGGCCCATGGCCACCCGCTGGCGCTGGCCTCCCGAAAGCGCCTTGGGCTTGCGGTGCAGCAGCTCTTCGAGCTGAAGGATTTTGGCGGTGGTCATGACCCGCTCGTGTACCGTCTCCTTGGCGGTCTTGGCCAGCTTCAGGCCAAATGCCATGTTGTCGTAGACGGTCATGTGGGGGTAAAGGGCGTAGGACTGAAACACCATGCCCACCCCGCGCTCCCGTGGAGGCAGGTCGTTGACCACCGTGCCACCAATGTTCAGGTCGCCGTCGGTGATCGACTCGAGCCCGGCGATCAGGCGCAGCAGGGTGGACTTGCCACAGCCAGAGGGGCCAACGAACACGACGAATTCACCGTCACCAATCGCCAGATCCACATCCTTGATGATGTGGTCACGTCCAAAGACCTTGTTGACCTTTTCAAGCGTAACACTTGCCATGGTAACTCCTTGCCGACCTCGACCCGCGATCGGGTCGGCTATCATTATTAAAGGTAACGGTGGCGGTCAGGCAACCTGCATGAAGGCAGCCTGGTACGCCGGTAGCGTCAGCGCGCTGCCGTCCCGGGTGGCGGTGAAGTTGGCCACGGCCAGGTCACTGGTCACTTCGACGGGCAGCGAAGCGTGCTGGGTCTGGTCGGTCAGGTTGAAGACACACAGCAGCGTTTCGTCGCCTTGTTGCCGGGTAAAGCCCAGCAGGTCGTCGCCGACGTCCACAAGGTTCAGGTCACCATCGAACAGCGCGGGGTGCTGGCGCCGGAAGGCCAGCAGGGCGCGTACGCTATTGAGCGTGGCGTTGGGGTCATCCTGCTGGCGGCTCACCGATAAGGCCAAATGGCGGGGCTCCATGGGCAGCCACGGCTCGACTGCCGAGAAGCCGCCCTGTTCGCCATCGCTCCAGGGCATCGGCGTGCGGCAGCCGTCGCGGCCCTTGAACTCGGGCCACAGCACTTTGCCATAGGGGTCTTGAATGCGCTCGAAGGGCACGTCGGCTTCCGGCAGGCCCAGCTCTTCACCCTGGTAAAGGCACACGCTGCCGCGTAGCGAAAACAGCATGGCCAGCATGACTTTGGGGTAGGCATGCGGGTCTTCTTCGGAGCCCCAGCGGGTGGCGCTGCGCACTACGTCGTGGTTGGAGGTGGCCCAGCAGGGCCAGGCGTCTCCCGCCAAACGCTGGAAGCGCTCGATGACTTCGCGCAGGTAGCGCGCCGAATGGGGCATGTTGAGCAGGTCGAAGGTGTAAGCCATGTGCAGCTTGTCACCCCCGGCGGTGTACTCGGCCATGCGTTCCAGCGGATTGTCGTCGCCGATTTCGCCCACCGTCGTGGTGCCGGGGTACTCATCCATCAGCGCGCGCAGGTCCTGCAGGAAGCCAAGGTTCTCCGGGCGGCTGAGGTCGTAGACATGGCGCTGCCAGGTGTAGGGGTTGGCTTCCGGGGCGCCCAGGGTTTTGGCTTCTCCTTTGGGCACCGGCGGGTTGTCCCGCAGCTCGGCATCGTGGAAGTAGAAGTTGACCGTGTCCAGACGGAACCCATCGACGCCCAGATCGAGCCAGAAGCGCATGTTGTCCAGCTGCGCCTGACGCGCTTCCGGATTGTGGAAATTGACGTCCGGCTGACTGGTCAGGAAGTTGTGCAGGTAGTACTGCTGGCGGCGGGAGTCGAAGGTCCAGGCCGGGCCGCCAAAAATCGACAGCCAGTTGTTGGGTGGCGTGCCATCGGGCTTGGGGTCCGCCCAGACGAACCAGTCCGCCTTGGGGTTGGTGCGATCCTGACGGCTCTCCTTGAACCAGGGGTGCTGGTCCGAGGTGTGGCTGATCACCTGATCGATCATCACCTTCAAGCCCAGCGAGTGGGCCTTGGCCAGCAGCGCCTTGAAGTCGTCCAGGGTGCCGAACATCGGGTCCACGTCGCGGTAGTCGCTGACATCGTAGCCAAAGTCGAGCATCGGCGAGGTAAAGAAGGGCGAGAGCCAGATGCCGTCCACGTTGAGCGATGCCACGTAGTCGAGCTTCTCGGTGATGCCGTTCAGGTCACCAACGCCGTCGCCACGGCTATCCAGAAAGCTGCGCGGGTAGATTTGATAAATAACGCCGCCGCGCCACCACATCGTATTGTCTTGCATACCATCGTTCCTTAAAAACGGTTGCTGAGAGTCATCAGCGAATTCATCGAGAGCGTCTATCGGGTCAGCCCTTCACCGCGCCAGCCGTCAGGCCAGACACGATGCGGCGCTGGAAGATGATCACCAGGATCACCAGCGGCACGGTCACCACGACGGACGCGGCCATGATCGGCCCCCAGGGCAATTCATAAGCACTGCCGCCCGAGAGCAGGGCGATGGCCACCGGCACCGTGCGCTGGGCATCGGTGAGTGTGAAGGTCAGCGCGAACAGGAACTCGTTCCAGGCGGCAATGAAGGCCAGCAGTCCGGTGGTGGCCATGGCGGGCCACATCAACGGTAAAAACACTTTGGTGATGGTGACCCAGGGGGTGGCGCCATCCATGATCGCGGCCTCTTCCAGCTCCATGGGCAGCTGCTTCATGAACGTGGTCAGTACCCAGACGGTGAACGGCAGGGTGAAGATGGTGTAGCTGAGAATCAGGCCCGCCGGGTTGTTGTAAAGGTTCAGCGCGCGAATGACCTCGAATAGCCCCGACAACACCGCCACCTGGGGGAACATGGATACCCCGAGGATCACCAGCAGCACCGTGGAGCGACCGCGAAAACGTACCCGCCCAAGCGCATAGGACGCGGTAATGCCCAGCAGCAGCGCAATGAACACCACGCTGAACGCGACGATGATCGAGTTGAAGATGGCGCGCAGGAAGCTGGTCTGGCTGAAGATTTGAACGTAGTTGTTCAGGTTCCAGTTGGAGGGCCACAGTTCCACGCGAAACAGGTCGCTGGAGGGTTTGAGCGAGGTGATCACCGCGTAGTAGAACGGGAAGACCGCGTACACCATGATGAGCGCAATCAGCGCCCAGAAGCCGACGCGTTTGGCTATTTTGGCTAGCTGACGAGTGGTCATCAGTCACCTCCCAGTTGGATCTTGTTGCGGCCCAGATAGAGGTAGGCAATGGTGGCCAGCGCAATGATCAGGAACAGCAGCGTGGAGGCCGCGCTGCCGTAACCGACATCCTGAAACTCGACCAGCTGCTGGCGGGCGTAGACCGACATCGACATCGTGCTGGTGGAGTTGGAGGTCAGTACGTAAATCACGTCGAATACGCGCAGCGCATCCAGCAGGCGGAAGATCACCGCCACCATCAGCGCGGGTGTGATCAGTGGCAGCGTGACCTTGAAGAACACGCGTACCGGATGAATGCCGTCCACTTCGGCGGCTTCGTAGCAATCCTTGGGCAGCATCTGCAGCGCGGCCAGTACCAGCAGCGCAACAAAGGGAATGGTTTTCCATACGTCCACCATGATGACCGCCCACATGGAGTAGGTGGCGCTGGCGGTCCAGGCGATGGGGTTGTCGATGATGCCGACGGCCATCAGCATATGATTGATGATGCCGAACTGGTCGTTGAGCATCCATGCCCACATCTGGGCAGAGACGATGGTCGGGATGGCCCAGGGGATCAGCACCGCGGCTCGGACGATCACCCGGCCCTTGAATTCGGCATTCAGGATCAGCGCCACGATGACGCCGAAGATGACTTCCAGTGAGACGGACACCACCGAGAAGTAGACCGTGTTCCAGACCGAGCGCCACCAGATGGGGTCGGCGAGTACACCAAACCAGCGACCATCGTCATACACCAGATAGTTTTCGAAACCGATCAGGTTGGCCGCGCCCAGGTCCGATAGCGATGCGTCGGTAAAGCTCAGAAAGAACGTCCGCAGCAGCGGCCAGCCAGCCACCAGAGTCAGGGCGATCAGCATGGGGGCCAGGAACAGCCAGGCCGCCTTGACCCGTTGGCGGCGCACCTTGGTGCCGCGCTGGCGCCTTGGGGGCGCTATGGAACGCGCCCCGGAGGGCGCGTCGTGGTGAGAAGTGCTCGGCATGGGAGTCTCCGCAATTACCAGTTACGACGCTTCAGGCGCAGCAGTTCGCCTTCCAGGTCGGCAACTCCCTGGGCGCCATCCTTGTTGCCGGAAAGTACGTCATGGGTGGTGCTGAAAAAGGCGTTGCTGACCCGGCCATAGGCATCGCCGGTAGGTGCAGACGGACGCGCGACGGCATTGGTGAACGTGTCGTAGAGCGTGCCGAAGAAGGGCACCGCTTCCAGTACTTCCTGGTCCTGGTAGAGCGCATCGATGGTGGGGTTGTAGGACGCCTGAATGGCGCGACGTTTCTGCTCTTCCTCGCCCGTCAGGTAAGCCACCAGGTCGGCCGCCAGTTCGGGATTGTCGCTATAGCGAGAAACCGCCAGGTTCCAGCCGCCCAGGCCCGCAGCGCTTTGCCCGTCATCACCACCGGCCGGCAGCTGGACCACGCCCACCTTGCCGCGTACGTCGCTGTCATCGCTTTGGGCCAGCGCCCAGGCGTAAGGCCAGTTGCGCATGAACACCGCGTTGCCGCCCTGGAAGACCCCGCGGGCTTCCTCTTCGGTGTAGTTCAACACGCCTTCCGGGGCGATATCGCCTACCCAGGAAGCCGCCAGGTCAAGGGCCTGTGCGGCGCGCTCGTTGTTGATGGTCACTTCGCCGTCGTTATCGACCACGGTACCGCCGCCAAAGCTGGCGACCCATTCCAAGGCGTTGACGGTCAGCCCTTCATAGGCGCGCCCTTGGAACACGAAGCCCTGCATGCGGCTGTTGCCTTCGTCACGTTCGGCCGCTTGAATCTCGCGGGCCGTCTCGGTGAGTGCCTGCCAGGTGGTCGGAACGTCATGACCGTGCTTTTCCAGCAGGTCTTCCCGGTAGTACAGCACGCCCGCATCGGTAAACCAGGGCATGGCGACCAGACGATCATCGATGGTGTTGTTGACCACGATCGTCTCGAAATGGCCCGCGGCTGCGTCGTCACCCAATACCTCGCGAAGATCGAGCAGGTGATTGGCCAACAGGCCGGGCCACACCACGTCGATTTGCATGACGTCGATATCGCTGGAGTTGGCCGAGAGAATCTGCTGGTAAAGCGACAGACGCTCGGTAGAGGAGTTGGGTGTGGAGACCACGTCGACCTGGTGGCCAGTTTTTTCTTCCCAGGCCCGAACGCCCTCCTGGCAGAGGGTCAGCTCTGCACCCACGGCTCCACAGGAGATGGTCAGGTCGGCGGCCTGAGCGGCACCGCTGATGCTGGCAAGGCTGGCTAAGGTAATCGCAGACGAAAGAAGAGTCTTTTTCATAACGGCGTTCCTCGACGTTTATTGTTATGGGAGTGAAGTGACAAAGCGCTGACGGCGCCAACTTAAACGATTAAGTTGAGTGCCAGTTAGCCGTCTGTCGGCATGAAGTTCAATAGCGACTTTTGTCTAACGTGGCGGATAGTGTTTTTGCCAAGTGAAATAGGCAGTTAGACATTGGTCGATAATTAGTAAAAGCTTGTTGGTTTACTAACACTTAATCGATTAAGTTTTAGTGGCTGTCGCTCTTCGGCTCAAAACAGAAGTTGCTTTGCAACATTCAAGGGAAAGCGGTGCCTGGAGCCAGCGTCACGATCAGAACAATAGCGGTTTAAAAACAATAGGATTTAAAACAATGCACAAGACAGCATTCAAGACGCCGCTGGCCATTGCGGTGGCAGCCGCAAGCCTGGGCATGAGCGGTTTGGCCAGCGCCAACCTGTCCCTCGAAGAACGTTTTGCCGAGCTTGAGGCACGCATCGCGGCGGCCGAGCAGCGTGCAGACGCTGCCGAGCGTCGTGCCGAGCTGGCGGAGCAGGGTGCAACGCCACCCCCATCCAGCGCCCCGGCGGCCGCCACTACCGATGCCGACATCGAAGAGCGCTTGGCGCGAGTAGAGCGACAGGCCAGCGGTGATGAAGGCTTTTCGTTCAACGTCTACGCCCGCTCTGGCCTGCTGCTGGGTGAAGATCGCAAGAGCATCGATGGCGGCCCCTATGTGACTCCAGCCGGTAACCTGGGCGGTGCCGTGGGTCGTCTGGGCAACGAGCCCGATACCTACACCGAAGCCATTCTCAACTACCGCATGCAGTTCGATAACGGCGCCCGCGCCCGTTACACCACCATGCTGGCCGCTGGCACCAACTCCAGCAACGATTGGGTTGGCGACGATACCAACCTCAACGTCCGTCAGGCCTATGCCGAGTTCAGCGACCTGCCCAGCTTCACCGGGGCCTTCGAAAATGCCTCCATCTGGGCGGGTAAGCGCTTCGACCGGGATAACTTCGATATCCACTGGCTGGACAGCGACGTTGTGTTCCTGGCCGGTACCGGTGGCGGTATCTACGATATTCAACTGGCCGATAACTGGAAGTCCAACTTCTCGCTGTATGGCCGTAGCTTCAGTGACTTTGACGTCATCAACCGCGAAAACCCCGGCCTGGACGGTGAAGGCAGCAACACCGACAACTTGATTCTGACCTCCAACAACTACTTCGGTAACTGGCAGGTCATGGCGAACGTGATGTCGGCCGCCGATAACGACGAGCGCGACATCGGCGTAGGCCAGACCGCTGCCGACAGTGGCTGGCATACCATGGTGGCGTACCACGGCGACAGCTTCTTTGGCCTGGGCGAGGGTAACTTCAAGGCGGCGTTGCTGCACGGTCAAGGGCTGGGTGCGGAAGTGAAAGGGCTGGGGAGCAATGGCGACCTGACCGACGACGCCACGGCGACCCGCCTGGCGGTCTACGGTACCACCTACATTGCCCCGCAGTGGCGCATTGCACCCTCGATTCTGGCAGAGGTCAGCGACGACCGGTTTGCCGATGGCGACAGCTACTCCTGGGCCACGCTGAACGTGCGCCTGGCCAACGAAATTACCCAGAATTTCGAGATGCAGTACGAGGGTAGCTACCAGTACATGGACCTGGACCCCAACGGTTTCAGCGATCGCAATGCCGTCAGCGGCAATTTCGGCAAGCTGACCATTGCGCCCACTTTCAAGCCGGATGTCGGTGGCTTCTGGAAGCGTCCTGAAATTCGCCTGTTCGCCTCCTATACTGATTGGGATGCCGAGCTGAACGGCTATACCCTGGAAGACTCGTTCGGCAACGATGGGTTTACCGGTGGCCAGTGGAGCTTTGGCGTGCAGAGCGAAATCTGGTTCTAACCCATCGCACCATGCCTGGCAGGTTTCCTTGCCTGTTTCACCAATGCCGATTGCCCGCGCTCCGTCGCGGGCTTTTTGCTCGTCAGATTCGACCCAGGGAGGCACCGATGCTGCTGCTCAAGGAAAAACTGAAGGCGCCGCCGCTACCTCCCTGTACGGTGGCGCGCCCGCGTTTGAACGACCACTTCGCGTTGAACGAGCAGGTGCGCCTGCTGGTGGTTCAAGCGCCACCGGGCTATGGCAAGACCACGCTGCTGGCCGAGCGGCTGCCCGCCCTGGAGCAGCAGGCAAGCTGGCTGCGACTGGACGATCAGGACAATCAGACACACCGCTTTCTGACCTACTGGCAGGCGGCCATGGACACACTGTTGGCCCCTCTGGTCACGCTGACGCCGTGGGATGACAGCGAATGCATTGCCCACATGGAGCGCTGGTTGACGGAGCTACCCGAACAGCACGCTCCTTGCCGACTGGTCGTGGATGGCTTCGAGCATCTTGCCAACCCCGAGATTCTTGCCGCGCTGGCCCACTGGCTGCGCCATCAGCCGCCCTGGCTGACCTTGACGCTGGCCAGCCGGTCACGCCCGGCACTGGGGCTTGCCAGCCTGCGCCTGCGCGGTGAGCTGGAAGAGATCGACCTGCACCGCCTGGCATTCGACAGTGAAGAGGCGCATACCCTGTGTGCCGAACAGCTGAGCTTTCCGCCTACCCGGGTGAGCCTGGAGCGTGCGCTACGCTTGAGCGGTGGGTGGCCCATGGCGCTCAACTGGCTGGTCGAGCGCACCACTACCCGGGCGGGATTCGATGCCTTGCTGGAACGGTTGAGCGGCGCGCATCCCGATTTCGTCGCCTGGTTCGACGAACTGCTGGCCACTACCTTGCCGAGTGAGGAGCGTGAACTGCTGCTTCAACTGGGAGTGCTGGAGCGGTTCTCTCCCGAACTGATGGCGCGGCTATTGGAAGGGGAGCGGTTGACGCAGCGGCTGGAGGCCTTCGAGCAGGCCGGGCTGTTCATCGAGCGACCCGACCCGCATGCCCAGTGGTATCGCTTTCATCGCCTGTTTGGCGACTACCTGCGTCACCGCCGCCATGAGCTGAGCCTGGCCACCCAGCGCACGCTGCATCAGCGGGCCAGTCAGGCCTGGCTGGCGCTCGATGACCCGGTCATGGCGCTGCGCCAGGCCATTCTGGCCGACGCGCCGGACCTGATCAGCCCATTGCTCATCGCGCAAGGGCCGGCATTGCTCTCCCAAGGCGCCTACGCACTGCTGGCCAGAGGGTTGGAGCGGCTGGGCGAGCCGCAGCTCGGCCAGTGCCCCGAGCTGGCGCTGCTTTATGGCTGGGTGTCTCATGCCCAGTTCCAGTTCGATATCACGGCCCGAGTGATTGGCTGGATCGAAGCTCAACTGCACCTGCCGGAGTGGCAAGCGCTGGGCGCCGAATTTGCCACCTTGCGTGCCCAGCTGGCGATCAACCAGGGGAACGCCGAGCGCGCCGCGCCGCTGGCCGAGCAGGCGCTGGGGGTTCCGGCGCGTTACCTGGCATCGACGCCCCTGACGGCCACCGCGATCCTCAGTGAAGCGCGTTTCGTTCAGGGGCACCTGGAGGAGTCGCTGCTGAACGTGTGTGAAGTAGCGCGCCAAGCCCATCACCACGATGATCACCAGCGCCTGATATGGGCCTTTTGCCACCAGTCGGAAACGCTGGTGGCCCAAGGGCGTTTGCAGGCTGCCTACGATATTCAGGAGCGCGCCTTCGTGCATCTCGAGCGCGCAGAGCTCGAGCATCTGCCGGTGGCCGAGTTTCTCTATCGTATCCGCAGTCAGCTGCTCTGGGAGTGGCATCGGCTGGACGAAGCCGAGCAGGCGGCGCTCAAGGGCATTGCCGTGCTGGACAGCCAGGGCGAGCGCTGGACCCTGCAGTGCCATATTCAGCTGGCCAAGATTGCCCAGAGTCGCGGCGATCAGGCCCAGTGTGCCGACCATATTCGGCGGCTGCGCAAAATTCTTGCAGAAGGCGATTACCATATCGACTGGGTCGCCAACGCCCACGCGACGCTGCTTAGCTGGTGGCAGTCGAGCCAGGACCTGGAGGCAGTGGAGCGCTGGCGCCAGGAAGCGCCGCCGCCCATCACCGACAGGGCCACCAACCATTTCGCCCAGTGCAACGTGCGCAACCACGCCCGGGCGCTCACGCTGCTGGGCCAGTGCGAGGAAGCCCGCACGCTGCTGGAGGCCCTCGAAGCGCACGCTCGGCAGTCAGGGTTGGTGACCGACGCCAACCGTAACCAGCTTTGCCTGGCCGCAGCCGCCTGGCATGCAGGAAGAAAAGAGCGCGCTCGCGAGCATATGCAGCAGGCTCTGAGCCTGGCGTCGCGCACCGGCCTGGTGGGCAGCTTTTTGCGGTTGGGCAAGCCGTTGGGGGAGCTGCTGGCTGGCCTGCTCGAAAGCGACTCGCTAGGGGCCCTCGAAAAAGCGAGGGCCGAGCGATTGATGGCGCTGGCAGGGCGTCAAAAGGATTTTGGCAGCGCCCGGCGTTTGATCCTCGACGAGACGGTGATTGCCGATATCGTGGCTCGCCCGGATGTGCCGGAACTGATTCGCACCTCACCGCTGACCCGCCGTGAGTGGCAGATCCTCGGGTTGATTCATGCGGGGCTATCCAACGAGCAGATTGCCGAGCAGCTCTCGGTGGCCCAGACCACCATCAAGACCCATATCCGCAGCCTTTACCAGAAGCAGAACATTCGTCGCCGGGAGGAGGCCATACACCTGGCGGGGCAACTGCTGGCCCATATTCACGGGGATTGACCCGGTGGGGAGGCTGCCCAGCGCCCTCGGTTCGCCTCCTCCTCTCGACTACGCCCGGTACTCCCTGCGGGGGAGGATTCGATCCCGCCGCGCAGCCTGCATCATGCCCTTATCACTGATAACAACCATAAGGATTCGCCATGATGCAGACACCTTCCACTTCACACTACGTTGGCAGCCAGGGGGCCGACTGGTGGCGCGGCGCAGTGATTTATCAAATCTACCCGCGCAGCTTTATGGATAGTCGCGGCGACGGCATTGGCGACCTGAGAGGAGTGATCGAGAAGCTCGACTACATTGCCTCTCTGAATGTCGACGCCATTTGGCTTTCGCCCTTTTTTACGTCGCCCATGAAGGATTTTGGTTACGACATCAGCAACTACCGCGATGTCGATCCAATGTTCGGCAGTCTGGAAGACTTCGACCGACTGGTCGAGGCGGCCCATGCCCGCGGGCTGAAAGTCACCATCGATCAGGTCATGTCGCACACCTCCGACCAGCACGTCTGGTTCGAGGAGAGTCGCCAAAGCCGCGATAACCCGAAAGCCGATTGGTACGTATGGGCCGACCCCAAACCCGATGGCGCGCCGCCGACCAACTGGCAATCCGTGTTTGGCGGCAGCGCCTGGCAGTGGGATACCCGACGCTGTCAGTATTACCTGCACAACTTTCTGGCCAGCCAGCCAGACCTCAATTTCCGCACCCCTGCCGTGGTCGAGGCCATTCTCGAAGAAGCGCGGTTCTGGCTGGAGCGTGGGGTCGATGGCTTTCGCCTCGATGCGGTCAATTTCTGTACCCACGGCGAGTTGAAGGATAATCCGCAGCGTCAGGAGATCACCGAAAGCTTTCTGGGTGTGCGCCCCGACAACCCCTATGGCTATCAGCTCCACCAGTACGACAAGACCCAGCCGGAAAACCTGGTATTTCTGGAGCGGCTTCGGGCGCTGCTCGATGAGTACCCCGGCGCCACCAGCGTCGGTGAAGTGGGGGATGACGACGCCCTCGGCGTCATGGCGGCCTACTCCCAGGGAGGGCAGCGGCTGCACATGTGCTACTCGTTCAACCTGCTGACCGACAAGGCCGACCCGACGTACCTGCACGAAACGCTGACCGAGATGGAAGCGCGGATTGGCGATGGCTGGCCCTGCTGGGCGCTGGGCAACCATGACGTCACGCGGCTGGCGACTCGCTGGCAGGCCCAGGGGCAGCTCGATAAGCTGCGTCTGTACATGGTGTTCTTGCTCAGCCAGCGGGGCAGCGTGTGCCTCTATCAAGGCGAGGAGTTGGGGCTGCCCGAAGCGCAGCTGACCTTCGAGCAGCTGGTGGACCCGGCAGGCATTACCTTCTGGCCTGCCTATAAAGGCCGTGATGGCTGCCGTACGCCGCATCCCTGGCAGGCAGATAGCCGCCATGCTGGCTTCAGTCTTGCCACGCCCTGGCTGCCGGTGCCCGAGGCCCATGCAGCGCTGGCAGTCGATCAGCAAGAGCAGAATGCCGATTCGCTGCTCAACGCTTACCGAGAGTTCCTGGCGTTTCGCCGCACCCAGCTCGCGCTGGTCAAGGGGGAGGTACGCTACCACCCGGTGCGTGACGAGGTGCTCTGCCTGGAGCGCACCTATCAGCAAACCCGCCTGTTGGTGGCGCTGAACTTCAGCGATCAGACCATTACCCGCTCGGCGCCCGAGCATGCTGAAGCACTGGAAGGCGCCCCCCATTGGCTCAAGGGCGAGTGGCAGGCAGGTACGCTGACGCTGCCGCCGTTTGGCGTGGCAATTGCCCGCTGCCCACAGGCTCAGGAGGATGCATCATGGGACGTTTGACCCTTGGCGGCATCGGCAAATCGTTTGACGGCGTCGAAATCTCCCGGGATATCGACCTCACCATCGAAGACGGCGAGTTCGTGGTGTTCGTGGGCCCCTCCGGCTGTGGTAAATCCACGCTGCTGCGCATGATTGCGGGTCTGGAGGACATCACCACCGGGGACATGCAGCTGGATGGCCAGCGGATCAACGAGATTCCACCCCAGGAGCGGGACATCGGCATGGTGTTCCAGTCCTACGCCCTCTACCCGCACATGAGCGTGGCCGAGAACATGGCGTTCGGGCTCAAGCTGGCGCGTACCGACAAGGCCGAGATTCGCCGTCGGGTGCAGCACGCCGCAGAAATGCTGCACCTCACCGAGCTTCTGGAGCGCAAGCCCAAGGATCTCTCTGGCGGCCAGCGCCAGCGGGTGGCCATTGGTCGTACGCTGGTGAAAGAGCCGGCGGTGTTTCTGTTCGACGAGCCGCTGTCGAACCTCGATGCCGCGCTGCGCGTGGACATGCGTATCCAGATTGCGGGGCTGCACAAGCGCTTGAACGCCACCATGATTTACGTCACCCACGATCAGGTCGAGGCGATGACCCTGGCAGACCGTATCGTGCTGCTCTCAAAAGGGCGTATCGCCCAGGTAGGCGCACCGCTGTCGCTGTACCACTTTCCCAACACGCTGGAAGTGGCGGAGTTCATCGGCTCCCCGCGCATCAATACCCTGCCGGTGACGGTGGTCGACCCCGGCCAGCACCGCACGCTGGTACGCCTGCACACCGGCGACAGCCTGGCGGTGGCCGTGAATGGGCAGCAGCTCAAGGCGGGTGATCAGGCCACATTAGGGCTGCGCGCCGAAGATTTCGTCGCCCCAGAACAGGCGGATGCAACCCTGGATGCCACGCTCATGGTGGCCGAAAAGCTGGGCTACGAGACCCTGGCCCATTGGCAAGTGGCGGGGCTGGAAACCCCCTTGACCCAACGCCTGGACGGACTGGCACGGCTGGCAGAAGGGCAGGCGTCTCGGCTGGGCATCAACGGCAAGCGCTGCCATTTGTTCGATGCCCAAGGGGATGCCTGCCCTCGCCAAGTGACGGTGGACGGGGTGAGCCAATAACGTTTTTTAGATTTTTTTCAAAAAGAGTGCATCCAATCGGTCTCCTCGTGTGTATCCCCTATACAGCCACGGCAAAAGTGGCTGATACACAACCCAAGGAGACTGACATGACCATTCAACATCTAACGCGTGCCACCCTCGCTGCGACCCTGATTGCATCCTTCAGTCAAGCGGCGCTGGCCGATGTGCCTGCCGACATCCAAGTGCCGGATGGCCATAGCGTCGCTCTGGAAACGGTGGGCGTAGGCGCGATTACTTACATGTGTGAAGCCAAGGACGACGGTAGCCTGGGTTGGGTTTTCAAGGGCCCCCATGCGGCGCTGAATGACCGCGAAGGCAATCAGGTCGGCAGCTACTACGGCCCGCCCGCTACTTGGGAATCACTGGACGGCTCCAAGCTGACCGCAACGCAGCTGGCCGTATCTCCCAACGGTGACGGCAACATTCCGCTGCAGCTGGTAGAAGCCAACCCGGCCGAAGGTGAAGGTGCCATGAACGGTGTCACTTACATTCAGCGCCTGGACACCCAAGGTGGCGTGGCACCCGACGTGGCTTGTGGTAGCGATAACGAAGGCGCCACCGCCGTGGTCACCTATCAGGCCGATTACATCTTCTGGACCGCTAACTGATCTCGGCAACGCTTCTATCGTGCGTTGACTGTGGGGGCTCGCATCGAGAGCCCCCAACTATTATCCTCACTGAACTGCGGCGACAGCGACCGGCGCGTTACCAGGGAGTGATGATGTGTCTGATGAAGTTGGGTCAACGGAAGTAACCGAATTCGATCATGTCGATGCGCTCGCTCGCATTGCCCGTGGCGATCAGGCGGCGCTTCACCTGCTGTATCAGCAGGAAGGCGCCAAGTTGCTCGGGGTGGTGTACCGCATCGTCAAGGACCGAGGCATGGCCGAAGACATCGTTCACGATGCCTGCTTGAACATATGGCAGCGTGCCGCCAGCTTCGATCCGCAAAAGGGGGCTGCCCGCACCTGGGTATTCAGTATCGCTCGCCACCTCGCACTCAATGCCATTCGTGGGCGTGAGCGCCATGTCTATACCGACCTGAACGACCCCCATGAGTTTGCCGACGACGATACCTTTCAGCACGCTTTCCAGGTCGAGGAAGCGTTCGATTGGCAAACCGGCGAGCGCATGGACGAGTGCTTGCAGCAGTTGGAAGCCGAGCGTCGCAACTGCGTTCTGCACGCCTATGTAGATGGGCTCAGCCACGCCGAGATTGCGGCACACACCAGCACCCCGCTGGGGACGGTAAAAGCCTGGATCAAGCGTAGCCTGCTGCGTTTACGGGAGTGTATGGCATGACACGAGCTCATGAATCCGATGATCTGCATGCCTTGGCAGGGGAGTACGTGCTGGGCACGCTGCCGATAGCCGAGCGTGAAGCGTTCGAGGCGCGTCTCGCCAACGAGCCTGCGCTGCAAAAGGCGGTCGCCGCCTGGGAAGAGCGATTTTTCCCCTATACCGCCATCGTCGACCCCGTCACCCCCTCCGATTACCTATGGCCGCGCATCGAGCGGAGCATGAAAGCATCCGCGGTACGGCCTACTGCGCCGGTAGTGACACCCGCGCGCGCGCCGGCTGCACCGCGCCGCCGATTGATGCACAGCTTACCGTTCTGGCGGGCCGCCACCGGGGCGGGCCTGGCGGCAGCGTTGGCGATGGGCGTCATGCTGAGCAACGTCACCACACAGCCCGCCGTACCCGAGTACATGGTGGTGCTACTGGCACCACAGACGCAGTCGGCAGGCTGGGTCGTGCAAGCGGCCAACCGCCAGGAGATTCAGCTGATCCCGCTGGGCACCTTCGAAGTGCCGGAGGGCAAGGCGCTGGAGTTCTGGACCAAGGCCGATGACTGGCAGGCACCCGTTTCCTTGGGGCTGGTGGAGCCGGGCCAGCCGCTGCGCCTGCGCCTGGACCAGCTCCCACCGCTGGAAGACAACCAGCTCTTCGAGCTGACCCTGGAAGAAGAGACCGGCTCGCCCACCGGCTTGCCCACCGGCCCCATCGAGTTCATTGGCCGCGCGGTGGAGATCTGAGTTTGCCTTCAGCCTATTCGCGGCGTTAGCCGAGCGCGTCTGTCAAAAGAAGGTCAAGCCGACCTGAAACAGCCGCTCGACGTCGCGGATACGCCGTTTGTCGATCACGAACAGAATCAGGTGATCACCGCTCTCCACGCGCACGTCGCCGTGGGCAATCATC
>NZ_VBVC01000010.1:0-140187 GCF_007655045.1 Halomonas sp. C22 | reverse complement strand
GCATAAACGCAACGATGGACTGCCGCCGAATGTGGCAGAAAAGCATTACTGGAATGCTCAGAACTCAGTGGCCAAAAACACTTGACCACTACAGTTCGCTGCCGCCCAGGCAGCTCAGAAAAGGTCGCCAACCTTATTCAAGTATGTGCCGAAGTTCGCTGCCGCCCAAGCAGCTCAGAAACGCGAAGTCACCGACATGGCCGCCGCCCACGCGTTCTCTGCCGCCCAGGCAGCTCCTGTTCCGGTCGGTGCGCTAGTGTTGAGGCGGTGAGTTCATGCAGGTGCCTGCCGCATGGGTAGCCCATGCTTAACCCCCCGCCCCAACATGTCGCCCGAGCGGGGGCCGTGGTTACTCTTTTTCGTCCTCTTCTTCCTCTTCCCAGTGTTCCATGGCGCGTTTGTCGTCGGGTAGGCGCACGATGTCGCCGATGACGATTTTCTGGTGTGATTTGAAGCGGTGGCCGTGTTCGTCGAGGATGGCGGCGACGCTGCCGATGCTGACGGCGTCGTCGTCACGGTAGGCTTCCACTTTGACGCGTACGATGCGGCCCTGGTAGCGGGCGGAAAGGATAGCGCCGGGGTAGGGGGAGGTGTGGTCAGGGTCGTTCTTGAAGTACTCCACCACGCTCGCGCTGCCGGGGTCGTCCCATTCAATATGTTTATGCATAGGAAGGCTTCCTTTCGTGTGTCCAGAAAAAGGGTTCCTTTTCAGTGTAGTTTGCGTTGGTAGAAGTCAACCAATGTTCGTGGACACCGTGGGCTGGGCCGCTTAACTTAACCGTTTACGAACCAGGGAGCGGAGCGCCCATGCACTTATACCATGCGCTGTTCGAGCAGTCGGCGACCCCGCTGTTTGTGATGATGTGCGATGGCCAGGCGTGCGTTCAGGGCAATGCTGCTTTTCGGCGTGTGGCCGGTTGGCAAGCCATGGGCTCGGAAGCGGCCTTGGGGCGCTGTTTTCCATTGGATGGGGCGAGCGTGCTGGATACTATTCGCCGCTGTGACGAACAGCAGCAGCCATGCGCGTTGAATGTCCGGTGGGGGGAGTCGGGGCGGGCGTGGCAACTGCAGCTTTCGCCCGTGCGCGATGGGGGCCAGCGAGCAGTGTATGGCGAACTGAGCCAATTGATGCTGCCTTTTGGCGAGTCGCTGGATGATCTGCTCTCGCAGCTGCCGGGGTTCGTGTACCAGCTGCATCTCTCCTTGGAGGGGGCGGCGTGGCGCTACACCTACGTGGGCCAGCGGGTCACGGAGCTGTTTGGTGCCACCGTGGAAGAGGTGCTGGCAGATGCCCAAACGCTGTTGGCCAACATTCATCCCAGTGACCGCGATACGGTGATTGAAGGGTCACTGCAAAGTGCGCGCTCCTTGACGCCCTGGCGAAGTGAGTTTCGCATGTTTCGTCGCGATGGCGAGATGCTTTGGGTCGAGGCCCACGATCGTCCTCGCCGCCAGCCCGATGGCAGCCTGCTATGGACAGGCTACGCCAACGACATTACCCAGCGTAAGGCGCTGGAGGCCGCGCTGCGCTCCAGCGAGCAGCGTTTTCGCCAGCTGGTCGAGCAGGCCAACGATATCATCTACACGCTGAATGCCGAAGGCACGCTGACCTATGTGTCGCCGAACTGGCCGCGCATTCTGGGCCATGAGGTCGAGGAGGTGCTGGGGCAGAACATGAGCTTCGTGCTGCACCCGGAAGACCTGGAAGCCTGCCAGCGGTATATCGAAAAGGTTTACCGCACCGGGGCGCCCCAGGGGTTGATCGAGTACCGGGTGCAGCACGCCAACGGCGAGTGGCGCTGGCACTTTACCAACGGGGCACCGCTGCTGGACGAGCAGGGGCAGGTGATGAGCTTTCTGGGGATTTCCCATGATGTGACGCCACGCCGGGAGATGGAGCAAAAAGTGCTGCATCTGGCCCAGCACGACACCTTGACCGACTTGCCCAATCGGTCGCTGTTCTTCAGCCACTTGAGCAGTGCCATCGCCCAGTCCAAACGATGCGATACACCGCTGGCGCTGCTGTTCATCGACCTGGATGATTTCAAACCCATCAACGACCGTTTTGGTCATGGCGTCGGCGACCAGTTGCTGCAGGCCGTGGCCCAGCGCCTCCGGCAACGGCTGCGCGGGGGCGACCATGTGGGGCGCATAGGGGGCGATGAGTTCGTGGCCATGCTGGGTGGGCCCGTGGGTGCCGAAGAGGCCCTGAGGGTGGCAGACCAGCTGTGCCAGGCGCTGGCGGTGCCGTTCACGCTGTCGGTGGGGGAAGTCCATGTCTCGGCCAGTATTGGAGTGGCGCTGTTGCCCCTGCACGCTGCTGAAGAGTCCACGCTGATCCATTGTGCCGACCAGGCGATGTATCAGGCAAAGGCGCAGGGGCGTAACCAGGCGGTGCTCTATGCGCCCGTTTCGCCAGGTGCTTCGTGACCCACGTACTGGAACAGGAAGTTGAGCGCGGCGGGCAGGCTGGCCCGCCATACACGCCAAGTGTGCCCACCGGGGTACAGGTCTAGCCGCACCAGCTCTGGCTGAATGCGTTCCATGGCCTGGCGTAGCTGGCGAGCGTGGTATTCGGCGTCGTATACGTCACTGCGCCCGGCGCTGATGTAGAGCGGCACGGGCGGAGTGTCGCCCTGTTCGGCGGCGGGGCGCGGTGTGACCTGAAGGCGATAGTGTTCCAGGTGAGCGGGGTAATTGAGCTGCTCCCACAGTGCCTGGTCGAACTGGCCTCGTTCATCCAGAAAGGTGGGGTGGCGGTGCGCCGAAGAGTTGCTGGGCGGCGTGGGCACGTAGCTGGCGGGGCTCAGCGCGGCGGCGGCGGCAAACATTTCGGGGTGTTCCAGCGCGAAGTTGAGCGCGCCGTAGCCGCCTGCCGAAAGCCCGGCCACTCCTCGCTGCTCACGAGTGGTGCCCACGTGGTAGTGGGCTTCGATGTGAGGCATCAGGTCGTTGAAAAAGGCGCTGCGGGCGGGTTCGTTATGGCCATCTACCCACCAGCTGCGGCTGCCTGGCATCACGAACACGGCGGGGGGAATATGCCCTGCCTGTATCAGCCGGTCTGCCACTTGTGGCAAGTTACCCCGAGTGGCCCAGTCCAGCTCGTTACCAAACGAACCGTGCAGCAGGTAGATCACGGGGTAGGGTGTTGTCGCCTGGCTGTCATAGCCATCGGGTAAATAAAGCGTATAAGGGTAATCGTAGCCCAGCGTGGGGGAGTAGAACTGGTCGCGCACCACCTCGCCTGCCAGTGCGACGTTGCTCAACACCAGCCAGCCAAAGAGTCCGGCCAAGCGTCCAGCCAGCAGAGCAATGCGTTGCAAGGCAGTTCTTCTGATCACGGGGCCTCCGGAATTTACGGGCATTTACAAGGTCGGACAACAGGCGGCTCGCGGGTGTTCACTCTCGGACGCTGTTAACAGGATAGCGGCTAGGCGGTGCGCTGGGGGAAAACCGGGAGGCTGGATGCAGAAAATCGAGGAAATCTACTGGCTTCGTGCTTACGGCTGCATTGCCGTTTTTTTGTTTCATTGGCTGGACCATTTGAACCAGCGGTTAGATAACCTGGCCACCGACCTCATGCGGATTCCCCTGGTGTTGGGCACCCCCGTGTTCCTGTTCATCTCGATATTCGTTTTCGCCGTGCGTTACGACAAGCAGGTCCCGCCGGGCTTTCTGCTCCAGCGGGTCAAGTACGTCATGCTGCCTTACCTGATGTATGGCTTCATCTATTCGACGGCAGAGTGGTGGCGGTTGTCGGGCAGCGACGATGCCGTGGGCTTCCTGGCCAATGCGCGCAGCTACTTCATCTATGCGGGCTGGCACGGGTATTTCTTGATCATCGCCATGCAGTTCTATGCGGCGTATTGGGCATTTACCCGCTGGCAGCTGTGGCGGGTGAATCCGGTGCCCTGGCTGTGGGTGGCGTGTGTAGTCAGCATGGCCTACTGGGGGCTGGCGTACTGGTTCCAGGTAGAACCCCCTGGCTACTTGCTGTGGATCGCGCCCCTGGGGTGGGTGTATCTCTTCTTTCTGGCGCTGGTACTGGTGCGCTATTACCCGCTGGCACCTCGTGCCGTGCTGCAGGAGCGCCCCGTGTGGCTGCAAACGCTGTCGCAGTCCCGTTGGCTATGGGGGTGGGTGGCGCTGATCGTGATGGCCACCTTTGCTCATTGGCTGGCGTTCTCTTCCAAGGAAGTCTGGGTCATTCCCTTTTTCGTGCTGTTCGTGCTGGTGACCATGCGCCGCTTGAAGGGGCGCCGAGCGCCTGGCTGGGTGCGCTATATCAATGCCTACTCCTTCGGTATTTACCTGGCTCACCCGATGTTTTTTGCCATTACCGATACCTTGGTCGGCGTGGAAACGCTGCCGCTGGTGCTTTACGCACTGCTCTTGATCGTGGTGGCCAGCGTGGGCTCGGTGCTGTTGAACAAGGCGGTGAACACCACCACCTGGGGCGCCATGCTATTTGGCAAACGCCTGAAAGTATGAGGTTGGCGTTAGGTAAGCCTCGCTGGGGCCGTTCAGTATGCCTTGTGCATTGGGGAAGGCGTTGAAGAGTGATGAAGGGATGAGGGCGACGATCAATGTGGGGGTGTTTCGGTAGAAAAGCGTGCTTTCAACGCGCTCAGTGGCGAGCCTCGCGGCAACCCCAGTGCTTGCCCGCTGAGGGTCTTCAGGCGGGTGGGGCAGGCATGCAGGCGCTGGAGCAGGTCGGTCATTGCCGTGACCTCCAGCTCGGGGTCGAAGCCTCCCAGGCGTTCCAGCCAGGTTCGGCTGATGGCCATGTAAGGGGGCAATGCGGCGTTAGGGCCACGTAGCTGCTGCCAGAGGCGTTCTGGCAACCGAGGCGTCATCGCGCTGATGATCAGCGCATCCAGCGTTTGCGTATCCAGCTCGGGGTACAGCAGGGGCCATAGCTGTGCAGGCAGTACCTGTTTGTGCATGGCCACCAGCAGCCATTCTGCCTGGCTGACATACGCCGCCTGATTCAGGCGAGCGCCCAGTTTCTTCTCTGGGGTGACGAGGCAGTGGGCGTGGAAACGATGCTCCAGGGTCGCGAAGCGCTCATCCAGAAACGCGGCGGTCACGATCACGGGCACGAGATGCTCGGCCAGGCCAGATTGACGAATGGAGCGCAGGTGGCGAGGAAGCCAGGCTCCCGCCACGGAAGCATCGACGATAAAGCAAACCGTACCCATGAAAGCGGCTTCCTTCGTAGTAAAAACTTTCCGTTTGTAATTTATTGTAGGCATTGGTTTCTTTTCGTAGCAAGGAGAAATGGTGGAGAAAAGCATAAAAATAGACTGCCTTGCTATGCACTGATTTTGTGCAATAAGGGAATTTTTTGTATTTTTTTGGTGCATATTGAGCTTGAGACGTGCTCTATGCAGTAGCGTAGTGGGTAAATGCTACATCAGGAGGCATCGGAGAAAATGATTTTTGCTTTTTGAATCATGCTGTTATTTTTTTAAAAGCCATATTGGTGCAAAGTTGGCATGCTACGTGCTTATATTTCGTGACAGCTTCGTAGGCAGTTTCATGAACAGTTTCATGGGCCGTTTGTCAGTCGCTAGCAGGCCATAGGCAGAAGCCGCTTGGCGTGCTACAACGATAGCCGGTCTGAAATGATCGCTGGGCGATTTGTTATCCATGGTCAAGCAAACGTAAAGCGAACAAAAAAGACAAACGCGCCACGTGCCAAGGCATGTAGACGATTTGTTGAATAACACTTTTATCGATAGCTTATTGTTTCAAGCTCTAAGCCACGCTCATACCGGAGGACACTATGTCAGCCAAGACTCTTGCGCTAATCGAAGAACATGACGTTAAGTGGGTAGACCTGCGTTTCACCGACACACGCGGTAAAGAGCAGCACGTGACCGTGCCTGCGCGTGACGTGAACGAAGAGTTTTTTGAAAACGGCCAGATGTTCGATGGTTCTTCCATCAATGGCTGGAAAGGCATCAACGAGTCTGACATGATCCTGCGTCCGGAAGACGGCACCGGCTTCCTGGACCCCTTCACCGAAGACGCTACCCTGATCCTGCGTTGCGACATCATCGAGCCTGCCACCATGCAGGGCTATGACCGTGACCCGCGTTCCATCGCCAAGCGCGCCGAGGCTTACCTCGAGTCCACTGGCCTGGGTGACACTGCGTTCTTCGGCCCCGAGCCCGAATTCTTCATCTTCGACGAAGTGCACTGGAAGTCCGACATTCAAGGATCCATGTACAAGATCACTTCCGACGAAGGCGCCTGGGCCACCGACAGCAAGGTCGAGACTGGCAACCTGGGTCACCGTCCGCGCCTCAAGGGTGGCTACTTCCCGGTTCCGCCGGTCGACAGCTTCCACGATATCCGTGGTGCCATGTGTAACACCCTGGAAGCGATTGGCCAGACTGTCGAAGTACACCACCACGAAGTGGCCAACGCCGGTCAGAACGAAATCGGCGTGAAGTTCAACACGCTGGTGAAGAAGGCCGACGAAGTTCAGGAAATGAAGTACGTGATCCACAACGTGGCGCACGCTTACGGCAAGACCGCTACCTTCATGCCGAAGCCGCTGGTAGGCGACAACGGTTCTGGTATGCACGTACACCAGTCGTTCTGGAAAGATGGTCAGAACCAGTTCGCGGGCGATGAGTACGCTGGCCTGTCTGAAATGGCGCTGTACTACATCGGCGGTATCATCAAGCACGCCCGTGCTCTGAACGCCTTCACCAACGCTTCTACCAACTCGTACAAGCGTCTGGTACCGGGCTTCGAAGCGCCGGTCATGCTGGCCTACAGTGCTCGTAACCGCTCTGCGTCTATCCGTATTCCTTACACTGCCAGCCCGAAAGGCAAGCGTGTAGAGACTCGCTTCCCTGACCCGACTGCCAACCCCTACCTGGCGTTCGCAGCGATGTTAATGGCGGGTATCGACGGTATCAAGAACAAGATCCACCCTGGCGATGCCATGGACAAGAACCTGTACGACCTGCCGCCAGAAGAAGGCAAGTCCGTACCGACAGTGGCCAACAGCCTGGATCAAGCACTGGAAGCACTCGATGCTGACCGTGCGTTCCTGACCGAAGGTGGCGTGTTCACCGACGATATGATCGACGCCTACATCGAACTGAAGATGGAAGACGTTGAGCGTATCCGCATGACGACTCACCCGATCGAGTTCGACATGTACTACAGCTGCTAAGCTGATGGCATGACTGCTAAGATCACCCTTGCGGTGTGACGAGCCAAAACCCCGCTTCGGCGGGGTTTTTTTATGGGCAGCATAGGTGAGGAGACAGCGTGGTGAGCAAGCGGCGTGTTGCATGGTCAGCCATATTATCCACAGGGGTTTTCGTGGCTGCCTGCCTGTGGGTAAGCGCTGCCCAGGCGCAAACGGTGTACCGCATCGTCGATGCCCAGGGCAACGTCACGTTTACCGATAACCCCGAGCGCGGAGGCGAAGTGCTGCGGCTGGCGCCCTTGCCCAGCTTGCCTGCCGCCACCCGCCCAGCCGCGCCTTCGGCGGCACGGCCTTTGGGGCGTCCGGGCCAGCCGTTCATGCCTTATGACCGGTTCGTCATCGTTGCCCCCGCGCCAGGGGCGTCGCTGCGCGGTGGCATGACGCCCGTGGAGGTCAGCGTTTCCCCTGCGCTGCGCGAGGACCACCAGATCCAGCTGCTCGTCAACGGCGAGCTTAGCCAATCTCCTCTGCACAGCGATGCTTTTTGGCTGGCAGGCCTGCCCCCAGGGCAGCATCGTTTGCAGGCAGAGCTGCTGGACAGTCAGGGGCGTATTCAACATCGCACCGATCAGGTGACGATTTTTATCGCCGATTAATGCAATGCACTATAATGGTGCATCAGGCTGGCTAAATCTCCCTGCCCGTGCGCTATAAATGCCCGAGCGGCACCGGCAGGCTGCCCCCAAGCCGTGCATGGCGTCGTTTTGGGTAACTTGGCGCGCTTTTTGCACTTCCTCAGCTAAATCTCTAACGCAACGGTTAGCGACGCTTCAGGACACGCCATGTATCAGCGCTTATTGGAACACCTCACCACGGCGGTACTGCTGCTGGACGGCGAACTTCGGGTTCGCTGGATGAATCCGGCCGCCGAGGCGCTGTTGGCGGTGAGCTTCAGCCGCGTACAAGGCATCAGTCTGGATACCTTGCTGGGCGGCGATGAGAGTATCGATGACGTGCTGGCCAAGGCACGCGATGCGTTTCACCCTTACACCCAACGCGAAGCGCGTATTACGCCGCTCAACAGTGAACCCTTGACGGTGGATTACACCGTGACGCCGCTGTCTGCCGAAGAGCTGCTGCTGGAGGTGGAGCCCCGCGACCGGCTGATGCAGATTTCCCGAGAAGAAGCGCTGACCACCCGCCAGGAAACCATCAAGGTACTGGCCCGCGGGCTGGCCCATGAGGTGAAAAACCCCTTGGGCGGTATCCGCGGTGCGGCGCAGCTGCTGGAGCGCGACCTGGACGACCCGGCCTTGCGGGAGTTTACCCACATCATCGTCGAGGAAGTGGATCGTCTACGCGATCTGGTGGACTCCATGCTGGGCCCCAATCGCATCATCAAGCATGAGCCGGTGAACATTCACAAAGTGCTGGAACGCGTGCGTGCGCTATTGCTGGCCGAGCACCCGCAGGTCACCGTTCATCGCGATTACGACCCCAGCTTGCCCGACCTCTCTGGCGACGAGTCGCAGATGATTCAGGCGGTCTTGAACGTGGCCCGCAACGCGGTACAGGCCATGAGCGAAGCCGACACGCCGTCCCCCACGCTGACCCTGCGCACCCGTGCCCGCCGCCAGTTCACTCTGGGGGCCGAGCGTCATCGGCTGGTCAGTGAGGTGGGTGTCATCGATAACGGCCCCGGCATTCCCGATGCGCTTCGCGAAACGCTCTTCTACCCCATGGTGTCAGGTCGCGCGGAAGGCAGCGGCCTGGGACTGTCGATTGCTCAGTCAATTTTGCACCAACATCAAGGATTGATCGAATGCGATTCCCGACCCGGACACACCGAATTTCGTTTACTGATTCCATTGGTTATTAATTTACCGGAGATGCGTCATGACTGAGGCGACACGTACCGATGTTGCACGGGTGGTTATCGTCGATGATGACCGCGCTATCCGCTGGGTGCTGGAGCGCGCGCTGGCGCAACCCGACCTGGATGTAGAGTGTATCGAGCGGGCGGATACGGCGCTGGCTCGGCTGCTGGAAAACCCGCCGGACGTGCTGGTCACCGATATTCGCATGCCGGGAATCGACGGCCTCGACCTGATGTCCCGCGTGCGTGCCGCCCATCCCGACCTGCCCGTCATTGTCATGACCGCCCACTCGGATCTGGATAGCGCGGTGGCTTCTTACCAAGGGGGGGCTTTCGAGTACCTGCCCAAGCCCTTTGATGTCGACGAAGCGCTGGCGCTGGTGCGGCGCGCGGTGGCCCATGCCCGCGAGCGGCAGCGGCCGGTCAGCGTGCCGGAAGGGCTGAGCGCCGAGATCATCGGCGAAGCGCCTGCCATGCAGGAGGTGTTTCGCGCCATCGGGCGCTTGTCGCACTCTCATATCACGGTCTTGATCAATGGGGAGTCGGGCACCGGTAAAGAGCGGGTGGCCCAGGCGCTGCATCAGCACAGCCCGCGCTCCGGCAAGCCGTTCATTGCCCTCAATATGGCGGCGATTCCCCGTGATCTGATCGAATCGGAACTGTTTGGCCATGAGAAAGGCGCGTTTACCGGCGCCGCCCAGCAGCGCCAGGGGCGTTTCGAGCAGGCCAACGGCGGTACGCTGTTTCTGGATGAAATCGGCGACATGCCCGCCGAGACGCAAACGCGCCTGCTGCGGGTGTTGGCCGATGGCGAGTTTTACCGGGTCGGCGGCCATACGCCGGTCAAGGTGGATGTGCGGATCATTGCTGCCACCCACCAGAATCTGGAATCCCTGGTGGATGAAGGGCGTTTTCGTGAGGATCTGTTCCACCGCCTGAACGTGATTCGGGTGCACCTGCCGCGCCTGGCCGAGCGCCGTGAAGACATCCCCCGCTTGACCCGCCATTTCCTGGCGGAGGCGGCCAAGGAGCTATCCACCGATATCAAGGTGCTGACCACCGAGGCAGAGGCCCACCTGACTCGGTTGCCGTGGCCGGGTAACGTTCGCCAGCTGGAAAATATCTGCCGTTGGCTCACCGTGATGGCGTCTGGCAGGGAGATCCTGATCGAGGACCTGCCACCTGAGCTGCGCTCGGTCAGCGCGCCGGAAGGGGGCGCTTACGGTGATTGGCGTTCGGCCTTCCGGGATTGGGCTGACCACGCCCTGGCCGAAGGGCATACGCACCTGCTGGAAGAAGCGGTGCCGGACTTCGAGCGCATCCTGATCGAAACCGCCCTGAAGCACACCGGGGGGCGCAAGGGGGAAGCGGCCGAGCTGCTGGGCTGGGGGCGCAATACCTTGACGCGCAAGCTCAAGACGCTGCTGCCCGCGCTTGCCGACGAGTAGGCTGTTGATCGCCGTAGGCTCGGCGATCCCGGCTCGGAACCACTAAAAAGCCCGCTGACACGGTCAGCGGGCTTTTTCATGCCATCCTGTTCACGGCATGCGGGGCAGCTTAGTCGTCTGCGCCCGGTACGCCGCCCAGCTCTTCGATCAGCGCCTTGTAGCTTTCGGTCTGCTCGGTGAGGGTCTGGGTGACGTCTTCTTCCGACAGGTACACCACCGGCATCAGAATGCGCTCTTCGGTGATCTCGATGAAGCGCTCATCCTGGGTAGCGGCTTCCAGTGCTTCTGCCAGGCGCTCTACGTGGGCATCCGGAGTGTTGTTGGGCACCATGACCACGCGAATTTCAGCCGGGTTGATGTCATAACCGGCTTCCTGCAGGCTGGGCGCATCCGGGAAGGCTACCAGACGGTCTTCTGCCAGGCTCAGCAGTACTGGCATTTCACCCGTTTCTGCGTAGCCGGAGTGGGTGCCACCGCTGTAGGCGAAGTCGACGTCGCCAGAAAGAATCAGCGGTGCCATGCCAGCGCCGCCCGCTGTGGGCACGATGCGCAGGTCAAGACCTTCCTGCTGGGCAATGTACTCGATGATCATGCGGTCCAGGGCGGTCTGCGTGGCATAGCTGGTGCCGGGGTTTTCGCGGGCATACTCCACCAGCGACTCCCAGCTGTCACCAAAGGGGCGGTTCTCGCCGGTCACGATGGCCGACTGGCCCAGCGTCACGCCCGCCACGTAGCGGAAGTCGTCCAGCTGGTAGGCGGTTTCCGTAGCCAACGGGCCGTAGGTGATGGTCATGGAGGTGCCAAAGGCAAAGGTGTAGCCTTCGTCGTTATTGTTGGCCAGGCGAGTCAAGGCCACGCCACCGCCAGCACCCGGCTGGTTGACCACGTTCACCGGCTGGCCCAGCTCTTCTTCCAGTACGTTGGCCAGTACACGCGCTTGAATATCGGTGCTGCCGCCTGCGCCAAAGCCGACGACCATGGTCAGCGGCTTGCTGGGGAAGTCATTGGCCTGGGCGGTGCCAGCGGCCAGGGTCAGCGCTGCCGAAACGATGGCGGTGGTCAGAAGATGCTTTTTCATGGTGGTTTCCTCGATGGTTTTTTCTTGGTAGTGAAGGTTGCTCGGTTTAGCCGTGTTGCCGACGCTGCCGGTACTGGCGATAGCTGCTCCACAGCAGGTGCAGTACCAGCAGGCCAGTGGCGACCACAAACGTCAGTGCAATGGGGCGCTGCATGAGAATGCCGATGTCGCCCCCGGAAAGAATGACCGACTGGCGCAGGTTCATCTCCAGCATGGGTGTGACGATGAAAGCGACCAGAAAGGTCACGAAGGAGTAGTCATGCTTCTTCAGGAAATAGCCGAAGATCGCGAAGCCAAACACGGTCAGCAGGCCAAACGTGCCGTAGCCCTGCACTTGAATGCCAGCCAGGCAGAGAAAGATCACCACGGGGATGACGATGTTCTGCGGCACATCCGTGACGCGGGCAAAGATACGCAGCCCGTACCAGCCTACGGCCAGCATGATCAGGCTAGCGACCACCATGCCGGCAAAGATGGTGAACAGCATCTGGGGATGGTCGCGCAGCATCAGCGGGCCGACCTGAATACCGTGGATCATGAAAGCACCCACCAGCAGCGCTGCCGACACGCTGCCGGGAATACCCAGCCCGAACAGCGGAATGTAGCTGGCGGGAATGACGGCGTTGTCGGCGGCCTCGGCGGCGGCAATGCCATTGGGGTTGCCCTTGCCGAAGCTATCCGGGTCTTTGGCGCCGCGTTTGGCGAGCCCGTACGCCATGAACGAGCCTACCGATGGCCCCAGGCCCGGCAGCGCGCCCACGAAAGCCCCGACGCCGGTGCTTTTAAAGATGGTCGGCAAGGTGCTTTTAAACTCTTTAAAGGAGAGGTCGTCTTCGGGGTTATGGCCAAGCTTGACGGAGCTGGCGCCTTTATTACGCCGATAAGCTTCCAGTTGTACGAACATTTCGGAGAGGGCCAGAGTTCCGATGACCAAAGGGAGAATGGGCACGCCTTCCATCAGCTCCGCGTAGCCAAACGTAAAGCGCATGGCGCCGGTTTCCGGGTCTAACCCGACGGTTCCTAAAATAACGCCCATGCCTCCGGCGGCCATGCCCTTTAAAAAAGAGCCTCCGGCCATCCCGGCAATGAAGACCAGTGCAAAAATGAGAATGGCAGCCAGTTCATAAGGGCCAAACTTGAGAGCAATCGAGGCAAAGGGAATGACCACGACGATCAGCAGCAGTGTCGAAAGCAGGTCGCCGACCACCGATGCCAAGAGCCCTACCTTGAGCGCCTTGCGCGGCTGGCCATTGCTGGCCATGGGGTAGCCATCCAGGCAGGTGGCTGCAGAAGAGGGCTCGCCTGGGGTGTTGAGCAAAATGGCAGAGACGGCGCTGCCCGCCGCCGTGCCCTTTGAAAGGCCAATCAAAAAGGCGATGGCGGCATAGGCCGACATGTAGAAAGTGAGCGGTATGGCAATGGCAATGGCGACCGAACGGTTCAAGCCAGGAATGACGCCCACGATATAGCCCAGTAAAACGCCCCCTAGAATGACACTGATGGAGTGCAGTGTTAAGGCATCGCCAAAGGCACTGGTAATGGCACTGAGTTCTGGCATGTTAAACAATTCCTATGCGCATGAGTTGCACGGTCAGTAAATAAAGCGCAGCCGTAGGAATCGCGGCGGAAAGTGCAATGACATACCAGCGCCGTTCACCCAATAGTGCAACGAGAAAGCCGATGATAAAAGGCGCAAGCCACGTTAAAGGAATAAAGTTGGCCAATATGATAAAAAGTAATACATATAAGAAAGGCCAAACTTGATGCCACAAGTCAATAAGTGATAAACGGTTGAAGAGAGGGGCGTGTTGTTGCTTCAAACGAATAAGACTGATGACCATGAGCGTGGCGGCACACAGCAGCATGACCCAGGCGCCCAGCGTCGCCAAACGCTGTGGATGCATGCCAAACGCCATGCCCGAGCCACCGTAGCGTGGAATCAACCAGACCAGCAGCCAGCAGGCAACCAGGGTCACTCCGAGTCCAGACCACACGTTTCTTCGCTGTAATTGAGAGTCAGGTGTCATGGGGTGGTATCGGCAGATGAAGAGGCGTTCTACCGTATGAGCGGCCGTCATTGTAATCAATTGGTAATACAGGTCTGATTAAACGGGACAGTCAACGCTTTTATGAGTAAGGAATGGAATGGTAAGCGGGGAGAGCAAGCGGAGAGAATAAGCGTGCAGCATGATATCGAAGCGCTGCGTGATCGTGAATCGAGATATAAAGGGTCATGGCAGCGGCAACAAGTTTAAATGCTATTAGTTAGCTAATAAACGTTATGAGTTTGATGTGTGTTGAGTCACGGGCCGTTAGCTGCCGGTGATGATGTGGTCAACGGGGTGGGCACAATGAAGATCGCATCGCTCAAGGTGGGGTCGGGAAGCGCGCACTCCTCCAGCTCCCAGGGCAAGAGACTGAACGTATCTTGAATGCCCAGTCCTTCCAATTGGTGCGCTACGCCATGGCCATGCACGACATGCCCAAGGCCCATCAGGCCCACGGCCAGGGTGCTCTCTTGGGTAGCGTCTGCCAGCCCCTGCGCCATGGCAATGTCCCAACTGAGCTGCGCTCGAATGAAGCGTTCCAGCATGTCGGGGTTGTCTTGCCCCATGGCATGCTGGTCGAAGACCTCCTCCAGGTAAGTCTGGTAGGCGTCATTGGCAGGTCGCGGGGCGGGTATACCGTAACGCTGCTCTGGTGGAATGTGGCCGATCTCTTCGCTGGTCAGCCGCTGGCGTAAGGCAGGAGTAATGTTGAGCGCCTTCAGTGGAATGCGGTTCAAGCGTGCAAAGTGAAGGATGGGCCAGTAAAGCTCAGGATCGAACCCCCAGGCTTCCTGCCAGTCGCTCTGCTCCAGAAACTCCTCTTCGGATAGCTCTCCCGCCACCCAGCGCTCCAGTACCGGCTGCGCTTCTCTGGGCAGCATCTCCAGGCCAATCGCCATGTCGCTCTCATGGGCGTACAGGCCTGCCAGGGTGTGCAATTGCCAGCGGTGGTGTTCCATGGCGTCGTGCCGTTCCCCGAGCAGCACGACTGACCGCTGCGCTGCCAAACCGAGTATCTCATTGGGCGTCGCGGGCTGATCCGATTGCCACCAGCGACCCTGAAGCTGGCACGCTTCTGTTGCCTGTGCCTGTGCCTGTGCCTGTGCCTGTGCCTGTGCCGCCATGCCCAAGGCCAGCATCAGGCAGCTCACACCCTTTGGCAAACGACCCACGGGTTAGTGGCCTTCTGCCTTCAAACGGTTGATCTCCTCCAAAAGCGCTTCGGCTTCGGCGGTCAGGGTGGCATTGGCACGCATGTCGCCGTTGCGCGACGCCTGCATGGCCTCGGTGAGCTTGCGTTCGTAGGCCTGTTGAAGTTTCTTCTTGGGGTCGCGCTTGAAGAGTCCGAACATGAGCTGCCTCCTATCGTGTGTATATTATTTGTATAGGTTTTGAGGGCTCATGTCGAGGTTTTGACAAGCAAAGCATTTAACAAGCAGAACAATAGGAGAGGACGCATCACGCTGCACACGTGGCCAGAAACCGCGTGAAATCCGCCAAGATGACATCCAGGCTTTGGTGCAGCCGATGGTCGTCATCCACCATGCGCAGCGAGAGCCGCTGGCGCTGGGCGTGCTCGATGACCGGGCCTGGCAGCACCACGTCGTCCTGCCAGCCATGGATCACATGGGTGTGTCGGGCCTGAATGAAAGGGGAGGTTTCCGGGTAGCGGGGCATGCCGAGCGCGGGAGCCAACAGGAAGCAGCCCAGCATGGGCGTCTCGGCACTCAGTGCCGCACTGATCCAGCCGCCCAGGCTAGACCCTGCCAGAATGCATCGAGATGGGTCGTCGCCTCGGGCATTCAGCGTCTCACGCAGGTGGCTCAAGCGGGCCGCCGGCTCGCTCATGCCGCGATAATCCATGACCACGGGCTCGCAGTCATCCACGTGTTCCGCGACGCCTTTCAGCGCCTGTATCTTCAGGGCGCCTGGGCCGCTCTCCAAGCCGTGGGAAAGAAAGACCGTCATCATCATGGGGTTATTCCGCCGAGCGCTGAATGGCGGCGCCACCCCGCTCGATATCTTGACCCATGCCACGAACCGTATTACATCCGCTGATGACCAGCAGGGTCGACATCAAGAGTATGCCAAGCAGCATGGAGCGTTTCATGAGCGTGTCCTCAGTGGGGCCCATCCCCGAGAGTGGGGCATTCGATGTATAACATAAGCGTTAACGAGAGGGCTCGCCACTGGTCGTGCTGACTGTGTGACACAAACGGCGTTGGCAGGCTAAAAATGCGCTATACGCATTTGTCTCATGTGCCAGTTTTATACAGGTTTCGAGTCGTGGGTGGGCTGGATTGGCATAGCAGGGTGGTTTGTTTATTTTCATATGTATTTGTTTTTTATTTATTTTTCTATTTTTTAAAAGTTTTGGCCTGGCTGATGCATTATCATGGTCAGTAGCATGAACTGCCTCGGGTTCACAGGGAGTGACCCCTTTCTTTATCGACAGTGTGGGCAGGCTAACAGGCAGTCAAGGAGGGCAGGACGCCCAGAAAGCACCAGGGACGTGTAGGGACATCGAGCCTGCTCACTCTTGCCAGCACTTGGATGTGCTGGCCATCAAGGCCAAGGATCGGCAGCGATGCAAAACAGCCATCTCGCATTTGTGGGATGGTTTTTTTGTGTTATTTTTTTTGTCTCAAGTAACTGATTTTAGATACTTTTACAAATCCATCCCTTCATCTGTACAGTAATGGTACAGATGGGCGCAGTGTTTTGGTCTATCCTGTCGTGTAGACCAAATTTCAGCGGTGAGAAGACGTCAACGCAACGGCCGCACACTGACAGGGACACGCGTTATGGCGATGGTATTGATGTTATGCATGTTCGTGCTCTTCTTGGGGTTTTCGGGGGTAGGCCTGTATATGGCGTTCAAGACGTCATTTTCAGGGGGCCTGGAAGAGCGTGACGACATGCCACCTGATATGTAAGTCCTCCCTTGCAAGACATCCGTCCCAATGCAAAACGCCCGCTATTGCGGGCGTTTTGCTATCCGACGTTTACTTGCCTTGCCATCGTCCCTTGCCACGGTCGGGCACCATCCTGCCAAAGTAGAGCAACCCGAATGCCAGCCAGCCGACGGTCAGTATGGCAGTCAATCCCAGCACGGCGGGTGCGCCAAACTGGGCAATCAGCGGTAACGCGGCGGCGGTGAACAGGCCGCCCCCCACCACGGGTTCGAACATCAGCTGTTTGTAGCCAAAACTCTCCAGTGCGCCGGACTTGTTCTTGGGGTCTGCCATGCGCATCAGCAACAGTCCGGTGACGGTCACCCCCATGGATTGGCCGAAGTCACCAATACCGCGTTCGAACCAGTTCTCGGGGATCACGCGAGGGGCGATCACGATCAGCACGAACAAGCCCCAGGCAATCCCGGCCAGTGCCAGCAGCAGGAACGGGATGAAGTAATCACCCAGCGTGGTCAGCGAAAGCGTCGCGAGGGCGGCCACGATGGTGAAATCCAGCGCGGTGCCCGCAATACGTGACATGGTGCGGGTGGATACGTGCCGTTCCAGCCCAAAGCGCATGACACATAGCTGTACGATCACCCCGCCAATCATGGCAATGGGAAACAGCGGCACGTGGGCGAGTATTTCCAGCCCGCCGTCGCGTGCCCAGGTCATCTGCTCTACCCACTGCAGGCCTGTCAGCAGCAGCCAGCCAATCACGATGGCGATGCCCACCAGCCCGATATGCAGGCTCAATGGGTCGGTGGTGCCTGCTTCTTGTGCCAGATCCTTCTTGAATTCGCTGAACTCTTCTGTAGAGGGGCGTTCGTCTTCACGCAGGCTTTCATCCGGCTGGTCTTCTTCACGGGTGGGTTTGACCACGCCTCTGCGTGCCGCGATGTTGATCATCACCGTGCCGATCAACACCCCCGAAACGATGCCGACGGTGGCCAGGCCCAGCGCCAGGTCGGCGCCTTCCTCAAAGCCGAGGTCGGCGAAGGTGTCGGCCATGCCTGCGGCGGTGCCGTGCCCGCCTTCGAAACCGATTTCAATCAGTGCCCCCACCATGGGGTTCATGTTGAACATGGGAACCAGTACCAGCAATGCAAGGCTGAGACCTACCACATACTGGCCCCACGCCATGGTCTGGCCCACCACGACCTGCGGCCCTGCACGTAACCAGATGGTGCGAATCCCAGGGATGGCCTTGCCGATGAACAGAGCAGCAAAGACGACGTTGATCAGCAGCCCAGGCAGCGCCGACCAGCTCTCCTGGACGTAAGCGGGGAACAGCCCGGGGCTTTCTTCGAACAGTGTGGGCATGAAGCGCCCGATGACATCGGGGCCAAGCAGCAGCAGGAGCAGCCCGCCAATCACCGAACTGGGAAGAAACAGGCGGCGCAGCCAGGGTAGCCAAAGGCGCAGCGCATTGCTGACCAGCAGCACCAGCGCAATGAGCACCAGCGCGATAAACAGTTCACCTACGGTCATGGTCATCTCATCGCTCCTTGATGATCCGAAAAGGGTAATGAGATAAACGTAGTGCCAATCAAATGAAAGCGCTATGGCGTTCAGGCGTCGAACAGCGCCTAGCCCATCCAGTAAAGGCTCAGTAACGCAAACCCGTAGCCCATGGCAGCACCGGCCAACACGTCACTGGCATAGTGCAGGCCCAGGCCTACTCTTGAAATCGCGATGATCAAGGCAAGCGGTAACACGATCGGTAGCAGCCAGGGCGTGTGGCTGGCCACCAGGACGCTGAACATCACGGCATGCATGGTATGACCACTGGGAAAACTGTAGCGGTCTCGAGCGGGTTCGCCGCAGTGGACGCCCCCTAGGTAGGTGATGAAAGGGCGTTCGCGGCACAGCCGAGTTTTCACCAGCTTGTAGACCAGAATCGCCAGCAGCGCGATCAGTGAGTATTGCCACATGCGCCATAGGCCGTCCGTTTGCAGCCACGGCTGAGCTGCAATCAGCAGCACCCAGACGGGCCAATCACCCAGTTTGCTGGCCGTCTGGAGCGTCAGACGCCAGGGGCGGTAGAGCGAGAGATGCGTCACGCGCTGGCAAAAGCGCCACTCCAACAGGTCAAGACGATCGAATACGACAAGCGGGCGAGCTCGCATGGCGGGCCTCCTGGGCATGGTGCAGGTAACGTAGAAATTGCTCGGCAATGCCCGTCCAGCTCTGTTCCAGTGCGCGCAGGCGGGCGACTCTTCCTAGTCGTGCGTAATCGGCAGGGTGCTGGCACAGCGTGACCGCTGCATGTTGAAAGCCCAGCGCATCGTCGGTCGCCACGGTGATGCCGTTATGACCACTGTGAATCAGTTCTGCACTGGCTGCGTGACGAAACGCCACGACTGCCAGGCCGCTGGCCATGGCTTCGGTCACTACGTTGCCCCAGGTTTCGGACAGCGAGGGAAACACGAACATGTCGGCGCTGGCGTAGTGGCGTGCCAGCGAATGCTTGTCCACAAATCCGGTGAAGTGGGCTTCTGGCAAGGCTTTTTGCAGCTGGCTGCGGGCCGGGCCGTCGCCCACGATGACCTGCGCCATATCGGGGCGAGCGCTGCGCATGGCTTGCAGCGTTTCCTGCAGGAGCGAAAGGTTCTTCTCGGGTGCCAGGCGCCCCACGTACAGGGCCACCGGTTGATGCTCGCTGACCCCCCACTGCTGGCGCAGCGCGAGGTCGCGGTGGGCAGGGGAGAAGCGCTCGCCGTCGATGCCTCGGGAAAGCACCTGCACGTCTTTGATGCCATCCTGGCGCAGCGCCACGGCTTGCTGCTGGGTAGGCACCAGGGTGAGGGCGCAGCCATTGTGGAAATAGCGCAAATAGCGTCGTGTCGCTTTGGCCAGCCAGGCAACACCATAATCTTGGCAGTAGTGGTCGAAGTTGGTATGCCAACCGGCCACCAGCGGCAGTTCCAGGCGCTGGGCTGCCTGGCGGGCCGCCCAGCCCAAGGGGCCCTGGGTTGCCAGATAGACGACGTCCGGGCGGTATTGCTGCCAAAAGCGCTGAAGCTTCCCAGGGCGGGCAAAGCCTACCTGAACGTCGGTATAGTTAGGCAGTGCAAACCGCTTGACCTGAAGTTCCTGGGTGGCGCACGCAGCGCTCCCAGGTTGACGCGGCGCCGGGCGTATCACGTCCACTGTGATGCCCAGCAACAGCAGTTCACGACACAGCCGGTTCAGCGTGTGCGCGACGCCGTTGATTTCCGGTGACCATGTTTCGCTGACGATACAGAGTCGCATGAGCGATTCATCCCTTTATCACGTTTAGCGCCATGTTGATGCCCAACAGTGACACCGAGGCGACAGCCAGGTGAACAAGCGATGACACGCAATGTGCCCTGTCTTGTGCCGCAGGAAGCAAGTATCGTTACATATACCAGGAAAGTGACTTGACCCTGACGAAAGGAACCCAGTCCATGACCTCACGACACTTTGTTACTCCATGCGCCATTGCGGGTGCACTCATGATCTCGTCATCGGCCGTGATGGCCGACGAGACCTTTACCCTGACGATCTATCACACCAACGACCTGCATGGCCGCACGGATGCCTACCCGGCCCTGGTGGCCACCTTGAACGAGGCCCGGGAGACCTATGGCGAGGGGTTGCTGCTGGATGCGGGGGATATCTTCTCCGGGACGCTCTACTTCAACGAATTTCAGGGCCAAGACGCGCTGACCTTCATGAACCTGATGGGCTACGACGCGTTCGTGCCGGGGAATCATGAGTTCGACCTGGGTGATCCTGAGACCGGTCATCAGGCGTTGGCGGCGTTCTTTGCAGGGGCTGACTTCCCCATTTTAGGCGCCAACCTGGACTTTTCGGCGTCTCCCGAGTTTGCCGAGCGCCTCGGGGAGAGCATCACGGCCGACCCCCAGGCGGGGTATCTCTATGACGGCATGATCCTCGAACATCAGGGGGAGCGTATCGGGATCTTCGGGTTGAGCACCCAGGATAGCGACGCCATCTCCAGCCCGGGCCAGGTCACCATTGGTGAGTATCGTCAGGCGGCCGAAGCGATGGTCGAGGCGCTCGAAGCGCAGGGAGTCAACAAGATCATCGCGCTCACGCATCTGGGCTACGACAGCGACCCCCGCGTCGGTAACGACCTGCTGCTGGCAGAGCAGGTCGAGGGGATCGACGTCATCATCGGGGGGCATAGCCATACGCGGGTCGCCCCGCCTGCGCTGCTGACCGAGCACTGGCCAGCGCCCACCGTGGTAGGGCAGGCGGGTGAGTATGGCCAGCACCTGGGGGTCATGCAGGTGACCTTCGATGCCGAGGGCGTGGTTCAGGAGGTCAGCGGTGAGCTGCTGGCCACCGACGAGCGCACGCCGGATGCGGCTGCGCTGGAGCTTTTAGCACCGTATACCGAGGCCATCGAAGCACTGCGTGACGAACAGGTAGGTGCGAAGGCGATTCTGGCACTGCCCAACCCTCGTCATGGCCAGGGTGATGCGCTGAGCGTACGCGCCAACGAAACGGCGCTGGGCAACCTGATTGCCGACGGTCAGCTCCATGCAGCGCGCAAGGTGGTACCGGACACCCTCATGGCGCTACAGAACAGCGGCGGTATTCGTGAAGCGCTGCCCCAAGGGGATATCACCGTGGGTGACCTGATCGCCGTGCAGCCGTTCGGTAACCGTTTGACGCTGCTGGAAGTCACTGGTGCCGAGCTGCTGGAAACCTTCGAAATTGCGCTGACCAATGCGCCGGACGAAAGCGGTGGCTTCCTGCAGGTGTCCGAAGGCACGCGGCTCACCTACGACAGCCGTCAGCCCGCAGGCGAGCGTCTCATCAGCCTGGAGGTGAACCGCGAAGGTGCCATGCAGGCGATCGATCCGGACAAGACCTATACCGTGGCCACCAACAACTTCACGGCGGCTGGTGGCGATGGCCACACGGCGCTGGGGGCGGCCCACGACGATGGCCGCCATACCATCGTGGGCCATACCGACTGGGAGATGTTGCGTGATCATGTGGTGTCTCGTGGCGAGGTGTTCTATCAGCCCGAGGGTCGCATTGTGGATATTACCCAGGACGAATAGTCACTTCATCGCCCTGGGCAAGCGGCAGGCTCAGCCGGTGCGCTGCCCGGTGGTGGCATTGAACGGGTGCAGGGCTCCGGCGGTGACGTACAGGTTGAGCGTCTCGCCCTCCTGAACGGGGGGCTGGCCTGCGGTTTTCAGCACCGTAGGCTGTTGGCGGTCGGCCAGATGCACGTACAGGTGGCTTTCGGCCCCGGCTGCTTCGTACAGCATCAGCGTGGCTCGTAGCGCGATATGCGGCTCGGCAGGCGGTGTCAGCAGCATGTCATCCGGGCGAATACCCAGAGTGTCCGTGCCTTCCGGCAGCTGGCTCAGTATCCCTTGATGGTCCTGAGGGGCCAGATACGCCAACGGCAGGATGTTCATGGCAGGGGAGCCGATGAACTGCGCCACGAACAGCGTGGCAGGGCGCGTGTAGATCTCCATGGGCGTGCCTACCTGCTCGATATTGCCGGCGTTCAGCACCACCAGGCGGTCGCCCAGGGTCATCGCTTCGAGCTGGTCGTGGGTGACGTACAGGCTGGTGGTCTTCAGGCGACGCTGCAGCTGCTTGATCTCGACGCGCATCTGCACCCGCAGCTTGGCATCCAGGTTGGAGAGCGGCTCGTCGAACAGGAAGGCCGAGGGCTCGCGTACCAGCGCGCGTCCCATGGCCACGCGCTGGCGCTGGCCGCCAGAGAGCTTGCGCGGTTTGCGCTCCAGGTACTCCTCGATTTCCAGCATTTTGGCGGCGGCGCGCACGCGCTGGTCGATGTCATGCTTCTTGAAACCGCGGTTCTTCAGGCCGTAGGCCAGGTTGTTGTAGACCGTCATGTGAGGGTAGAGCGCATAGTTCTGGAACACCATGGCGATGTCCCGTTCGGCTGGCTCCAGCCGATTGACCACCCGCTCGCCGATCTTCAACGTGCCTTCGGTAATGGTTTCCAGCCCGGCCACCATGCGCAGCAGGGTCGATTTACCGCAGCCGGAAGGCCCCACCAGAACCACGAATTCACCATCTTCGATGTGCAGGTCGATGCCTTTGACGGCTGCCACGTTACCGGCGTAGGTTTTCTTCAGCCCTTCCAGGGTAATGCTGGCCATGGTTACTTCTCCGTCTCGGTCAGGCCTTTCACGAACAGGCGTTGCATAAACAGGATCACCAGCACCGGCGGCAGGGCCGCCATCACGACGGCCGCCATGATCAAGTGCCATTGGGGATTTTCATCGGAGGTCATGCGCTGAATGCCCATCACGATGGTGTAGTAATCCGGGTTGGTGGTGATCAGCAGCGGCCACAGGTACTGGTTCCAGCCGTAGATGAACATGATCACGAACAGCGCCGCGATATTGGTGATCGAGAGCGGCATCAGAATGTCCTTGAAGAACTTCAGCGGCCCCGCGCCGTCCACCCTGGCGGCTTCCAGCATCTCTTCAGGGATGGTCATGAAGAACTGGCGAAACAGAAAGGTAGCGGTGGCCGAAGCAATCAGCGGAATCGACAGCCCGGCAAAACTGTTGAGCATCTTCAGGTCGGCCACTACCTGGAAGGTGGGGATGATGCGCACCTCCACCGGCAGCATCAAGGTGATGAAGATCAGCCAGAAGAACAGCATCCGAAAGCGGAAACGGAAATAGACGATGGCAAACGCGGATAGCAGCGAGATGGACAGTTTGCCCAGCGTAATGGCCATGGCCATCACGAAGCTGTTCCACAGCATGGTGCCTGCCGGTGGCGCGCCCGCGTTGGAAACGCCGGACTGCCACATGCGCGTGTAGTTTTCCAGGCCGTGGCTGCCGGGCAGCATAGGCAGCGTGCCGCGCAGCAAGTCGCCGGGTGCCTGGGTCGAGGCCACCAGCGCCACGTACACCGGAAATACCACCACGGCAACGCCCAGGATCAGCGTCAGATGGGCCAGGAGGTTGGCCCAGGGGCGGTTTTCAACCATAACGAAACTCCTCACAATCCGCCTGGATCAGTAGTTGACCCGGCGCTCGATGAAGCGGAACTGAACGATGGTCAGGGCGATCACGATGGCCATCAGAATGACCGACTGCGCCGCCGAAGAGCCCAGGTTCAAGCCTACGAAGCCATCGGCATACACCTTGTACACCAGGGTGTTGGTGGCCTGTGCGGGGCCGCCCTGGGTCGTGGCGTGGATAATGCCGAAGGTATCGAACATCGCGTACACCACGTTGACCACCATCAGGAAAAACGTGGTGGGGGAAAGGAGTGGAAAGACGATGGTCCAGAAGCGCTTCATGGGGCTGGCCCCGTCGATGGCGGCGGCTTCGATCAACGACTGCGGGATGGACTGCAAGCCCGCTAGAAAAAACAGAAAGTTGTAGGAAATCTGCTTCCAGGCGGCGGCAAAGATCACCAGCAGCATGGCGTCGCTGCCCGACGTGCGGTGGTTCCAGCGGTAGCCCACCATGTCGAGCATGTAAGGCACGATGCCGATGGAAGGATTGAAAATGAACCACCACAGCACCCCGGCAATGGCGGGCGCAATGGCATAAGGCCATACCAGCAGGGTGGTGTAGGCGCTGCGCGAACGGATCATGCGATTCACCGTGCAGGCCAGCAGCAGCGCCACCGACATGGAGAGCAGCGTGGTGCCGATGGCAAAGGTGGCCGTGACCGAAAGCGCATTGAGGTAGTTGCCATCACTGAACAGGCGAGTGAAGTTCTCCAGGCCGACGAAGGTCGTGCGCAGGCCGAAGGCATCTTCGCGCAGCAGCGATTGATACAGCGCCTTGCCCGCCGGCCAGATGAAAAAGATCAGCGTAATGACGATTTGCGGGGCCAGCAGCGCATAAGGCAGAAAGCGCCCCGGAAAGGTCATGCGTTTGGTTTGCATAAGCAGGTTTCCGCGAGAACGGGTAGCACGTAAGGCGAGGGGTACGCGGGTCGAGGAGTACCGATGCCGAGCGATACTTGAAACGACTTCGCCGCCTGGCGTTAGTCAGGCGGCGACGCGAGTGCTTACTTACTGATTGGCGGACTGGAAGTCACGCAGCAGGCGGTTACCCCGCTCAACGGCTGCATCGGCAGCGGCCTGACCAGATTTGTTGCCGGTCATGACGGCTTCCATCTCTTCGGAAATGATGTCGCGAATCTGCACGAAGTTGCCGAAGCGCAGGCCCTTGGAGTTTTCGGTGGGCTCGTTCAGCGTCATCTGCTTGAGCGAGATATCCGCGCCTGGGTTCTCGTCGTAATAGCCCTGCTCGGTGCTCAAATCCCATGCCGCCTGAGTGATCGGCAGGTAGCCGGTTTGCTGGTGCCACTTGGCCTGCACTTCGGGCTCTGAAAGGTACTCGAAGAAGGCAGCAACGGCCTCGTACTCTTCATCGCTATGGCCTTGCAGTGCCCACAGCGTGGCACCCCCGATAATCGAGTTCTGCGGCGCGTCGTCGACATCGGCATAGTAGGGCTGCATGCCGAAGCCTACTTCGAAGTCGGCGTTGGCTGCCACATCTGCCCGTGAGGCCGAAGAGCCGAAGAAGATCGCGCACTCCTGGGAGTAGAACATGGGTTCGGCATCAGGGCCTGAGCCGGGGCCGCCCCATTTGTAGGCACCCGCGTCCTGCCAGGCTTTCAGGTTGTCCCAGTGGCGGGCCACCAGGTCGTTATTGAAGTTCAGCTCGGTGTCCAGGCCACCAAAGCCGTTCTCCAGAGTGCCCAGCGGCGAGTTGTGCATGGCGGAGAAGTTCTCCAGCATCACCCAACTTGGCCATGAAGAGGTGAAGCCACAGCGTGCGGCACCCGACTCGGTGATTTGGGTGGCCTGTTCGGCCAGTTCTTCCCAGGTCTGTGGCGGCTGTTCCGGGTCCAGGCCAGCGGCTTCGAACACATCCCGGTTGTAGTACATGATGGGCGTCGAGGAGTTGAACGGGAACGACAGCATGTTGCCGTTGGTGTCCGTGTAGTAGCCCACCACGGCGGGCAGGAAGGCATCCGGGTCGAAGGCACGGCCGTGGGCTTCCATCAGCTCGTAGACTGGGTAGATCGCACCGTCGGCATTCATCATGGTGCCGGTACCGACTTCGAATACTTGCAGGATGTGGGGCTGTTCGCCTGCACGGAAGGCCGCGATCGCGCCAGTCATCGTTTCGGTGTAGTTGCCCCGATAGCTGGGGGTGACGCGGTAATCGTCCTGGGAAGCATTGAAGTCTTCGGTCATCTCTTCCAGCAGGTTACCGAGCTGACCTCCCATGGCGTGCCACCACTGAATGTTGGTCGTGGCCTGGGCCGACAGGCTGAAAGTGGCCGTCGCCACACCGAGGGCAAGAGCATGCAACGTGAAACGAGACATAACGACTCCTTGTAGGTCATGCGCAGTACGTTTGTTGAATTTTTTGGGTGCACTGCACAGTAGAAAGTGTAGATGACGCTTTCATGAACGCACGGTGAAGTTGTCGTGACGGTCAGCATTTCCAAATGCCCATGGCGGTGCTAGGGTGGCCAAAAGCCTGCACAGCGAGAGCACTATGAGCGATGTCACCACGCTACTGACCAGATTGGTCGCCTTCGATACCACCTCCAGCGCGTCCAATCTGGCCCTGATCGAATTTGTCGAAGCGTACCTGACCAAGGCTGGCGTCGCTTCCGAGCGGGTGATGAGCCCCTGTGGTACCAAAGCCAACCTGATTGCGCGCATCGGCCCTGATGCGCCCGGCGGGGTGATGCTTTCCGGGCATACGGATGTGGTGCCCGTCGTAGGGCAGCCGTGGAGCAGCGACCCGTTCACCCTGCGTGATGGGGGCGATGGTCGGTTGTATGGGCGAGGTACCTGCGACATGAAAGGCTTCATCGCCTGCGCGCTGGCCATGGTGCCCGAGTGGGTCAAGGCGCCTTTGCAGCAGCCGGTCTACCTGGGCTTTTCCTATGACGAAGAGATCGGCTGTGTCGGGGCGCCGAGCCTGATCAAGCGCTTTTATGAGCACTACTCCACCACGGCACGGGTCATCGTCGGCGAGCCGACCAGCATGCAGCCAGTGGTTGCCCAGAAAGGCGCTACCAACCTGCGCACTACCGTAGTGGGGCGCGAGGCCCACAGCAGCCAGGTGAACCAGGGCACCTCGGCGATTCATGTGGCGGCCAGGCTGGTCACTTTCATCGAGGACACCATGGCCACGCTGGTCGCAGAAGGACGCGTGGACGAGGCGTTCAACGTGCCGCATACCAGCCTGCACGTTGGCAAGATCAAGGGGGGCACGGCCATCAACATCATGGCGCGGGAGTGCCAGTTCGAGTGGGAGATACGCCACCTGCCCACGGAAACCTTCGAAGAGGTGTATGCCCGCTTCAGCGACTACTGCGCCACGCTGAGTGAGGCCCTGGCGGCTCAGGGGAAAACCGTCGACATCACCACAGAGCCCTTGAACGTGACGGTGCCCGGGTTGGCAAACCGTGACAACCAGCAGGTGCTGCAACTGGCAGAAGCGCACCTTCCGGCAGGCTGTTGCCAGCATGCCGTGGCCTACGCCACCGAGGCTGGCCAGTTTCAGGGGCAGGGGCTGCAGACGATCATTCTGGGGCCGGGCAGCATTGCCCAGGCGCACCAGCCGGATGAGTATATCGAGATCTCACAGCTCGAGGCATGCCAGCAGTTCATGCAGCGCTTGGGTGGCTCCCTGCAATCGGCCTATCAAGCCGATGACCATGCCTGAAGTCGAGCGCTTACGCCCATAAAAAAACATCCGCCCGGTGACGCGGCGGATGTTTTCATGATGCTTTAAAGCGATCAATGCTGAGGGTAATGCTCTTCATAAAGCTCGGCTTTCGCATGGCGCATGACATCTTCGCAGGCCTGCTGGCGAGCCAGTTGGGTCAACAGCTTCTGGGTGACTTCAAAGCCTTTGCCCAGGCAGTGGTCGACTTCGTCTCGGCTAACCGTGGGCGACACGTCATAGTCGATTTTCACCGTACGCCCTTTGCCTTCCAGGCGGTCTGCCACGGCTCTAAGCCGCCACGCGATTCGCTCTTTCCAGTTTGCTGATTCTTCCGCGCCTTCGTTTACGCTAAACGTGCACTGCCATTCCGGTCTGTAAACCTTCATAGGAGAACCTCCACTGCGTTTGGAAAGAATGATCGATCGTGTTGTCGTACTCCGTCTGTCTGAAGATCTTGCTCTGCTACTATACCTGACTCGGGCCCTATTACCGAAACAAAACGTCTACAGCCTTTATTCATTGCACAAGCCAGAGTCACCGTTATGACCCACCCCATGCCGGAAAGTTGCCCCTGTGGCAGCACGTTGCCACTGGTAGCCTGCTGCCAGCCGTTTCATCAGGGCCAGGCCGTTCCAGAAACCCCGGAAGCCCTGATGCGTTCACGATACACCGCCTTTGCGTTGAATGAGCGTGACTATTTGCTGGCCACTTGGCACATCACCACGCGCCCAGCCACACTGCCACCCGACCCCACGACGCAGTGGCAATCGCTGGTCATCGTGTCGGCACCGCAGCCTTCCCGCGATGAAGGGCACGTGCACTTCAAGGCAACGTTCAGGGAATCAGGCCGTTGGCATGTGCTGGAAGAAGCCTCGCGGTTCGTATGGGAAGAGCAGCGGTGGTGGTACGTCGATGGAAAGCCCACCGTGATACGCCTGAAGCCGGGCCGTAACGATGCCTGCCCTTGTGGAAGCGGACGCAAATTCAAGGTATGTTGCCAGCTATAAGACTAAGTAGCATGAGGCACCCCCGATGAACACGAAGCAAACCGAACGGCGACGGCAGCGTGGTTTATGGTCTTCATCGAGCGGCTGGGGGGCCATCGTGCTGTTGGGGTGGCTAAGCCTTTTTGTGGGCGCCTCTGCCCATGGCCAGACGCAAGCGGAGCCTTACCCTGCCACGGACATGACGCTGGTGCTGCCCTACGGGGAAGGCGGCGCAACGGACGTCTTGTTCAGAGCCATTGCCGAGCGTGCCCAGGTCGCGCTACAGGCCCCCATCGTCGTCGTGAACATGCCCGGCAGCGGGGCCACGCTGGGGGCGCAGTTCGTCAAGGAATCCCCGCCCGATGGCTACACCGTACTGGGCAGCCATCAAACCATCGACCTCGCCTACCTGTCGGGGCTTTCCAACTTTTCGCATGAGGCATTCGCCCCCATTGCCCTGCTGACCCGCACCGTGAACATTCCGGCCACCTATGCAGGTCACTCGGTCAGCAGTGCTTCCCAGATTGCCGAAAAGGTGCGCGAACAGCCGGGCAAGCTGCTGTTCGGGGTGATTCCCAACTCAACGGACCACTTTTTTTGGCTACACTTCTTCGCCCAGGCCGGTATCGATGCCAGCGATGTACAGTTCGTCCAATATCCTGATACCGGTGCCCAGGTCGTGGCCTTGTTAGGCAGAGAGCTTGATTTTGCCATGCTCAACCTGCCGTCGGCAGGTGCCCTGTTTGCGTCGGGTGCCCTGGTGCCTCTGGGCGCTGCCAGCGAGCAGCGTCTTGCGGCGCTACCGTCCGTGCCGACGCTTCTGGAGCAGGGCATCACGCTGGTCAATACCACGGACCGCGGTTTGTTTGCTCCCTTGAACACGCCTCCTGAGCGTCTTGACGTCATTGCCACCGCCTTCCGTCAGGCGCTGGAAGCGCCTGACCTGGCACGTCGCTTGATGGACACCCACGGCTCTCTGGTGGACTTTCGCCCGCTGGAGGCCTATGGGCAGTATCTGGATGAGCAGTATCAACAGTTGGAAAGCCTGACCCAGCGGTTAGCGTTCGAGCGCTAGCCAGACCATCGACCGGAGCCACCACGTCTAATGCCCTTGAATACTCGTGATTTAGCCGCCGAGACGCTACTGCTGCTGGTCTCGGCGACGCTCCTGTGCATGGGAGCGACCAGCCTGTTGGTGGGACTGGTGCTGCCACAAGTGGTATTCGGCCCGATGCTGGTGCCGGATGCCGCGCTGGCGACGCTGCTGATCGGCGTCAGCCTGCTGGCCACGCTGTGCCGATGGCGCGTGCTGAGGCTGGCAAGTGCCGGAGGCTTGACGGCGCTGCTGCTGTACACCTTGCTGCACAACCTGATGGCGCAGGGCGTCAGCGAATCGTGGGTCACTGGGCAACCGCGCATGACCAGTTTGGCGGCGGTGGTGTTGCTGATGATCAATGTCTGCCTATGGCGTGGTGTGGAAGGGGCGGCAAAAAAGCGCTGGTGGCGCGCGGCAGGAATAGGTTTGCTGCTGTTTGGCGGCGTGGTGGTTCTCCAGCTATGGCGTCCTCAGGCAAACCAGGCGACGCTCTTTACCTCCTCGCCTCTGGCGGTACTGGTATTCATCGTGCTGTTGGGGGCTGCGCTGTTGGTGGCCGGCTGGCGGCAGCGTCATGAGCGGCTCAGCCCGGGCCGCTTGACCGTGGTGGTCGGGTTGGCAGGGGTGTTGGCCAGTAGTCTGGCGTGGTTGCTGCTGAGCATGCATCAGCGCTCCTCTGCCGAGTTGCAGGCCAGTTACCTGCTAGATAATGTGCAGCTCAACGCCGAACAGGCCATGTCGGAACGGCTACAGCTGATGCAGCGCATGGCTGAGCGCCTGAACGGGGTGACAGGCGCGCAGCGTGAGCGGTTGCTGGCACAAGATGCCCAGAACTATTTTCGCGATACGCTCAGCCTGCATGCCATGGCACTGAGGGAGGAGACGGGCGCGCTGCGGTGGTCGCAAGGGCGCAGGCAACGCAGTGATGGCTGGCTGCTGGAGCAGCTGGCCATGCCTGCGGTACAGGCCTGGATGAACATTCCGTTCGAACGCCCCCGGTTACTGATCCCGGACAGCCGTCAGCCCAGCCAGATATTGATGGTCGTCCCCATTCCTGGCCAGCCTGAGCAGCTGCTGGCCTCGTTGCATCTGGGCGAGCTGCTGGGCAACGAGCTGCGGCTGGCGCTGGGGCCTTTTCATGTGGACGTCAGCCGGGCGGACCAACGGCTGATTCGGCTGCACCCTTCCGGGTTCACGGTCGATGATGGCGAAGCCTCCACGCTGATGCTGGCATCTCGGCATATGGGGTTGCCGGGGGGGATCAACCTCATGCTGAGCGCCTATCCCGGCCAACACTATAACTGGGCACTGTTGGGCGTGATGCCGCTGAGCGTCACGCTGGGTGGGCTGGTGATGAGCTGGCTGCTGGCGTTCAGCGTGGGGTTGGTGGGCGCGAGCGTGGCGCGTGCCAGGGAGCTTGCCGAGGCGCGCCACTCTTTGGCCGACAGCGAGCAGCGCTATCGTTCGCTGTTTGCGCACCACCCCGATGCCATTTTTGCCGTGGATCCCGAAGGGCGTTTCATCGAAGCGAACGCAACCTGCGGGCGTGTGACCGGCATTCCTCGGGAAGAGGTCTTGCAGCGTCACTTTGCCAACTTTATCGACCCTGACGACGTCACGCATGTGGCGCAACAGTTTCAGCAGGTGCTGGGCGGTGAGATCGCGCGCTTCGAAGTCTCGCTGCGCCACCGTGATGGCCAGCAGCGCTTGCTGGATGTGATCGGTATTCCGATCACGGTCAATGGCCGAGTCGACGGGGTGTACGGCATTGCACAGGACGTCACCGCAAGCCGCGCCCAGCAGACTCGTCTGCGCATTCTGGAGCGCAGCGTGGAAGCCAGCGTGAACGGCGTGCTGATTGCCGATGCCCGCGCACCGGATTTGCCGATCATCTACGCCAATCGTGCGTTTAGCGTGATGACCGGCTACTCGCTGGAAGACGTCATTGGTCGGAACTGTCGTTTTCTGCAAGGGCCGGAGAGCGACCCGGACATGGTGGAGGCGCTGCGCTGCGGCCTCCAGAACCAGCGAGAGACCCACGTCACGCTGTGCAATTATCGCAAGGATGGTACGCCGTTCTGGAACGACCTCTACGTCGCACCGGTGCGGGGCCAGGATGGCGGGGTGACCCATTTCGTCGGCGTTCAGCACGATATTTCCAAGCACAAGGCCTACGAAGCTCGCCTGGCCTATCATGCCACCCATGACGACCTGACTCGCTTGCCTAACCGCATGCATTTCGAAGAAGCCCTGCAGGCACAGTTTGCCCAGGCACAGCTGGGGGGGCATGCCATCAGCGTGCTGTTCGTGGATCTGGACGATTTCAAGCCGATCAACGACAGCCTGGGGCATGCCGTGGGAGATCAGGTGTTGATCGAAGTAGGCCAGCGGCTGAAGGCGGCACTGCGCCAGGAAGATACGGTGGCCCGCTTGGGCGGTGACGAGTTCGTGCTGCTGATTTCGTCGGTCAGTGACGAAAAGCAGGTGATCGACATCGTCGAGCGCCTGTTGCCCGCCTTGGCTCGCCCTTACTGCATCGATGGCCACGAGCTGTACCTGACGGCCAGTGTCGGTATCGCCATCAGTGGGCCGACCACACCCCAGCCACAAAGCTTGATTCAGCAGGCAGACATGGCGATGTACAAGGCCAAGCAGCAAGGGCGCAATGCGTATGCCTGGTTCAGTAACGACATCAACGAACTGGCCAGCGAGCGCGTCATCCTGCGCAACGATTTGCAGGAAGCCATCGACCATCAAAACTTCGAGCTGCACTATCAGCCACTTTTCGACGGCGCCGGCAACATCGTCAGCGTAGAAGCCCTGGTACGTTGGCGGCACCCCGTGAAAGGCTATATTTCTCCGGCGCGTTTCATTCCGCTGGCCGAGGCAACGGGGCAGATCGTGCCCATCAGCGAGTGGGTCCTGCAGCGTGCCTGTACCGACATGCTGAGCCTGCAGCAAAAGGGGTTGGGAAGCCTGAAGGTGGCGGTCAATCTCTCGCCTTTGCAGTTTCATCGCGCAAGCTTTCTGGCGACGCTGCGCCAGACACTCTCATCGACCGGTCTTCCTGCCGAGCAGCTGACGCTGGAACTGACCGAAGGCATCCTGATGAACAACACCGAGGCGGCGATTGGCATTCTGCATGCGCTGCGCAGCATGCAGGTGAGCGTCGCCATTGATGACTTCGGCACCGGCTACTCGAGCTTGAGCTATCTGAAACACCTGCCCATCAGCACCATCAAGATCGATCGCAGCTTCATCAACGAGCTGATTCACAGCGATGACGATGCCGCCATCGTGCAGGGCATCATTTCCATGGCCCACCATTTGGGGCTTGGCGTGGTGGCCGAAGGGGTCGAGAATGACGCCCAGCACCAACGTTTGATGACTTACCGCTGTGACATGTTCCAGGGCTTCGGGCTGGCCAAACCCATGCCGCTGGCGGAGCTCGAAAACATCATGGCGGCATTCACGGCTTCGACCACCTCTGGCTGACGAGAAAACATGGCGTTGACCACCACGACCTGGTACCTGTATCTGCTGGAGTGTCGCCGAGGCACCTATGTGGGCATCACCAATGATTTGACGAAGCGCTACCAGGCCCACCGAACCGGCAAGGGCGCGCGCTATACCCGTGCGCACCCGCCCACGGCGCTCTTGGGGGCGCAGCCGTTTCCCGATCGCGCCACGGCCAGCCAGGCCGAGTACCGCTTGAAACAGCGCACCCCGGATCAAAAGCGCCACTGGGCCCGCCAATGGCCGGTCGAAGGGTGGCACCCGGAAAGCGAGTAAACACACCATGGCAACAGGAGCCTTCATGCGTACGTTTTTTTCCGAGGATAGTCGTCTGCGTCAGGCGCGCAGTGAACTGCACGATGGCACGCTGGTCAGCCCCTTCGAATGCCCGGAGCGCATGGATCTCGTGCTGGCGGCGCTGGCGCAGGCCAATATCGAGGTGCAGGCACCGCAGGCCTATGGGCTCGACCCCGTGCTGGCGGTGCACGATGCAGACTACGTGGCGTTCCTGGAGGGCTGCTGGCAGGCATGGCAGGCCGCCGGTCATGAAGGCGAGGCCATTCCCAATATCTGGCCAGCGCGGACCCTGCGCGGCGACCGGATACCGAGTTCGGTGAGCGGCCAACTGGGCTACTATGCGCTGGCCGCCGAAACCTCGATCAGCGAGGGAACGTTTGCGGCGGCCATGGCCAGCAAGGACACTGCGCTGGCTGCCGTGGAGCATACGCTGGCCACCGGCGAGCCCAGCTTTGGGCTGTGCCGCCCGCCTGGCCATCATGCAGCCTTCGATCAGTTCGGTGGCTACTGCTTCTTCAACAATGCCGCCATTGCTGCCCAGCGGGCCCTGGCCAGCGGCATGCATCGCGTGGCCGTGCTGGACGTGGACTTTCATCACGGCAACGGTACCCAGCAGATTTTCTACCAGCGTGACGATGTGCTGTTCGCTTCCCTGCATGGCGACCCCGACGTGACCTTTCCCTACTTTTCCGGCTATGCCGACGAAACGGGGGAGGGCAAGGGCGAGGGCTACACGCTGAACTACCCGCTGCCGCCCGGTACGTCGGTGGCGCGGTGGATGGCGGCGTTGGACGATGCCTTGACCCGGATTGCCCAGGCCGAGTGTGAGCTGGTGGTGGTGTCGCTGGGCGTGGACATCTTCGAAGGCGACCCGATCAGCGCTTTTACCTTCCAGCACGCCGACTTCACGGCCCTTGGCCAGCGGCTGGCCCAGTGTGGTTTGCCCTGCGTCTTTTTACTGGAAGGGGGCTATGCAGTGGGAGATATCGGTGTCAATGTGGTGAATGTCTTGCAGGGCTTTGGTGCGGGTGCGAGATGACAACGGCACCAAATTCGGGCAGTCTTACGCCTTTTTAGCCTATCGATGATGGCGGGAGCGTGTCGTGGCAGTCTACGGCGGAATACAGGCACATGAAGTGGAGCGTTGGCTGAATGCCCTCACCAACGCGGCCTATGACCGACGCTGCCCGCTCTCCCAAGTGCATGGCGGCAATGCCCGTGCACGCATTGCGCGTCAGGATCTCATTTATTTGGCCACCTCGTTTCGCAGCGGTGAACGCACTCGCGACGCCGTCGCCGATGGTTTGAGCCGCTGGTGCCAGCACTACCTCAGCGAAGCAGAGTGGTACGTGCTGGTGGGCGGTCGCAAGCCGCCCTCCTCGAACGTTACCAGCACTGCACCTCTCGCGGGTCAGCCCCGTGATGCCCTGACCGGTAGCGAGCCTGCCGCCCCTTCCATAGATGATGCCTCCTTGGAAGATCCCTTCGTGGACGACGCGCTAGACGCGCTTTATCAACACCGGGTGGGTTAACCCACGCCATCCAGCGCTGTTACAATGGATGCATGAACAGTGCTCATGCCGTTTCGGCCACCGCCTCCCTTGATGACCCTTTTTACTACCTGGCGAATTTCCGCTTCGTGGTCGATTGGGTGCAGTCGCGTCACGGCGATTTGCTGAGTGCCGAGGAGCATCACGCCCTCCAGCAATGGTCACGGCTGCCGCGGGCTGCTCAAGCGCTGCTGGTACGCATGGTAATGCGCAAAGGCGAGCTGTTCCGCATCGATAAGCTCAGCTACCCCGAGATTGGCGACACCCGGCAGGCACTGGCCCCGCTACTGGCCCAGGGGTGGGTCGACGAGACGCCGCCGTTGGGCATCGAGGCGCTATTTCGGCTGCTGCGCCTCAGCGAGCTGCGCGACGCCCTGCAACCGATGATCCTTGAGCTGGGCATCGCCCCCAGGGCGACCAAACGCGAACTTCAGGCGGCACTGACACCAGAGCTTGCCGAGGCACGCCCGCTGCAGCAGTGGTGGCCAGAGGCCACCACGAACATCGTGCGCCTCGACATCATGGCGCTATGCGACCGCCTGCGGCTGATGTTCTTTGGCAACCTGCGCCAGGACTGGGCCGAATTCGTGCTCACCGAGCTTGGCTTGCAGCGTTTCGAACAGCTTCCGCTCTCTTCGGATTCGCGTGCATTTCAGCGCCGCGAAGAGGTCGATACCTATCTCACGCTGCACCGCCTGCGCGAGCGCCTGGAGAGCGGAGAGGCGCCGGGAGTGCTCGCCACGGACGTGCCCGCTGCCTTCGGCAACCGCTGGCTGGACGCCCGCCGCTCGCGGCTGCTGCTGACCCTGGGGCACACGGCAGAGCGCAGCGGTGAGGCGGCCCTGGCCCTGGCGCTGTATGCCGAGTCCAGCAACAGCGAAGCGCGCATTCGTCGACTGCGAGTGCTGGAGCGCCTGGGCCGCTATCAGGAGGCTTACGCACTTGCCGAGGCGTCGCTCGATCAGGCAGGCGAGAGCGAAGCCCAGGCGCTGGGACGCCTGCTGCCACGCCTGACGCGCAAGTTGAATTTGCCCGCCCCATCGGCCGCGAAAGCCGTCGATGCCCCCACTTACGTGCTGGAGCTGCCCGGGCCGCAGCCGGTGGAGCGCGCCGTTGCCGAGCACTTATCCACCGCCAGTGCGCCGGTCTTCTATGTGGAAAACGGCCTGATCACTGGGCTGTTCGGCCTGCTGCTCTGGCCAGTCATTTTCAAGCCGCTGCCGGGAGCGTTCTTTCACCCGTTCCACAGCGGGCCTGCGGACCTCTATCGCGAAGACTTCGTGGGCCAGCGCCAGGCAGAGATCGACGCCTGCCTGGCGCAGCTGGAGGATGGCCGCTACCGCGCGACGATTCTGGCCACCTGGCAGGACAAGCAGGGGCTTGCTTCCCCCTTCGTGCATTGGGGAGTGCTGAGCGAACCGCTGGTCACCATGGCGCTTGACTGCCTGCCCGCTGCACACCTGCGCGGCTGTTTTACCCGCCTGCTGGGGGATCTCAAGCACAATCGCGCAGGCCTGCCGGACCTCATTCAGCTGATGCCGGCAGCAGCGGATGGTGAGCCGCGCTATCGGATGATCGAGGTCAAAGGGCCGGGGGACCGCCTGCAGGATAACCAGCGTCGCTGGATCGACTTCTTCTGCCGCCAGGAGATGCCCGTCGAGGTTTGCCACGTGCGCTGGCAGCCCGACCCATGAGCCGCTATCGCGTGGCGGTGCGTACCCTGTGTGACTTCACCGCCCGCCAGGGCGACCTGGACCACCGGTTTACGCCCGCACCCAGTGCTCAGGAGGGCATCGAGGGGCACGCTCTGGTGGCCAGGCGGCGGGAAAAGATCCCCAGTTATCTCGCCGAACTGCCGCTCTCCGGTGAGTATCAGGGGCTGCGCGTGTCTGGCCGCGCCGATGGTTTCGATGTGGCGGGCAACTGTGTCGAAGAGGTCAAGACCCATCGCGGTAGCCTGGCGCGCATGGCGGATAACCAACGGGCGCTGCACTGGGCGCAGGTGAAAGTGTACGGCGCGCTGCTCTGTGCCGAGCGGGGCCTTGCGCATATCACGCTGGCGCTGGTGTACCTGGAGATTGCCAGCGGTCAGGAAACCCGGCTGATCTGCGAGGCCCGCGCCGATGAGCTGGAAACGTTTTTTGCCCACCAGTGCCAGCGCTTCCTGGCCTGGGCCGAGCAGGAGGCGGCCCACCGCAAGCGCCGCGATGCATGGCTCGCCACGCTGAGCTTTCCCCATGCGGATTTCCGCCCCGGCCAGCGGGCACTGGCCGAGGATGTCTTCAAGGCGGCCAGCACCGGCCGCTGCCTGCTGGCCCAGGCGCCCACCGGTATCGGCAAGACCCTGGGCACGCTGTTTCCCATGCTCTCCGCGATGCCCCGCCAGCGGCTCGACCGAATCGCCTTTCTGACCATGAAAACCCCCGGCCGCCGCCTGGCGCTGGATGCCCTCACCAGCCTGCAGGCCCCCGCGCAGCCGCTGCGGGTGCTGGAGCTGGTGGCGCGTGACAAGGCCTGCGAGCACCCCGGTACGGCGTGCCAGGGCGATGCCTGCCCGCTGGCAAAAGGCTTTTACGACCGCCTGCCCGCGGCCAGTCAGGCGGCGGTGGAACATGGCTGGCTAGACCGCGAGGCCCTGCGCGAGGTGGCGCTGGCGCATCAGGTGTGCCCTTACTATCTGGGCCAGGAGCTGGCCCGCTGGGCCGATGTGGCCGTGGGGGATGTCAATCACTGGTTCGATAGCCACGCGCTTTTGCATGGGCTGGCCCAGGCCAACGACTGGCGGGTGGGCCTGCTGGTGGATGAAGCCCACAACCTGGTCGAGCGTGCCCGTGGCATGTACAGCGCTGCGCTCTCCCAGCAGCGTCTGAGCTACCTGCGGCGCCACTCCCCACCGGCGCTGGCCAAGCCCTTGGCGCGCGTTGGCAGGCAGTGGCAGGCCCTCAACAAGGCGGTGGCAGACCAGGCGCCGGAGCGTCGTTATCACCTGCTGGATGCGCTACCCAGCAAATTGTTGGGTGCACTGCATACCTTGGCCGGGGCGATCACGGATTATCTGGTGGAGCATCCCGACGGGGCGAGCCAGGCGCTTCAGGAACTGCTGTTCGAGGCGCTGGCGTTCTGCCGCCTGGCAGAGCAGTTTGGCGATCATTCGCTGTGCGACCTGGACGTCGCGGGGAAGGGCAGTGCCGTCCTCGGCCTGCGTAACGTGATCCCGGCGGATTTTCTTGGCTCGCGCTTCAAGCGTGCCCACTGCGCGGTGCTGTTCTCCGCCACGCTGTCGCCCTTTCACTACTATCGTGACCTGCTGGGGCTGCCGGAGCACAGCGTGTGGCGCGAGGTGGCGTCTCCCTTCGTGGCGCAGCAGCTGGAAGTGCAGCTGCGCACGGATATCTCCACCCGTTACCATCACCGCGGGGCCTCGGTGGCGCCCATCGTGGCTACCCTGGCGGCGCAGTACCAGCGCCACCCTGGCCATTACCTGGCGTTCTTCAGCAGCTTTGCCTATCTGGAACAGGTGCTGGCTGCGTTTGCCCAGGCCCACCCGGACATTCCCGTGTTTGCCCAGACGCGCAGCATGCAGGAGGCCGAGCGCGACGCTTTTCTGGCGCGTTTTACGCCTGGCGGCTGCGGCATCGGTTTTGCAGTGCTGGGGGGCGCTTTCGCAGAGGGGATCGACTTGCCCGGCGAGCGGTTGATCGGTGCCTTTGTGGCCACGCTGGGCTTGCCGCCCTTCAACGACTTCAACGAAGCGCTGAAGGCTCGGTTACAGGCGCGCTTTGGGCGCGGAGACGACTACACCTACCGTGTGCCGGGCATGGTCAAGGTCGTGCAGGCGGCGGGCCGGGTGATCCGTGGCCCCGAGGACCGTGGGGTTGTGGTATTAATGGATGACCGCTTTTCCCAGGCGCGTATACGGGCGCTGCTGCCACGCTGGTGGCAGTTGGATACCCCTTGATGCTGAGTCACGTCCCCTAACCCATAACCACAAGGACCGCATTGCACCATGGCCGATCTACTCTGGTACCAGTACGTACTCATTGGGCTGATCTTTGCCTGGAGTGGCTTCGTGCGCACCAGTTTGGGCTTTGGTGGCGCCGTGCTGGCGCTGCCGTTCTTGCTGCTGGTCAGCAACGAGCCGCTGGTCTTTCTGCCCATCATTGCCATTCATCTGCTGATCTTCTCCAGCTGGATTGCCTGGAACGGGCACCGGCAGGTGCGGCAGGCGGGCAATGGAGCCGCGGTGCAAAGCAATATCGACTGGGGGTATCTGGTCAAGGCGCTGAAGATCATGATCATCCCCAAGCTGGTCGGGGTGGTGGGCCTGCTGACCCTGCCCAACCATGTCATGACCAGCATCATCTTTGGCATCGTGATCATCTACGCCATTGGCTATGTCTTGAACAAGCCGTTCCAAAGCAAGCACCGCTATGTGGATTACCTGCTGCTGGGGCTGGGCGGCTATGTCAGCGGCACCTCGCTGATTGGCGCGCCGCTGATCGTGGCGGTGTTTGCCGCCCATGTGGCCAAGGAGCAGCTGCGCGATACCATGTTCGTGCTGTGGTTCATCCTCGTGGTCATCAAGATGGTGTCGTTCGTGGTGGCGGGGGTCGACCTGCAGCTGGTGCATCAGCTATGGCTGTTGCCGTGCGCTTTCATTGGCCACCTGCTGGGCGAGAAGGCGCACCGTTACCTGCTCCATGCCGATACCGGGCTGTTCTTTCGGGTGCTGGGGGCGGTGCTGATTCTGGTCAGCGTGGTGGGCTTGCTGAGCATGCCCGGCTAAATCACCTTTCAAGAGGAGCGGTGGTAGTATGAGATTCATCGACGCGCTGGCCAGCCTGCAACGTGCAGGTCGGCTGCACAGGTCCCTTCGGCGAGCGACCCACGGCATCGTGTGGCTCGTGCTGCCGCTGGCGCTACCTGCCATGGCTAGCTGCCCGGCAGCGTCCACCACGGACCTGGCGCACATCAAAGGCATTGGCGAGCAGTCCGCCCTCGCCGAAGGCCAGCGCGTGACCATCGATGGCGTCGTGACCGGGGAGTTTCTGGGGCGCGAGCGCCTCAGCGGGTTCTACCTGCAGCAAACCACCGAGCAGGGCCCGGTAGGCATATTCGTGTATGCGCCGGAGCTGGCCGAGCACAAGGCCGCGCAGGTAGTGGCGGGCCAGCATCTGCAGCTACAGGCGCGTACAGGAAGCTTTCGCGGCAACCCCCAGCTGCAGCGCGTCACTCAGCTGGTGACCTGTGACAGCGCAGGCGAGCTGCCCGAGCCCATTGCGTTATCCTGGCCCCAGGACGCGGCCTCGCTGGACGCCATGGAGGCGCTATTAGTCACTTTCCCTGAGCCGCTGACGGTCACCGATAACCATGATCTGGGCCGTTACGGCACGCTGGCGCTGGCCAGCGAGCGACGCTTTCGGCCGACCCATAGTGCCGCTCAGGCAGCTCCTTCGCCTGCGCCACTGCTGCTGGACGATGGCAGCTACCGCACGAACCCCGATCCCGTGCCCTATCTGAACGAGCAGGGGACGCGCCGCGTAGGCAGCACCCTCGACGGGCTGACCGGGGTGCTCACCCACGCCTTTGGCGACTACCGTCTGCACCCCACGCAAGCGGTCACGTTCACCGACAGCAACCCCCGCCCCGGCCCGCTGGAAGCACCGGGTGATGCCCTGAGGGTAGCTACCTTCAACGTCGAGAACTACTTCGTCACCCTGGGGGAGCGTGGTGCCGCCAATGCGCCCGCGCTGGAGCGCCAGCGCGGCAAGCTGGCAGCGGCCATCGCGGGGCTGGAGGCGGATATTCTGGCGCTGATCGAAATAGAGAACCGCCCCGACGCGTTGACCGATCTGGTCGAGCAGTTGCACCAGCGCACGGGGATTCGCTACCAGCCGGTGGGCGAGCCCGAGCGCCATGGAACGGACGCCATTCGGGTGGCGTTGCTCTATCGGCCGGACCGCGTGGAGGCCCTGGGAGCCCTGCATATCGACCGTGACGATGCCCACGACCGGCCGCCGCTGGCCGGCTTCTTCCGCAGTGTGCGAGGAGGGCCAGAGGTAGGGGTGGTGACCGCGCACTTCAAGGCCAAATCCGGCTGCCCCGCGCAGGGGGATATCGACCGTGGCCAAGGCTGCTGGAACGAGCGGCGTGTTGCCCAGGCGCAGGCCACCCAGCGTTTTCTGGACACCTTGCGCGAGGAAGCGGGCCATGAGCGTTTGCTGCTACTGGGGGACCTCAATGCCTACGGTGCCGAAGACCCGATCCGCACTTTGGTACATGCAGGCATGACCGACCTGATCGCGCGTCATCTCCCCGCCGAGCGCCGTTACACCTACGTGTTTCGCGGTGAGTCCGGGTATCTCGACCACGCCCTGGCCAGCGCTGAACTGGCCGAGGCCGTGCAGCAGGTGCATACCTGGCCCATCAACGCCGACGAGCCGCGCTTTTTGAGCTACGACCAACAGCCGGACGATACCCCGCCCAGCCCGTTTCGCTCGTCAGACCACGATCCCATCGCGGTGGATCTGGTATGGCCATGAAACGTGGCGGGCGCTGATGAGGGGCGCAAAAACAAAAACGGCCACTTGCTATAAAAGCTAAGTGGCCGTTTTCGTTGAATTCTTGGTCGGAATAGCAGGATTCGAACCTACGACCTCTGCCTCCCGAAGGCAGCGCTCTACCAAGCTGAGCTATATTCCGAGGGTTGCCAAGGCGTGCTTAACAACGGGACGCATCATACGTAGTTCAGGGGCTTTTTTCAAGCCCCTTTTGCGCTTGTCGGGCGCCGGTCAGGCCTGACGCTCCACGGCGAGGCGGGCCAGCTGGGCCATGCTGTCGCGGAAGGGGCTCTCGGGCAGCGCGTTCAGCTCGGCCAGGGCCTTGTCGGCCATCTCGACGGCGCGGTCGCGGGTGTAGGTGAGAGCGCCGGTGGCGTGAATGATCTCCAGCACTTCGTCCAGTTGCTCCAGGCCGCCTTTGCGAATCACCTGGCGGATCAGCTTGGCCTGTTCGGGGGTGCCGCGCTCCATGGCGTGAATCAGCGGCAGGGTCGGTTTGCCCTCGGCCAGATCGTCGCCTACGTTCTTGCCCATGGCGTCGGCGTCGCCCTGGTAGTCCAGCAGGTCGTCGATGAGCTGGAAGGCCAGGCCGAGATAGCGGCCGTAGTACTGCAGCGCGCGCTCCTGCTCCGGGGTGGCATCGGCCAGCACCGCGCCGCTGTGGGAAGCGGCTTCGAACAGCATGGCGGTTTTGCCCTGAATGGTCTCGAAGTAGTCGGCTTCCGAGATGCTCGGGTTGCCGATGTTGGTCAACTGGAGGACTTCGCCTTCTGCGATGATACAGGTCGCGCCGGAGAGGATCGCCATGATGCGCATGGAGCCGACATCGACCATCATCTGGAACGAGCGGGAGTAGAGGAAATCGCCTACCAGCACCGAGGGCGCATTGCCCCAGGCGTCGTTGGCGGTTTTCTTGCCACGGCGCATGTGCGACTCGTCCACCACGTCGTCATGCAGTAGGGTCGAGGTGTGCATGAACTCGATCAGCGTGGCGAGGGTGATGTGCTTGTCGCCTTCGTAGCCCAGCGAGCGCGCTGCCAGCAGTACCAGCAGCGGGCGCAGGCGCTTGCCGCCGCTTTCGATGATGTACTGGCCGATGGTTTCCACCAGCGGCACGCGAGAATTCAACTGCGTCACAATGGTGCGGTTGACGGCCTCAAAATCGTCGGCCACCACGGCGTGCAGCGGTGAAGGCGAAGGGCTGGCAGGCGGGGTTGAGGAGACGTTGGCTGTCATGGGTTCCGTTCATCGCGGCAGGTAAGAGAGTGGGGGTCATGCTATGGGGCTGCCTGTGAGGCGTCAAGGCATAGCGGCGCCGGGCGGGCGGCGGGGTGATTGACAAGCCCCGGTGGCCTTGTGGTAAAGCGCGATAGTCGTTATAATCCGCGACCCACTCATCATGCTCCCTGTCAGATGGCTGCCAAAAGAGGCGCCACTCGCAGCAGGTCGATAAGAGCGGAAGGCGATGAGCGTTGGTTACGCGGGGCGTAACTGGCATTAACGACAAGTCCGGAGAGCGACATGTACGCAGTTATCAAAAGCGGTGGCAAACAGTACCGCGTTCAAGAAGGTCAGACCCTCAAGCTCGAAAAAATCGAAGTCGCGACCGGCGAAACGATTGAATTCGATGAAGTGCTGCTGGTTGCAGACGGCGACGACGTGAACATTGGCGCACCTTTCATCAGCGGTGCCAAAGTTTCCGCCGAAATCGTTTCCCACGGCCGTGGCGACAAAGTCACCATCATCAAGTTCCGCCGCCGGAAGCACCACATGAAGCGTCAGGGCCACCGCCAGTGGTTCACTGAAGTCAAAATTACCGGAATTTCTGCGTAAGCAGTCACTTCCCTTTAGGAGGATTTTGCAATGGCACATAAAAAGGCAGCCGGCTCCACGCGTAACGGTCGCGATTCCGAATCCAAACGCCTGGGTGTGAAACTGTACGGTGGCCAAGCGGCAACCGCCGGTAACATCATCGTGCGTCAGCGCGGCACGCGCTTCCACGCCGGTACTGGCGTTGGCCTGGGCCGTGACCACACGCTGTTCGCTCTGAACGACGGTGTCGTCAAGTTCGAGACCAAAGGTCCGAAAAACCGTAAATTCGTCAGCATCGTTTCTGCCTAAGCAACTTAGGTTGCGCAGTGCGAAGATGACGAAAGAAAAGCCCCGCCATGGCGGGGCTTTTTTGTCTTTTCAAGCCCTTTTGCCCGTACCGGGAACAGGGTGATGCAGTCAGGGCGGCGGAAGCGGCCGGGAGAATCCAATGCAGTTCGTCGATGAAGCCTCGATCATTGTTGAGGCAGGTAAAGGCGGCAATGGCTGTCTGAGCTTTCGCCGCGAGAAATATGTGCCCAAGGGTGGCCCGGACGGTGGTGATGGTGGCCACGGGGGCAGCGTTTATCTGATTGGTGACGATGCGCTGAATACCTTGATCGATTTCAAGTTTCAGCGCTTCTACAAGGCCGAGAACGGCCAGGGCGGCATGGGTCGCCAGATGAGCGGCAAGGCCGGTGAAGACCTGCACGTCAAGGTGCCGGTGGGCACCACCGTGATCGACGAGGACACCCTCGAAGTGATCGCCGATGTGACCGAGATCGGGCAGGTCGTGCTGGTGGCGGCCGGTGGTCGTCGTGGCCTGGGTAACATTCACTTCAAATCCTCCACCAACCGCGCACCGCGCCGCACCACGCCGGGTACCGAAGGCGACCGCCGCAATTTGCGCCTGGAAATGAAGGTGATGGCGGATGTGGGCCTGCTGGGCATGCCCAATGCCGGCAAGTCGACGCTGATTCGTTCGGTGTCGGCGGCCAAGCCGAAGGTGGCCAACTACCCCTTCACCACCCTGGTGCCGAACCTGGGCGTGGTGAAGCTGGGCATGCACGAGCACTTCGTGATGGCCGATGTACCGGGGCTGATCGAAGGCGCCTCCGACGGCGCAGGCCTGGGGCTGCGTTTTCTGAAGCACCTGACCCGTACGCGGCTGCTGTTCCACGTGGTCGATGTGGCGCCGTTCGACGAGTCCGATCCGGTCGACGCTGCCCAGGCCATCGTGCACGAGCTGGGCCAGTTCTCACCGGCGCTCTCCGAGCGGCCGCGCTGGCTGGTGCTGAACAAGTTCGACCTGCTGCCGGAAGAGGAGCGCGAAGCGCGGGCCCAGGCGATCATCGATGCGTTGAACTGGGAAGGCCCGGTGTTCCGTATTTCGGCGATCAGCAGCGAAGGCACCGACAAGCTGGTGCAGGCGGCGTACCGCTGGCTCACCGAGCAGCAGCGTCTGGAAAACGAAGACGAAGAGGCCCATGCCCGCGAGCAGGAGATGCGGCGCCGCATGGAAGAGGAGTCGGTGGCCCGTACCGAAGCGCGCCTTGGCCGTCGCCGCAAGCGCGATGACGAAGAAGACGATGACGATTTCGACGACGATGATTACGATGTCGAAGTAGAGTACGCCCCGTAAACGGCAGGCGTGCCGACCAGGATGAATCGCGTGAGCGCAATGGCGTGGGAGAGTCGCGACGTGGAACACAACGAGCAGTTGCCGGGCCGTGAGGCGCTGAGTAGCGCCCGCCGGATAGTGGTCAAGATTGGCAGCGCGCTGCTCACCAACGATGGTCGCGGGCTGGATGAAGCGGCCATAGGCGGCTGGGTGGATCAAATTGCTGCCCTGCACCAGCAGGGTATCGAAGTGGTGCTGGTCTCTTCGGGAGCCGTGGCGGCAGGCATGGTACGCCTGGGGTGGCAGGCACGCCCCAGCGCCGTGCATGAGCTGCAGGCGGCGGCGGCCGTGGGGCAGAACGGGCTCACCCAGTGCTACGAGCAGCACTTTGCTCGCCACGGCATGCTCACCGCGCAAATTTTGCTCACCCACGACGACCTCTCCAACCGCAAGCGCTACCTGAACGCACTGTCGGCGCTGCGCACCCTAGTCGAGATGCGCGTGGTGCCGGTGATCAACGAAAACGATACCGTCGTCACCGACGAGATCCGCTTTGGCGATAACGACACCCTGGGCGCGCTGGTGGCCAACCTGCTCGAAGCCGATGCGCTGCTGCTGCTCACCGATCAGGAGGGCCTGTTCGATGCCGACCCGCGCCATCATCCTGACGCTCGATTGATTGCCGAAGGCCGTGCCGATGACCCACGGCTGGCCGCCGTGGCAGGCAGCGGCGGTGCGCTGGGCCGAGGGGGCATGAGCACCAAGGTGCGTGCCGCGCAGCTGGCGGCGCGTTCCGGCGCGGTAACGGTGATCGCCAGCGGCCGTCAGCCCGAGGTGATCACCCGTATCGTGCAGGGCGAACCGCTGGGCACGCTGCTGCGCCCGGACCAGGCGCCCATGGCGGCCCGCAAGCGCTGGCTGGCAGGGCAGCTACAGGTACGCGGTACGCTGGTGCTGGATGCCGGTGCGGTCAACGTGCTGCGCGGCAAAGGGTCCAGCCTGCTGGCCGTGGGCGTGCGGGACGTACAGGGCAGCTTCAGGCGCGGCGACATGGTGCTGTGTGTGGACGAACAGGGCGCGCGGGTCGCCAAGGGGCTGGTCAACTACGGTGCCGATGAGGCACGTCAGCTGGCGGGCCAGCCCAGCCACCAGATCGAGGCCATCCTTGGCTATGTGGAGTCCCACGAGCTGATTCATCGCGATAATCTGGTGGTGGTGTAAGGCGGCAGCGGTATTTGCTGTGGCCAGCCGTCCGGCACGATCATCACCCGCAACGGGGGGTGAGCCGGGTGGCTGAGCATCACCTGCTGAGGCCCGTAGCGGTCGATCAGCGCCATCACGCTGGCCGTTTGTAGCGCCAGCGCATCGAAGGCTTCCGGCAGCGGCGGCGCCAGCCAGTGGGGCTTTTCCAGCCAGGCCATGCTGGGTGCGTCGGCGTAGCTCTCTGCCAATGCTGGCCAATCCTTCCTGTAGCACCACAGCCCGCGCCGGTGGTCAGGCGTTGCCCCGCCCGGCGGCGGCAGCGTTGCGTGCCACGGGTAGAACAAGACGCCGGGCATGGCCACTCGGGGCTGCAAGGCGGGCAGGGTTTCGCCGCTGTCGCGGGGGGCGAGCCAGTGGCGCAGCAAGTGTCGTGCGGGTGGCGTACACGACAGCGGCAGCTGATGCTGGCGCAAGTGCTGGCACTTCAGCGCCAGACTATCCAACCCTCCGGGGCCGACCCAGCGGCCCTGGCTCGTCTGCTCTCCAGGCCCTTCGGGCAATCCCAGATAAAACTTGATGGCCACCTCCAGGTGGATGGGCGCCGGGTTCTGCCGAGTACGGTAGAGAATATCCAGCTCGCCCAGCGTCAGGCGGCGCTGGGTAATGCGTACGTTGTGGCCCAGCAGGCGAGTGTTGGGCGCGCTGTCCAGCAGCAGATGCCACAGCCGTTCATGGTAATGCCCCATGCGCTGAGGCGGTAAACGACGTGTCGGTCGAGCAGCCGTCTGTCGAGGCACGGCCTGTGGAGACTCATCCTGCCGAAAATGGTCCGCATGGCGGGCCAGCCAGGCGTGACGCTGTGCGGCGCTGGCCAGGCCCAGCTCGGCGGGGGTGGGGCGGCCAGCCAGATGCTCGGCCAGCGCCACCAGGTCCGGGGTTGCCAGCAGCCACAGCATGTCGCGCAGCAGCCGCTGCGGCGAGTGGGGCCAGACGCCTTCCAGGCAGCCGTCGCTCATGCCATCAACGTAGCCAGAAGGCCAGCAGCGTCAGGGCAATCAACACGACCAGCGTGGCAGTGCCCAGGTGGCGGGCGTAGTGGTGCAGCATGCGAACCTCTCTCAGACGATGTCGAAGCGATCGGAAAAAATGTGCGTCGGCGGGATGCCGTGGGCAATCAGCCCGCGTTCGGCGCTATCCATCATCGGGTCTGGGCCGCAAATGTAACAGTCGATCCGCGGGTCCAGGTCCGGCAAGACACGTTTGATCAGCGCCTCATCCACATAGCCGGTTTCGCCCTGCCACCCTTCGTGCGGGTCGGACAGCACGTGAACCACTGTCAGGGGCAGCGCTTTGCTTAGCGTTTCCAGGTGCTCACGGAAGGTGGCTTCCTGCCAGGTGGGGTTGGCATAGATCAGCCAGATAGGGGGCGCCTTGCCTGTATCACGAAAGCTGCGCAGCATGCTGATGAACGGGGTGATACCGATACCGCCCGCCAGCATCACGATGCCATGGGAGTTATCGGGGTTGGGAATGAAGGCGCCGTATGGCCCTTCGATGAACGCTCGTGTGTTGGCCTTGACCTTGGGCAGCGTACGGGTGAAGTCCCCCAGCCGCTTGGCACTGAAAGCCACCCTGCCCGGCTGTGATGCGCTGGAAACGATGGAAAAAGGGTGCTGCTGCAAGGCAAAAGGGGTGTTGCCCAAGGTGATCCAGAAAAACTGCCCGGGCTGGAAGTCCAGCTGGTGCTGGCCATCTGCCTCCAGCGTCAGCGTCGTGGTATCGCCTCGCTCCAGCTGGTTATCCACCACGCGCCAGGGATGGCGGCGCAGTCGCCACGGGCGCAGCAGGCGAGTTTCCACCAGCAGCCCTAGCGGCAGCAGGAGCAGCAGGGCAAAGACGCCCGAGGTGACGACGCCTTGGGTGTAGCGCTGAGCCATCAGCGCATGCCCCAGCCCGCCCATGACCACGAAAGCGGTCAGGCCGCCATGCAGCAGTCGCCATGTCTCGTAACTCAACCCCAGCCGCTTGCGCCATAGCGAGGTGACCACCAGGGTCAGGCTGGCCAGCAGCAGGGCCATCAGGGCCAGGGCGCGGAGGGTGTCCTCGCGGGGGTCGAGATAGTGCAGCAGGCTGGGCTCGGCGATGAATGTCAGCGTGGGATGCGCCAGTACCAGCAGCAGGGCACCGATCCCCAGCTGGCGATGAAACTGCAGCACGTTGTCGAACCCTGCGCGATTGCCAAAGCCGTGACGGCCTGAAATCAGCGCTTGCAGCGCCATGATGCTCAGCGCCAGCGCGCCCAGCAATACGCCTGCCTCGGCCAAGGCGCTGCGTGGAGCTGGCGGCGACACCAGCAGCCAGCTCACCGGCAGTAATGCCAGTACCATGTAGAGAGTGACCCAAAGCAGCGCTTGGCGGATGACGTGGTTCACGAATGCTTCTCCTTGTGCGTCCTTGCGAATGGCGAGTATTGCCCCGTCTTCCTGTGGGTAGCTTGTCCAAGTGTGGGAAAAACCGGGCATTTCGCAAGTCTGGCCGCCAACGCGGCAGGAGCTGCTACGCTGACTGAAGTGGCCATCGAGAGTCAGTATGGCCGATAGCGCCAGCATTCACCCGACAGGAGCAGCATGATGGGCAAAGGAAAATCGAAGAAACGCCAGCCGAGCAAGTCCGACTCTACAGCGTCCTCGGCGGCTGCCAAGGCGCCACAGCAGCTGACCCCCGATACCGGGGCTGCCCTGTTTGAAGATGCCCGTTCGCGGCTGGTGGCCGTGTTCGAGGCGCTGAAGATTCACCCGGATGCCCAGGCGCGATTGATGCAACCCAGCCTCTCCTTGCAGGTCAGCGTGCCGGTGCGCATGGATGATGGCAGCCTGAAGGCGTTTCCTGCCTGGCGCGTGCAGTACGACACCAGCCTGGGGCCTGCCAAGGGCGGGGTCCGCTTCCATCCGGACGTGAACCAGCATGAAGTCACCACGCTGAGCTTCTGGATGGCGGTGAAGTGCGCGGTGGTCAACCTGCCTTACGGCGGCGGCAAGGGCGGCGTTCAGGTGGATGCCAAGTCGCTGTCGTCGCTGGAGCGAGAACGGCTGGCGCGAGGCTATATCCGCGCCATCGCCGACATCATGGGGCCAGACCGCGACATACCCGCACCGGACGTGAATACCGATGCCACGGTGATGGGCTGGATGATCGATGAGTACGAGCACATCCTGCGCGCCCAGGCGCCAGCCGCCATCACGGGCAAACCGCTGCCGCTAGGAGGCTCGCCAGGCCGGGTGGAAGCCACTGGCCGTGGCGCGCTCAAGGTGCTCGACCTGTGGGCGGCGCAGCGGGAGCGGGCGCCGGAAGAGACCACCGTGGCGGTGCAGGGCTTCGGCAACGCCGCGTACCACTTTGCCCGTTTGGCCAGTGCCGAAGGGTACCGCGTGGTCGCGGTTTCCGACTCCAGCGGAGGCCGCTATGCGGCGGACGGTCTGGACATCGAAGCGCTGAAAAAGGACAAGCAGTCCCACGGCAAGCTGTCGAAGAGTCAGCAGGGGAAAGCCCTGAGTGGCGAGCAGCTGCTGGCGCTGGAGGTGGATGTGCTGGCCCTGGCCGCGCTGGAGAATCAGGTGCATGGCGACAACGTGGCCGAGGTGCAGGCAGGCGCCATCCTGGAGATCGCCAACGGCCCGCTGACCAGCGACGCCGACCGGGCACTCGAAAAGCGCGACGTGGACGTGCTGCCCGACGTACTGGTCAATACCGGCGGGGTCGTGGTCAGCTACTTCGAGTGGTTGCAGAATCGTGCCGGTGAAAAGTGGAGTGAAGAGCAGGTCAACGAGCGGCTGGATGCCCTCCTGGAGCGCGAGGCAAGCCAGGTACTGAAGCGGGCCGAGCAAGAGCAGGTGTCGTTTCGTCACGCGGCGTACTGTCAGGGCATCGAGCGGATTGCCGAGGCGATCATGGCCCGCGGCAACTGCCAGGACTGCCGCTAGTCCACAGTGTCGATGGCGTCATGACGGCATGACGATGGCATGAAAAAGGCGGGCCACCAGGGCCCGCCATGCAAGGTTGCTCACGCGTATCAGTCGCGGTCGATCTCGGTGATCTGGAACGAACCCTGACGCATCTTGATGTCCAGTTCGCGGCCATTCTGGTCGCGCCCTTCGATGTCGATGCTGCCGCTCTTGTTGATCTCGATCTCCTCGAACTCCGTCATGCCTTCCTGGCTGGCGATATTGAGCGCCTGACGTACATCGTCTTCGGTCATGCCCCAGGCACCGGTGATCAGACGCTTGCGCTCTTCTTTCAGGGTATCGCCGTTATCCAGCGAGAACTCGATATCGGCATACCACTCATCGTCCAGCCAGCCTTCGACTTCGGCGCGCCCACGGCTCTTGACGCTGATCTCTTCATAGTGCGTAAAACCATAATCGCTGGCGTAGGTCAGAATGTCGTCGATGCGATCCACCGGCTGGGTGTCGGCATACACGGTGCTGGCGGCTGCGCTCAGCAGCAGGGCAGAGGCAGGAATCATCAGCATTTTTTTCATGGCGTTCATCACAAGCTCCTTTTTTCACGATATGTCAGTTGAAGCGACGAGACAGTTATAGCAGCCGGGGTCTTACCGGAAGCTGACAAAGTCGTTCATCTACCGTTCATGTTGACTTTGGCATGCTGGCATCATGAAAACCATGACCGCTTTCCTACGCTCCTTACGCACCTGGCCCCGCCTTCGGGTGATGGCCTGCGCGTTGGCGCTTGTCTGGATGGGTAACGCCATTGGCGACCAGCCCTGGCAAGCGCTGCACGGTGAAGTGGGGCGCGGCGATGTGGTCCCGCTGGAAACGATACTCGACTGGCTCGAAGAGCGTTACATTGGCGATATTCTGGAAATCGAGATCGACCGGGACGACGGGCTGGTGGAGTATGAGATCAAGATGCTGGGGCCCCAGGGGCAGGTGGTCGAATTCGAATTCGATGGTCACAGTGGCCAGTTGATGAAGATCGAAGGTGTCCGCATTCGCGAGATGCAGCGTAACCCATGAAAGGATAGCGTGATGAAGTGTTTGCTGGTAGAGGATGACCAGGCGCTTGCCCGTGAGCTGAGCCAGGCCCTGCGTGAAGGCGATTGGATCGTCGAGCGAGCCGAGAATGGTCAGGAAGCCGACTTTCTGGTGCGTACGGAAGCCTACGATACGGTGATCCTGGACATTGGCCTGCCGGATGGCGATGGCACCCGCTGGCTCTCCTCCTGGCGGGAGGATGGCATCGACCTGCCGGTGCTGATCTTGACCGCTCGCGAGCGTTGGGCTGACAAGGCTGCGGGGTTTACTGCCGGGGCCGACGACTACGTGACCAAACCCTTCGAGCCCGCCGAAGTGCTGTTTCGGCTGCGCGCCCTGGCGCGACGCACCCATGGCCACGCCCACCCGGTGCTACGGGTAGGCGAGCTGAGCCTGGATACCCACACCCAGCACGTTACTCTGGCAGGCAGGCCCGTCAGCCTGACCGCCCAGGAAACCCGTCTGCTGAGCTATCTCATGCATGCCGCGCCGCGGGTAGTAAGCCGCAGTGAGCTCTCGGAGCACGTCTATGACCGTGACCACGAGCCCGACTCCAACGTCATCGACGTGCAGGTCAGCCGCCTGCGGCGAAAGCTGGGTGCCTGGCGTATCGCCACCCTGCGCGGCCAGGGGTATCGCCTGCTGGCCGATGAGCCCGACACGCCATGAGCGCTGCCGGGCTGCATTGGCGTCAACGCTGGGCCAGCCGCTCCATCCACCTGCGCTTGCTGCTGGCAGCGCTGCTGATCGTGCTATTGGCCCTGCCGGTGGCGGGTGGGCTGCTGGCCCATCATTATCGTAGCGCCGCCGTGAACGCGTTCGACGAGCGTCTCGAAGCGACGCTCAACGTGATCATTGCCGGTGTTGCCTACGACCCACTGAGCCAACAGCTGCGCTATGAACGTGCCTTGGGCGACCCCCGCTTCGAATACGTGTTTTCAGGCTGGTATTGGCAGATCACCGACAGCGAGCAGCACACGGTGGCGTCGCGCTCGCTATGGGATCAGCGGCTGCCCGTGACCCACAGCGAACAGGTGTCTGCACGGACCTTGCCAGGGCCTAGAGGGCAGCAGTTGCGAGTGGTGGAGCGGGATATCTATCTGGCGCCTTTGGAATCGCCGCTGCACGTCAGCGTGGCCGCCCGTGACGATGCCCTGGTGGCTGAAATCCAGGCCTTCCAGCGCATGCTGTGGCTAGGCCTGCTGGGGCTTGGCGCGGTGTTGCTGGGGGTGCTGGCGCTCCAGGTGCGTTGGGGGTTGGCGCCGTTACGGCGCATGAATGCCAACCTGCGCGACGTGGAGCAGGGCCGTGCCGAACAATTGGATACCCGACTGCCGCAAGAGCTGGCCACCCTGGCCAGCTCCATGAACGCCGTATTGGCGCGCGACCAGCGGCTGATCGAGCGCGGTCGCTATACGGCGGGTAATCTGGCCCACGCCCTCAAGACGCCGCTCAGCGTCATGCGTCTGCTGGTGAAGCAGCTGCCCAGCGACAGCCGAGCCACTTGGGACGTAGAGCTTTCGCGTATCGACAATGCGGTGCGTCACCACCTGGCCCGGGCCTCGGCGGCCGGGGACAGCGGGCGCTTCGCCGCCATTGACCTGCAGGCCACCCTGGCGCCGCTGATGAGCGGATTGGCGCGTCTTGCCCAGCGGCGGCATATCACCCTGACGCAGACTGTGGATAGCCAGATGCGGGTACACCTGGACGACCAGGACCTGCAGGAGATGGTGGGCAATTTGCTCGATAATGCCCTGCGCTGGGCCAGCCAGACGGTGCATGTGAGCTTTCAGGCGCAGCAAGGCGTATTGAGGCTGACGGTGAGCGATGACGGCCCCGGCATGACCGCCGAGGAGTGCCAGGAGGCCGTGCAGCGCGGCAAGCGCTTGGATGAGCAGCGTTCCGGGAGTGGGCTGGGGCTGGCCATCGTGGCCGATCTGGTGGCCCTGTATGGTGGGCAGATGCGCCTGCAGCGCGCCGAACAGGGCGGGCTGGAGGTGGTGATCGAACTACCCGTGCTGGCCGCGCGGGCCTGAAGGAGCAACGATGATCGACGTCACCGAAACACTGCCTGACGTACTGGTGGGTCCGCTGCTGCGTCGCTTGTCGCCGTCACGCCTGGTGATGTGGCTGGTGGCCACGCGACCGCTGGCTCTCCAGCTGGTTCTGTTTCCGGACACCCCCGACCAGCAAACCTACCCACTGTCTCGCCAGGATCACCAATGTGTGGCCATCGGCGAGCGGGCCTACCTGTACTGCATCGACCTGAGCTTGCCCAGAGCACTGCCCACCGATACACGCATCGCCTACGACCTGCAGGTACAGAGCCACCAGGGCGCATGGCAGCGCCTTCCCGAGTGGGCACCGTGGTTATGTCACGCCGGGCAGGCCTACCCGGCCTTTGTGCTGGCATCGCGTCACCACCGCCTGATGCACGGCTCCTGCCGCAAGCCCCACCACGACAGCCCCGATGGTTTGGTGCGTGCCGATGCCTGGCTGGCCGAGCGCCAGGAAGCCCCTGGCGAGTGGCCTGCCTGGCTATTGATGACCGGTGACCAGGTCTACGTGGATGACGTGGCAGGCCCCACCCTGCGCGCCGTGCATGCACTCATCGCCCGGCTGGGGCTGGCCGATGAGCAGTTGGAAGGGGCCACGGTGAACGATAGCCAGGCGCTCTATGCGGCTCCCGAAACCTATTATCATCGCGAGTCGCTGCTGCCGGATGTCACCAGTAACGCGGCCCTGCGCGAGCGTTTCTTCGGCGGGGTGAAAAAGCCGGTGTTCACCTCGGCGCACGCCCAGAACCACCTGATGACCCTTGCCGAAATGCTGGCCATGTATTGCCTGGTCTGGTCGCCGACTCCTTGGCAGATCATTGCGCCCACGCCTCCCGAGCTGGCCGAGCAGGAGGCCGAAGCGTACCGTACCGAACAGGCGGTCATCGATGCCTTCGTGGCAGGGTTGCCCCAGTGCGCGCGGCTGATGGCCCACGTGCCCAGCCTGATGATCTTCGACGATCACGACGTCACCGATGACTGGAACCTGACCGCTGATTGGGAGCGCTGTGCTTATGGGCATCCGTTCTCCAAGCGCATCATTGGCAACGCGCTGGTGGCCTACCTGCTTTGCCAAGGGTGGGGCAATGCCCCGGACAAACTCAACCCGCTGCTGCATCAGGTCGGTACGTTGTTCGATGGGTCGGGCACCTTGAACCCCCAGGCCCAGGACAGCGTGATCGAGCGGCTTCTGCGCTTTCAAGGGTGGGAGTTTCAGGTGCCAGGCGCCCCCGCGCTGATCGTGCTCGATACCCGTACGCGCCGCTGGCGCAGTGAGCGCAACCCCAAACGGCCCTCCGGGCTGATGGACTGGGAGGCGCTCATGGAGATGCAGCAGGCGCTGTTGGGCACCCCCAGCGCGGTGATCGTCTCGCCTGCCCCGATGTTCGGGGTCAAGCTGATCGAGGGCATTCAAAAGCTGTTTACCCTGGCTGGCAAGCCGTTGATGGTGGATGCCGAAAACTGGATGGCCCATCGCGGTGCCGCCAGCGTGCTGCTGCACATCTGGCGGCACTCCAAGACACCCGGCAACTACGTGATCCTGTCGGGCGACGTGCACTACTCCTTTGCCTACGACATCGTCGTACGCGGGCAGGAGCAGGCCCCGCATCTGTGGCAGATCACTTCCAGCGGCGTGAAAAACACCTTCCCTCGGCGGCTGCTGGATACCTTCGACCGGCTCAATCGTTGGCTATACGCACCGCTGTCGCCGCTCAACTGGTTTACCCAGCGGCGCAAGCTCAGCATCTACCCTCGGGACCCCGAGCAGGCCAGCGCTGGCGAGCGGCTGTGGAATGCCAGCGGGATAGGCCTGGTCAGTCTCGACGAGAACGGGCGTCCCACCGATATTCGTCAGTTGGATGCCCGCGGTGGCGACGCGGTGTTTCCGCCGCCGGACATCCCCGGCATGAAGGCGCCCACCGGTGGTTCGTCATGAAAATGTCATGTAAATGACGCACGCTTGCTGCCCTGGCACCTTCCTGATGGAGTTGACAAGTCATAGGGATCGTTGACGTTTGACAGGGCAGCAGGCACATGACCTCACAAGAAACCCAGTGGCTTCACCAGATTATCGCGGCAGAAGAGCTGCACGTACTTTTTCAGCCCATTGTCGATGCCAATCAGCAGGCCATTTATGGCTACGAAGCGCTGATCCGTGGCCCCAGCACCTCTCCGTTGCATTCACCGCTAAGGCTGTTCGACGTGGCGACCCAGGCAGGTCTGCTGGTGGAGCTGGATCTGCTTTGCCGACGGCTCGCCATTCGCCGTTTTGCCGAACTCGCTCTCCCAGGGCTGCTGTTCCTCAACGTCATGCCGCTGACCATCGTCGAGCGTGATTTCCGCGAGGGGCTGACGCTGGGCTTCATTCAGGAGAGTGGCCTGCCGCCGGAGCGGGTGGTGATCGAGCTGACCGAGCACGTGCCCATCCACGATTACGACCTGATGCGCCAGGCGGTGGCCCACTACCGCGACATGGGGTTTCAGGTGGCCCTGGATGACCTGGGGGCCGGTCACTCCAGCCTGCGCCACTGGGCGGAGCTGCGCCCGGATTTCGTCAAGCTGGACCGCCATTTCATTTCCGGCATCGATCAGGAGCCCGCCAAGCGGGAGTTTCTGCGCTCGATACTGGACGTCGCCAAAAGCCTCGACTGCCAGCTCATCGCAGAAGGGGTCGAAACCGCGGCAGAGCACCTGTGCCTGTGGGAGCTGGACCGTGGATTGGCGCTGTTGCAGGGGTTCTACTTCGCACGTCCCAGTGTTCAGCCGCCTGTTCAGCTCAATACGCTGCTGCCCGCCACCACGCAATTGAAAACTCCCGCCGGGCGTACGGCGCATACCATCCTGCGCAGCGTGGAGGCCGTGGCGCCCAGTGTGTCAGTGCCCACGTTGGCGGAACGGTTTCGTGAAACGCCGCATCTGCGCTGCGTGGCCGTGATCGAACAGGGCGTGCCCATTGCCGTGGTGCGGCGCAACGGGTTCCTGACGCTGTTCACCAACCCTTATAGCCATTCGCTGTACGCCAAGCGCTGCGTGCTGGACATCGCCGATCGCAAGATGCTGGTGGCCGCCGCCGACATGCCCCTGGAAACGCTGAGCCAGCAGCTGACCGACAGCCGCGACATCGAACAGGAGGACTTCGTCATCGTCGATGGCGAAGGGCAGTATCTGGGTATGGGCAATATCGTCGATTTGCTGCGCGAGATTACCGCCATCCAGGTGCGTCAGGCGCGCCATGCCAATCCGCTCACCGGGCTGCCCGGTAACATCCTGATCAATGAAACCCTCACGGCCTATCTGAGCCAGGGCAATGGCTTTGCCGCTGCCTACGTGGATCTGGATCACTTCAAGGCGTTCAACGATGCCTACGGTTATGCCCGCGGAGACCATGTGATCATCTCGCTGTCGCGGCTGTTGCAGGCTCAGGTGGAAAGCGCGGGGGGCTTCATCGGGCATATCGGTGGCGACGACTTCATGATGCTGTTACCGCTGGAGCACTGGGAGAGCGTGTGCCAGCAGATTCTGGCCTCCTTCGAGGTCATGGCCCCGAGTTTCTACGAGGAAGAGGACCGCCAGAGAGGCGGGCTTTCCATCGAAAGCCGTCAGGGAGGCGTCAGCTTTTTTCCTTTCGTCAGCGTGTCGGTAGCCGTCAAGCCCATCAGTGACCCGGGCCACTGCAAGGCCCTGGACATTGCCAGCCAACTCTCCGAACTCAAGCACCAGGCGAAGAAGATTGCCGGGAACAGCCTGTTCGTGGAACGGCGTGGCTGTTGCGTGGAGCAGTGAGCCGACAAAGCGGCAGGTCGTTCATACGGGTGTCATGTAGACGTCACGAAGTTGTCACCCGCCAGACCCGCCGCTGTCATCTTGGGGCGTCAGGATACATCCACCTCTTACTACCCCGTTAGGTGATCCATGCAATCCTCTCGTCTCTCTACCGTGTCACTCTCGCGCACTCTGATCAGTGCTGCCGTTGCCAGTGCCTTCGCTTTCAGTGCGATGAATGCGGCTGCCGACCTCTCCTCACGCTACGTGGACAACGATGGCGACATGGTGGCCGATATCCCCAGCGATGAGTCTCGGTTGGTCGATCCGGACACGCTGGTCTTTGCTTACACGCCGGTTGAAGACCCGGCGGTCTACGCCGACGTATGGGCGGGTTTCCTGGATCACCTGAGCGAAGCGACGGGTAAACGCGTTCAGTTCTTCCCGGTGCAGTCGAATGCTGCCCAGCAGGAAGCGCTGCGCGCTGGCCGTCTGCACGTGGCGGGCTTCAACACCGGTGGCGTACCGGTAGCGGTCAACTGTGGCGGCTTCCGTCCCTTCGCCATCATGGCGGCCGAAGATGGCAGCTACGGTTACGAAATGGAGATCATCACCTACCCCGGTAGCGGTATCGACGGCATGGAAGACCTGCAGGGTCGTCAGTTGGCCTTCACTTCCGAAACGTCCAATTCGGGCTTCCGCGCACCGTCCGCGCTGCTGCGCTCCGAGTACGGTCTGGAAGCCGGTGATGACTTCGAGACGGCTTTCTCCGGCTCCCACGACAACTCCATCCTGGGCGTCATCAACAAGGATTACGATGCGGCGGCCATTGCCAACTCCGTTGCCCATCGCATGCTGTCACGGGGTGTCATCAACGAGGGTGACTACGAGGTGATCTACACCTCCGAAACCTTCCCCACCACGGCATACGGCACCGCCCACAACCTGACGCCCGAACTGCAGCAGCAGATTCAGGATGCGTTCTTCAGCTACGACTGGGAAGGCACCGCCCTGCAGGCGGAGTTCGAGAACTCAGGCGAAGCGCAGTTCATTCCCATCAGCTATGAAGAGCACTGGTCGGTCATCCGCACCATTGCCGATGCCAATGGCGTCACTTACGACTGCGATTGATTCCAGCGCTGCGTGACCCTGTCGGCCAGGAGGGCAACCTTCTGGCCGACGCGTTATGGGGTCGAGTCAGTTGAACGTTTTGAGCGACAAGCAAACGAGGCATTCCCCATGTTGACACTCACTGGTGTTGGCAAGCGTTACCCGACGGGCGACCGCGCGCTGACCGATATTCACCTATCGCTGCCCAAAGGCCAGGTGATGGCGCTGATTGGGCCATCGGGTGCAGGCAAAAGTACCCTGATCCGCTGCGTCAATCGTCTGGTGGAACCCAGCCAGGGCAGTATCCGCCTGGAAGAGACCGAACTGACCAAACTGTCGGGCAGCCGCCTGCGTCACGCACGTCGCTCCATGGGCATGATTTTTCAGGAATACGCCCTGGTGGACCGGCTGACCGTCATGGAAAACGTGCTGTCGGGCCAACTGGGCTATGTCGGCTTCTGGCGCAGCTTCTTGCGCCGCTACCCCCAGGAAGCCGTTGCTGAAGCATTTCGTCTGTTGGAGCGGGTGGGCTTGCCCCATGCCATCGACAAGCGCGCCGATGCGCTGTCGGGTGGCCAGCGCCAGCGTGTCGGCATCGCCCGCGCACTGCTGCAAAGCCCCAAGTTATTGCTGGTGGATGAACCCACCGCCAGCCTGGACCCCAAAACCTCGCGCCAAATCATGCGTCTGATTCGCGAGCTGTGCGCCGAGCGCGAGCTGGCGGCCATCATCAACATTCATGACGTGGCTCTGGCGCAGCAGTTTGCCGACCGCATCGTGGGCCTGCGTGCCGGACAAATCGTCTTCGACGGCAAGCCCAGCGAACTCACCAGCGAGATCCTCACCACCATCTATGGGGAAGAGGACTGGGACACCACGCCCGAGCCCGCCGACGAAGAAGATGAGCCATCGCAGGTAGCCCTTGCGCCCACATCGGCAGCGCCCACGTCGGCAGCCAAAGCACACCATGACGCGCGGCCGCTCGCCCAGGTCGCCAATGGAGGCGCGCTATGAGCACGGCAGACGCCACGGCGCGCCAGCAAGCTGCGCGCCAGGGTCAGTGGCGGCGTTTGCCGCTGATCGAAAACCCACGGCTGCGCTGGGGCCTGGCCATCGGTGTGGTGGTGTATCTGGTGCTGGCGCTGTCGTCGGTGCAGGTCAACTGGGCGCGGGTGGCGGAAGGCTCCGGTCGAGCGCTCAACTTTCTAGGGGCTTTTTTGCAGCCCGATTTCCTCAGCCGCCAGAACGACATCATCGCCGGGTTGATGGAAAGCCTGACCATGACGCTGACCTCCACCGTGATCGGCGTCTTGCTGGCGATCCCGGTAGGACTGGGCGCGGCACGCAACATTGCCCCGCTGCCCATCTATACCCTGTGCCGCGGCATCATTGCCATCTCGCGGACGTTTCAGGAGATCATCATCGCCATTCTGTTCGTGGTGATGTTCGGCTTCGGGCCGTTTGCGGGCATGCTGACGCTGGCCTTCGCCACCATCGGTTTCATGGCCAAGCTGTTGGCAGAAGATATCGAGGACCTGGACTGGAAACAGGTCGAAGCGGTGCGTGCCACGGGGGCAAGCTGGTGGCAAACCATGAACCATGCGGTGCAGCCGCAGGTGATGCCGCGCTTGATCGGGCTCTCCATGTACCGTCTGGACATCAATTTCCGTGAATCGTCAGTGATCGGCATCGTCGGTGCGGGGGGCATTGGCGCCACGCTGAACACCTCGCTGAGCCGTTACGAATACGGCACCTCGGCGGCGATCCTGCTGATCATCATTGCCATCGTGCTGATGAGTGAATACGCCTCCAGCCATGTGCGCCGCTGGACCCAGTAGCGCTGCGATGCCTTAACCCGTAAAGGAAATTTCCATGCCCGTTTCGAGTTCCCCCCAAGGCGTGCCGCAGTGGCAGCGGCGCACCACCCGTGCCCAGTGGCTCCAGTATGTGGCCTGGCTGGCAGGTATCTGCCTTTTCCTGCTCTGCTGGAAAGTGATCTCCGACAACACCATGTGGGTGTTCGTGGAAGATGCTGGCCGCCAGGGCAGTGACCTGATCAACCGCATGATGCCGCCCCGGTGGGAGTATGCCAGCGTCCTCTGGAAGCCCATGTGGGACACCCTCAACATCGCCACGCTAGGCACCGCGCTGGGCATCGTCATGGCGTTTCCGGTGGCTTTTCTGGCGGCTCGCAACACGACGCCCCACCCGCTGGTGCGCAGCCTGGCGTTGACCATCATCGTTTCGTCACGCTCCATCAACTCACTGATCTGGGCGATGCTGCTGGTGACCATTCTCGGCCCCGGCGTGCTGGCGGGCATCATTGCCATTGCGCTACGCTCCATTGGGTTCGTGGGCAAGCTGCTCTATGAAGCCATCGAAGAGATCCACCCCACGCCCGTCGAGGCCATCAGCGCTACCGGGGCGAGCCGCCTGCAGGTGATGAACTACGGCGTGTTGCCCCAAGTGATGCCCGCGTTCGCCGGTATCAGCGTGTACCGCTGGGATATCAACATTCGTGAGTCCACGGTGCTGGGGCTGGTGGGCGCAGGCGGCATCGGGCTGCAGCTCAACGCCTCGATCAACAGCCTGGCCTGGAATCAGGTCAGCGTCATCTTCGTGCTGATCTTTGCCACCGTGCTGGTGTCCGAGTGGGTCTCTGCCCGCGTGCGCCACGCCATCATCTGACCGGGAGATACCATGCGCTTTCCTGATGCCGACATCATGACCATCGACCTGATGCGCCACGGTGAGCCACTGGGTGGCCGCATGCTGCGCGGCAGCACCGACCACCCCCTCAGCGAAACCGGTTGGCAGCAGGCCACGGCGGCCGTGATGCGTCACACGGTCGATGGCAGGCCGCCGTTCGATGCCATCGTCAGTTCCCCCCTGGCGCGCTGCCATGAGTTTGCCTTGTGGTTGGGGGAGGAGTTCGACCTGCCCGTGCAGGTGGACGATGACCTGGCCGAGCTCTATCTGGGACGCTGGGAAGGCAAGACCCATGACCAGGTGTTTGCCGAGGAGGGGCACGCGCTGATGAACGCCTTCTGGCACGATCCCACCACGGCAGCGCCGCCGGAAGGGGAAAGCCTGGCGGCGCTGGATGCCCGGGTGAGTGAAGCGTGGCAGCGCCTGCTGAGCCGCCCGCCGGGCAAGCACGTGCTGGTGGTGGCGCATCTGTTCGTCTGCAATGCGCTGCTGCGTCAGGTGATTGCCCAGCCGCTGACCCACGGGCTGGTGATGGACCTGCCTTACGCCGCCATGAGTCGACTACGCCACGAGCGCCATGCGCTGGGCGAAACGACCTTCGTGGAGTGGATCGGGCGCTGAGATGCGTTGCCTGATAAGCCCTTTCGGATGCTCTCCCGTATAGGCGGCTAGCGGGCACGCGTGACCTGGGCCATGATAGAGTCACCCTATCGAGGCTTCTCAGGAGTGCCCCATGCCGTTTGCCCGTGTTTATTCCCTCCTGTCTCTGGCCCTGCTGTTAGTACTGGCCGGTTGTGCCAGCAAGGACGTGGCTCCCCCTGCAAAGCCTCCCGTGCAAGGGGGCATGTCACTGGAGCGTGCGCTGATTCTCTCTTATGCCCAGCAATCCATCGGCATTCCTTACCGCTTTGGCGGCAACTCACCGGATGGTCTGGACTGCTCTGGCCTGGTCGAAATGACCTACCGCGCGGCCGGGCTGCGTGTGCCCCGCACGGCGGACGGCCAGTACCGCGCTCTGCCTCGTGTCGATGCCCCCCGCCCGGGCGATCTGCTGTTCTTTGGCGAGGGCAGCAAGGCCACCCACGTGGGCATTTATGGCGGTAATCGCCAGATGATCCATGCCCCGGGCAGTGGCCGTGCCGTGGTCAGCGTTCCGCTGGATATCGACTACTGGCAGCAGCGCTTTCTGGGCGCGGCCTCATTGGCGCCCTAGCAGCAACCGAAAAGGCTCCGGGAATCACACGCTGCCTTTGCGGATGCCGGCACGCGCGTTGATAGAGTGCTGTTGCCGCCAGGAACATAGCGGGCAAGACGGTGTTAATATGGCGAAAAGTCATTAAATTAACGCTGTTTAGACGAGGAGAGCAGAGACGCATGTGCCCGCCCTTGAATGACCCAAAGGAGCAGTCTTTGCCTCACACCGCTACGTCTGCCCATGCGCAAGCCTCGGCGTGGCGCGTGGCAATGTCCACGCTGGATACACAAGACACTGCCTCGCCCAGCGAGTCGGCATTTCGCTATGCCAATGAAGCCATTATCATCACCAATGCCGATAACCGCGTGATGGAGGTGAACCCGGCGTTCAGTGAGCTCACGGGGTTGGCGCTGGACGATGTGCGGGGCAAGACCCCGGAAACGTTCAGTATCCTGCCGCTGGACGACCACCGCAGCGTACGTTTGATGCGTGAAGAGCTGCAGCTACGTGATCGCAGCAAAAGCCAGGTCAGCTACCGCAGCCATGATGGTCAGTTTTATCCCGGCATGATGTCGGTCAATCGCGTCCGCGACACCCAGGGTCGGGTGGATCACCATGTCATGGTGCTGGCCGACTTGTCGGCCATTCCTGCCCATGCGCGGCACCTCAACCGCGAAGTCTATTTCGATGCCTTGACCGGTTTGCCCAACCTGCAGCTGTTGACGCAACTGATTCAGGAGTCGATTCAGCACGCGGAAAACCAGCAGCAGACGCTGGCGGTATGCTCACTGGATATCGACCACTTTCAACTCATCAACGAGCGTCTTGGTCTTCCGGTGGGGGACGAGCTGTTGTCGGCATTTGCGCAGCGCCTCAGCCACTTGCTGTTCGGTGATGACGTGCTGGCCCGCATTGGGGGCGACGAGTTCGTCTTGCTGCTGCATCATGGGGTCGATGACGTGTTTTTCGAGAAGCTGCTGGCCTCCATTCGTCAGCCGCTGATGATCGAAGGGCAAACCGTTTACTTGACCGCGAGCCTGGGCATCACCCGTTACCCCCATGATCATGTGCAGGGGGATGTGCTGTTGCGCCACGCCAACCAGGCCATGTATCGCGCCAAGCAGCGCGGGCGCGATACCTATCACTTTTTCGACCCTCATCACGACCGTTTGCTGCAAGTCCGCCATGAGCAGCGCCAGCGTTTTATGGATGCCCTGACCCACGATGAGCTGCGACTGCACTATCAGCCCCAGGTGGACATGCGCAGTGGTCAGGTCGTCGGCGTGGAGGCATTGATCCGCTGGCAACATCCCGAACGCGGGCTGCTGTCGCCGGGGCAGTTCCTGCCCGCCATCGATGCTACACCGCTGGAAATCGACCTGGGTGAATGGGTGATCGAGCAGGCACTGCGCCAGTTGGCGAGCTGGCAAGTGGCCAACATCGTCCTGCCCATCAACGTCAACATCAGCCCCGCACACCTGCTGACCAGCCAGTTCAGCCAGCGTCTGGCAGCGCTGTTGGCACGCTATCCTTCCGTCTCGCCTGCGTTGCTGAAGCTCGAAGTGCTGGAAAGCGCGGCCATGCATGATGTGACCGCCGCGCTGAAAACCATGGCACACTGCCAAGCACTGGGCGTCAGCTTTGCGATCGATGATTTTGGCACCGGATTCTCATCGCTGACGCATCTGCGTCAACTGCCGGTCAACTTGATCAAGATCGATCAGAGTTTCGTGCGTGACATGCTGGTGGATCACGATGACATGGCGATCGTCGAAAGCGTCATCTACATGGCCAACCGCTTCCAGCGGCCGATGCTGGCCGAGGGGGTCGAAACCCTCGAACATGCCAGGGCGCTGATGGTATTGGGCTGCGAGCTGGCCCAGGGCTATGGTATCGCTCGGCCGATGCCGCCCGAAGCGCTGCCGGGCTGGCTTGAGCAGTGGCCGCTACGCGATGACTGGCATGGTTTGAGCCGCCTGCAGTGAAGCAGGTGGCTCAGGCGGCCTGCTCGGAGGATGGGGGCATGGGCTCGGTCGGATCACTGGGCTCGCCCCCTCGGGCCTGGTTCATCTCGCTTTGCTCTCGGGCAGCTTCAAGGCGGGCTTCCAGCAGGTACTGACGTGCCTGGGCGGCCACCTGAAGGTCCTTGGGAGATGGGTCGGCGGGTGCAAGGGCGGCAGCGATAACGGTCTGCATTTTTTCAATGGTGGCCTGGGGGTCGCCCGGCACCGGACCATAGTCGATGGACACTTCGCCCGCGACCGCATAACGCTGCCCATCAGGGCCGATTTCGTACTCGTAGGTGGCGCCTCCCGTATAAGGCCCACCAACGGTTTGGTGTGCCATTTCGTGCTGGCGCACCGCGCGGTCGGTCTGTTTGAGCTGCTCCAGCTGTTGGATCTCTTCGGGTTCCAGCGGGGTGCCGTCTGGGCGAGTGGGGCCTGCCGTTGCCGGGGTCGTTTCATCGCTGGCAGCTTCCTCGTCGGCATCGTTTGCGCGCTGTGCTTGAGAGTCGGCAGCGACCCTGGCGTTGGGCAGGGTCGGCGAAGGCCAGAGCGTGGCGCTGTAGGAAGCGCCGAGTGATGAAAGATCCATGAGCAGTTACCGATATGATGATCGTATCCAGTATGATGCAGTATCAGCGACACTACTCGATTACGCAACGCCATGCCTTCCATTGACGTGATGATCCATTTGACGGCAGCCGAATGCCTAGCCCATTACGAAGGGCAGTACGACAACGTGCGCGCGCGCAGCGTGGATGGCCGCTGGGTGATCTTCCCGGCCACTGCATTGCGCCGCGTAGTGGGACGTGACGGCGTGAATGGCGTGTTTCGACTGTTCTTTACCGATCAGGGTAAATTCCACGATATTGTGCCTCTGGCACCGCATGCCTAGCTGTGCCCGTGGGGTTTTCTCTCTATAATGTAGCCGTGTGCTTCAGGCGTACCCACCTGAATGCCTGCAACCCGCCTACCCGGCAGTGGTTGCCTACTTATCAGGAGATCACCCATGTCTACCTCACCTGTCACCTTGATGGTGGCGCGTCGCGTGGCCAATGGCCGCTATCAGGACTTCATCCGTTGGCTCAACGAAGGCCGTGAGCTGGCTGCCGACTTTCCGGGCTATCTGGGCTCAGGGGTGCTGGCACCGCCCCAGGACGATGACGAATATCAGATCATTTTCCGTTTCGAAAGCGCAGCGCGACTCGCTTCCTGGGAGCACTCCGCTTCGCGCCATGCCTGGCTGCAGCGCGGCAAAGGGCTCTACGATGCACCTCACGAGCACCGCGCTACCGGTCTGGATAGCTGGTTCAACGTGGCCCCCAATGGCGCTGCGCCCCCGCGTTGGAAACAAGCCGTCGCCGTCTGGCTGGCATTTTTTCCTGTCTCATTGCTGTTTCACTGGCTGTTTGGTGGCCTGCTGGCCGAGTGGGCGCTGATTCCACGCGTGTTGCTCAGTACGCTGGTGCTGACGCCCGTGATGGTATTTGTCTTTATTCCGCTTTCAACGCGGTTGCTGGCGCCTTGGCTGCAGGGAAAATGGTCACCGATGGATGTGATTCACCGTATGTGGCAACAGTACAGGACATGACTCGTGGCGATTCTTGTGACCACTGTTTTTAGTGATTTATTATAATTAAAAACAGGTGATTAAGTTTTTTCTAAAATGCGCTGAAAGACGCTTTTCGCAAAGACGTGCTAAATATTCTCAGTGCTCCGATGTCTCGATGGGGTTCAACGCTGCAATAGTGCTAAGCTGAAATCATCAAGCTAACGCGTGCAGTCAATGGATGCTGGCACCAGCCTAAACGCTGAGTACCAAATCGCCTTATGGAGTAGTCATGATCCGCGTACATCACCTGGAAAAATCACGTTCTCACCGAATTTTGTGGCTGTTGGAGGCTCTCGAGCTGGAGTATGACATCGAGGTCTATCAGCGCGATCCGAAAACACAGCAAGCCCCTGATGCGCTTAAAAAAGTGCACCCGTTGGGCAAATCACCCGTGATTACCGATGGCGAACTGATCGTCGCCGAGTCGGGGGCAATCATCGATTATCTGGTCAACCGATACGGAAAAGGACGTTTCCAGCCCTCGGCGGAGGACAGTAACGAGTGGGTTAATTATCGTTACTGGATGCATTATGCCGAAGGCTCTTTAATGCCGCTGTTGGTGATGGGATTGATCTTTAGTCAAATTCCTAAACAATCGCCCTGGTTCGTCAGACCCATTGCCCAGGGTATTAGCGGCACTGTTCAAAAACGCTTCCTGCAACCACAGTTGAAACAACATCTTGGCATGATCGAGTCGCACTTGAAGGCCCACGGCAATTTTGCCGGTGAGTTCCCGAGCGGTGCGGACGTTCAAATGAGCTTTCCCATGCAGGCTGTGGCCGCCACCCAATCGCTGGATGCCTTTCCGGCGATTACCGCCTTCGTGGCACGTATTCAGCAGGACCCGGCCTGGCAACGGGTCGTGGAACGCGCAGGGCCACTGACCATGCCCGGTGAGTGACCGCTGCCATGCTGCGCAACGTCGATGGGCGTGCTAGACAGGCCGTTTACCAAGGTTTTCTGATGGTGGTGCTGTTCGGTATGGCATCTCCAGCGGTGGCCGCAGAAATGCTGCGTGTCGGGGTTTATCACAACCCGCCTAAACTGTTTACGGACGACCAGGGGCAATTGCGTGGTGTGCTGGGTGAGCTGCTCTCGGCAATGGCCTTGAAAGAGCAGTGGCAGCTGGAAAGCGTCCCGTGTGATTTTCAACAGTGCCTGACGCTGCTGGAGCAGGATGCCATCGACCTGTTGCCGGACTTGGCGTGGAGCGAAGAGCGTGCCCAGCGCTTCGCCTTTCATGCCGAGCCCGTCATGCACAGTTGGTCACAGCTCTATCAGCCCAGCGACAGCCGCGTCGAGGCCATTCTGGACCTCGAACAACAGCGTGTTGCGGTGGTGGAGGGCTCCATCCAGCAGAGCTATCTGTTGACCGTGACGCAGCGCTTCGACATCGACGTCATGTGGCTGCCGGTGGATAGTTTCGCAGCGGGTTTTCAGGCAGTGGCGCTGGGGGATGCCGATCTGGTGGCCTCCAATCATCTGTTTGGCGACTGGCGAGCCAATGACTATGGTTTGCGTGAAACGCCGATCATTTTCCAGCCTTCACGGCTCTTTTATGCCGCCTCGCCTAGTCTGGACAGCCACATTCTAGAGCGCATCGACGCCACCCTGGTGGAGTGGAAAAACGACGCTGCGTCGACGTACTACGAGACGCTGAGCGCTTGGCGCGCCCACAGCCTGCCTGCACCCTTGGCGCCACGTTGGCTATGGTGGCTGGGTGGCGTGTTGATCGTGGTATTGGTGATAGCGCTGGCGGGCAATGTCCTGCTGCGGCGACGGGAGAGCCTCAACCGGCAGCAGCTCTCTACTCACGAGCATATGCTGACCAGTATTCTGGATAGCGTGGATGCCTATATCTACATCAAGACCCCTGACCTCAAATACCGCTATGTGAACCATCAGATCTGTGACCTGTTTGCTCGGCCGGTCGATCAGATCGTCGGCCAGGGGGACGATGCCTTTTTCGATGCGGCCAGCGCAGCAGAAATGGCCGAGGTAGACCGTCAGGTGCTGGCGACAGGCAAGAAAACGACGGTCGAAGAGCATAACGTGCTCCAGGGGGAAGAGCGTGTGCGTACCTTCCTGTCGGTCAAAATGCCGCTGGTCATGTCTCCGGGAGAAGCGCCCAGCCTGTGCGGTATTTCCACCGAGCTGACCGATTACCTGGAGATGCAGTCGCGTACCCACCATCTGGCGTTTTATGACGCCTTGACCGGTTTGCCCAACCGTCGCCTGCTGCTCGAATCACTGGCCGAAGCCACCCACAGCACTTCTGGGGGCTACAGCGCCCTGCTGATCGTGGACCTCGACAATTTCCGGCTGGTCAACGACATACAGGGCCACGACAGCGGTGACCAGCTGCTCGTCAACGTGGCAGAAAACCTGCAGCAGCGGTTGACTCAGGATGCGATCTTGGCACGCTTCAGCAGTGATGAGTTCGTGATTCTGATCAATCGGCTTGGCGAGCAGCAGCATGAGGCTGCTTCCTACGTCGAGCGCGTGGCTCGGCAGTTGCTGGACACCATTTCACAGTTGCGCAATGACCGAGCGCTACCGATCACGGCCAGCGTGGGGATCGCCCTCTTCGATGGCGCTGGCAACCCCATGAACGGGGTGTTGCAACAGGCCGACATGGCGCTGCAGCAGGCCAAATCATCCGGGGGCAATACGCTGCGTTTCTTCAATGTGGACATGCAGACCAGCGTATTGGAGCGGGCGAGCCTGGAAGGCGATCTGCACCAGGCGTTGCAGCGTCAGGAACTGGCGCTGCATTATCAGGTACAGGTGGATCATCAGGGAGTGACGACCGGCGTGGAAGCGCTGTTGCGCTGGTACCATCCCCAGCGCGGCTGGGTGTCGCCAGGCACGTTCATTCCGCTGGCTGAAGAAAACGGCTTGATCGTGCCCATTGGCTACTGGGTCTTGCGATGTGCATGCGAGCAGTTGGCCAAGTGGTCGAATCAGCCTTCCTACGCGTCGCTGACCGTCTCTGTGAACGTCAGCTCGGTGCAGTTCCAGCAGCCGGAGTTCGTGCGCAACGTGGAAGCCCTGCTGGCCGAAACCCAGGCGCCGCCGGGGCGGCTGGTGCTGGAAGTAACGGAAAGCCTGCTGATGCGAGAGCCCACGCGAGTGCGCAACACCATGCTCAAATTGAGGGCCCAGGGGATTCGCTTTGCGCTGGATGATTTCGGCACCGGCTACTCCTCCCTGAGCTACTTGAAACGTCTGCCTCTGGATGAGCTGAAGATTGATCAGTCTTTTATTCGTGAGCTGTTGACCGACAAGACCGATGCCGCCATCGTCGATACCACGATCCTTCTGGCGGTCAGCCTCGGGCTGACCGTGGTCGCCGAAGGTGTGGAGAAAAAAGAGCAGCTGGACTGGCTGAAAGGGCACGGCTGCTACCGCTATCAAGGCTACCTGTTTGGTCGTCCTACACCGATCGAGTACCTGTTCGAGTCCTACTAGCCGAGCGCGCGCAAGCCTTCGTCTCAAAGCGCCTACCCCAGTGAAACGCCCACCACAGCAAAACGCCCACCCCATGGAGGGGTGGGCGTTGCCAGAACGGTGGGCAGGCCGTCAGTGCTCAGCCGTATACCGAAAAGCTGCCTGCGTTGAGCCACAGGTGCACGATGATGCTGGCAATGTAGCCCAGCAAGATGACCGGCGCCCAGCGCAGGTGCCCCATGAAGGTATAGTAGCCGCGTGCCTGGCCCATGACGGCCACGCCCGCCGCCGAGCCAATCGACAGCAGGCTGCCCCCGACCCCGGCGGTCAGCGTGATCAACAGCCAGTGCCCGTGGGACATGTCCGGCTGCATGGTCAGTACCGCGAACATCACCGGAATGTTATCCACCACGGCTGACACGACACCCAGCGCAATATTGGCCCAGGTAGCGTCCCAGTTGGTGTACAGCGCGTCCGAGAGTAGCCCCAGGTAACCCATGAAGCCCAAGCCGCCCACGCACATGACCACCCCGTAGAAGAACAGCAGTGTGTCCCACTCGGCGCGGGCCACGCGGTTGAAGACGTCGAAGGGCACCACGCCGCCCAGTTGCTCAAGCTTTTTGTTGTCGCCCAGGCGGCTGTAGCGTTCGCGCTTGCGCTCCAGCGAACGGGGCAGGCTTTGGCGCAGGTAGTAGCCAAAGAACTGCAGATAGCCCAAGCCCGTCATCATGCCCAGTACCGGGGGCAGGTGCAGCAGCGTATGGCAGGCGACGGCGGTGGTGATGGTCAGCAGGAACAGCGCAATGATGCGGCGTGCACCGCGCTTGAGCTGCACGTCCTCATAGACACTGTTGGGTTTCTGGTTCTTGATGAACATGCTCATGATGACGGCAGGGATCAGGAAGTTGACCAGCGACGGAATGAACAGGATGAAAAATTCCTGAAACTGGATCAAACCGGCCTGCCAGACCATGAGTGTCGTGATATCGCCAAAAGGACTAAAAGCACCGCCCGCATTGGCAGCCACCACGATATTGATACACGCGAGATTGATAAAGCGTTTATCGCCTTCTGCCACTTTAGTAATAACGGCACACATCAAAAGTGCCGTGGTCAAGTTGTCGGCAATCGGGGAAAGCATAAAAGCCAAACCCCCGGTCAACCAGAATAGCGTGCGGTAATTGAAGCCTTTACGCAGCATCCATGAACGCAGTGCATCAAAGACTCGGCGCTCTTCCATGGCGTTGATATAGGTCATGGCGACCAGCAGGAACAGCATTAGCTCGGTGAACTCCAGCAGCGTCACCCGAAACGCATATTCCGACGTTTCCGACATGCCGTTCTGGACGTACACCCAGCCAATGAGTCCCCATATCACCCCCGCTGCCACCAGCACGGGCTTGGACTTGCGCATGTGGATCTTCTCTTCGGCCATGACCAGCGCATAGGCCAGCACGAAGATGGCCACGGCAAAAAAGCCAATGGCAGAACTGGTCAAGTCGATCTCGCCCGTGACCGCAAAGGCGGCCGGGCTTGCCAGCAGTAGTAAAGCCGCTAACAAAAAAAGCCAGCCACGAGTCCATCGAGGCTGGCCAGGGTCATGATGCAACGTCAACATGGCGTGTTTATCCTTATAATGATGAGAAGAAAGGGGTTAATAAGCCACGCCAGTTTAACAACCTATATTGCATTGCAATACGGAATAAAACCGAATGAAAAGCGACATGACGTAAGCGATTACGTCTTTTTTTTGAAATTATCCGTTTCGCTAATAGTAAAGTACTCATAACAGTGTCATGAGTAACGGCTGTTGGGTCCCGCCCACTGCTTTAGTCGCCAATGAGCGGGAAAACCTCGCTAGCGGGTCGCCATGGCCTCTTCCAGCCACCCCAGCTTCATTTGCGGCACCGACGCCAGCAGCGTCTGGGTGTAGTCGTCGAAGGGCGGGGCAAGTACCTCATCACGCTGTCCATAGCGGACGACCTTGCCCTGGTGCATCACCGCGATACTGTCGGCGATGGCTTTTACGGTGGCCAGGTCGTGAGTGATGAACAGATACGCCACGTTCTCTCTTTCCTGCAGACGCAGCAGCAGCTTCAGAATGCCGTCGGCCACCAGCGGGTCGAGCGCACTGGTCACTTCGTCGCAGATGATCAGCTTGGGCTTGGCCGCCAGGGCGCGGGCAATACAGACCCGCTGTTTCTGCCCCCCGGACAGCTCGGCGGGGTAGCGGTCGATGAAGCTTTCTCCCAGTTCGATCTCATCGAGCAGTTCGATGACCCGTTGGCGTCGCGCCTTGCCTTTCAGGCCGAAATAGAACGTCAGCGGGCGGCCGATGATGGTTTCCACCGTGTGGCGTGGGTTCATGGCCACATCGGCCATCTGGTAGATCATCTGCAGTTCACGCAGCGTCTCCTTGCCGCGCTCGCCCAGGGTGTTGGGCAGGGCCCGGGACTGGAAGCTGACCTGCCCCTGGTTGGGCGGCAGCAGGCCGGTGATCACCCGAGCCAGGGTCGATTTGCCCGACCCGGACTCCCCGACGATGGCCAGCGTCTGGCCAGGGCTGACCGCCATGCTGACTTCGTGAAGCACGTTGCCTGCACTGTTGCTGTAGGCGGCGCTGACCTGCTCGATGGCCAGGATCGGCGTGTCTTCCGGCGTCTTGGCCGCATGATCGATGGAGCGCACCGAGACCAGCGCCTGGGTGTAGGGCTCTTGTGGGGCCTCGATGATCTGTCGCGTCGGGCCGTACTCCACCATGGCGCCGTGACGCAGCACCATGATGTCGTCCGCCACTTGGGCCACCACGGCCAGGTCGTGGGTAATATACAGCGCGCCCACTCCCGTCTTGCTGATGGCATGCTTGATGGCGGCCAGAACGTCGATCTGGGTCGTCACATCCAGTGCGGTGGTCGGCTCATCGAAAATGATCAGGTCTGGCTCGGGGCACAGCGCCATGGCCGTCATGGCCCGCTGCAGCTGGCCGCCGGAGACCTGATGCGGGTAGCGGCTGCCAAAGTGTTCCGGATCAGGAAGGCCCAGCTGGCGGAACAGCTCCACGGCGCGCGCTTCGGCTTCCTTGCGGCTGGCCAGGCCGTGGAGCAGGGTGGTCTCGATGACCTGTTCCATCAGCGTATGGGCAGGGTTGAACGCGGCGGCGGCCGACTGGGCCACGTAGCACACCTCTTTGCCGCGCAGCTGGCGCAGCGCCTTGGGCGAGCCGTCGAGAATGTTGCGGCCGTTGACCCAGACTTCGCCGCCCAGGCGTATGCCGCCCCGGCCATAGCCAGCCGGCGAGAGTCCGATGGTGGACTTGCCTGCCCCGGATTCGCCGATCAGCCCCAGCACCTTGCCGCGCTCCAGCGTCAGGTCGACCCCTTTGACGATGTTGATCTCCTGGGGCGGCTCGCCGGGAGGGTAGGCCGTGGCATCGATGGTCAGGTTGCGAATCGTTAACAGCGTATCAGCCACTGCGGCCTCCTTTCAGATCAGTGGTGTGGCGCAGGATCCAGTCGGCCACCAGATTGACCGAAATCGCCAGCACGGCAATGGCGGCGGCGGGAATCAGGGCGGCGGGAACGCCGAACACGATGCCCTGTCGGTTTTCGCGCACCATGCTGCCCCAGTCGGCTTCCGGAGGCTGTACCCCCAGGCCCAGAAACGACAGCGACGACAAGAACAGCACGGCAAAAATGAACCGCAGGCCCAGCTCGGCCACCAGGGGCGTCAGCGCATTGGGCAGAATCTCGCGAAAGACGATCCAGCGTTTGCCTTCACCGCGTAGCCGTGCGGCTTCCACGTAATCCATCACGTTGATATTGACCGCCACGGCGCGGGAGATACGAAACACGCGCGTGGAGTCCAGCACCCCCATGATCAGAATCAACATGAGAAGGGTGCTGGGCATGACCGACAGGATCACCAGCGCGAAGATCAGCGTGGGAATCGACATCACGATATCGACCCCTCGGGAAATCAGCTGGTCTATCCAGCCGCCATAGACGGCCGCCAGAATGCCCAGCACCGAGCCAATCGAAAAGGCCAGCGCCGTGGCCAGGGCGGCAATGGTAATGGTCGTACGGGCACCGTAGATCAGCCGCGAGAGCAAGTCGCGGCCCAGATTGTCGGTGCCCAGCAAAAACTCGGCAGACGGGCCCATCCACATGTCGCCGACGCTCTCGGACATGCTGTAGGGCGCCAGCCAAGGGGCGAAGATTGCCATGATCAAGAAGCTGAAGGTCAGCAGCAGCCCGACCAGCGCGGTCACGGGCATGCGCTTCAGCAGCGTTAAGGGTTTCGGCATGGTATTACGTTCCTGTCTGGTCACTGTGGCCTGGCAAGCAGCCGGTCATTTGGGATGACGCAGGCGTGGGTTGGTCAAGATGGCAATGATGTCGGCCAGCATATTGAGCCCGATGTACACCGCCGCAAAGATCAGCCCCACCGCCTGGACCACCGGGACATCGCGCTTCGAGACGTGGTCGATCAAGTACTGCCCCATGCCTGGGTAGACAAAAATCACTTCGACCACCACCACGCCGACGATCAGGAAGGCGAGGTTCAGCATCACCACGTTGACCACCGGCGCGATGGCGTTGGGAAACGCGTGGCGGGCAATGATGCGAAACGAGCCCAGCCCCTTGAGTTCGGCGGTTTCGATATAGGGCGACTGCATGACGTTGAGAATGGCGGCCCGAGTCATGCGCATCATGTGGGCCAGAATCACCAGCGTTAACGTGGCCGCAGGCAGTGCGATGGCGTGCAGACGTTCCCCCAGGCTCATGCCGCCATGCACCGTGGAGACGCTGGGAAACCAGTTGAGCTGGACGGCGAACAGGTAGATCAGCAGGTAGCCGATAAAGAATTCCGGCAGGGAAATGGCGGTCAGCGTGGAGCCGGAAATCACCCGGTCCGGCCAGCGGCTCTGGTAGCGCACGGCGACCAGCCCCAGCAGGATGGCCAGCGGCACTGCAACGATCGCCGTCCAGAAGGCCAGGAACAGCGTGTTGCCTGCGCGGCCCCAAAGAGACTGGGCGATATCCTGACGGTTGGACAGGGCCGTGCCCAGATCGCCTTGCAGAATGCCGCCCAGCCAATCGATGTAGCGTGACCAGGCGGGCTGGTCGAGGCCCAGTTCCCGGCGCAGGTTGTCGACGGCCTGGGGCGTGGCGCTTTGACCCAGGATCGACTGGGCCACGTCGCCGGGCAGCATTTCGGTGCCCGCGAAAATCAGCACCGACACGGCCAGCAGAAGCAAGAGACCCAGCGCCAGGCGCTGGGCAATCAGTTTCAAGACAAAAGAGTTCATGGCAGCCTTCCGGATTATGACGTCAGCCAGCACTTCGAGAGTGCAAAGCCTGCCATCATCTCGCCCATCGGGTTGGCTGACCAGCCCCCCACGTTGTTCAGGGTGGCCTCGATGTAGTCATTGAACATGGGCAGGATCAATCCGCCTTCATCGCGGACGATCATGGCCATGTCGTGGTACAGCTCGCTGCGGCGGTCTGTATCCAGCTCGCCGCGTGCTTCGCGGGCCAGGGCATCGAAATCCTCGCGGAAAAAGCGGGTGTCGTTCCAGTCGGCGCTGGAAATGTACGCCGTGGAGTACATCTGGTCCTGAGTGGGGCGACCGCTCCAGTAGGAGGCGCAGAAGGGCTGCTTGTTCCACACTTCCGACCAGTAGCCGTCGCTGGGCTCGCGGCGGACTTCCATGTTGATGCCCGCCTGGGCGCAGCTCTGCTGAAACAGCTGTGCGGCATCCACGGCACCGGGAAAGGCCACGTCGGAGGTGCGCAGCACGATGGGGCTGTCGTGGCCGGATTTCTTGTAGTGATAGCTGGCCCGCTCGGGGTCGAATTCCCGTTGCGGAATGCTGTCGGGAAACAGCGGGTAAGCGGCGTTGATGGGGAAATCGTTACCCACGCTGCCATACCCGCGCAGGATACGCTCGACCATGTCTTCGCGGTTGATGGCGTACTTCAGGGCCAGTCGCAGGTCGTTGTTATCGAACGGTGCCGTATCGCAGTGCATGGGGAAGACATACTGAGCACGCCCGGAAGTGTTGTTGATCACGATGTTGGGCAGGCGCTGCACCATGTCCACCACCCGCGGCTCGACCCGGTTGATCATGTGCACCTGACCGCTCTGCAGCGCCGAGATGCGTGCCGTCGGGTCGTTGATGATGGTGATCTCGATCTGGTCGGCGAAGCCGTACTCGTCCGGGTTCCAGTAACCATCGAAACGCTCGGCGATCTGGCGCACGCCGGGCTGGAACTCCACCACTTTGTAGGGGCCGGTGCCGATGCCTGCGGCTGGGTCCTGCTTGCCACCGCCCGGCTGAATCATCAGGTGGTAATCGGAAAGCAAAAACGGCAGGTCGGCATTGGGCTCCAGCGTGACGATGGTGACTTCGTAGGTGTCCGTGGCGCGAATCGACTCGATGCCGCGCATGATGCCCAGCGCACCGGACTGCGAGCTCTCGTCCGAATGGCGCTCCAGCGTGGCCACGACGTCGTCGGCGGTCATCTCCTGGCCATCGTGGAACAGCACGCCACGGCGCAGCTTGAAGACCCAGGTTTTGGCATCCGAGGAAGAGTCAATGCTTTCCGCAAGGCGGGGTACCAGCTCGCCTTCTGGTGAAACATTGGTCAAGGCTTCCCCCCAGGACTGCCCGAAGGAGTGCTGCACCTGGCTGGTCCAGCTGGCCGGGTCAAGGCTGTCCGTCGACTCCCCGCCTTGCATGCCGGCGCGCAGAATACCGCCGCGTTGAGGAGTGCCCGTGCTGGCCAATACCTGGCTGGAGAGCAGCGAGCCAGCAAAGGGCGCGGCAATGCCCAGAGCCATGGCGCGACGCATGAAGTCACGGCGCGACAGCTGGCCGCGTTTTGCTTGCTGGGTGAGAGACTCGAGTGTTGGATGCATGGTGTGTTCCCTTGATGGATTAATGATGAGGCCGTGCGATAGTCAACTCGTCATAGTCACGAATCACGTGATCCGCGTGGGTGAGATGGGAGCCGTCCAGGTGAGGAGCGGCGCAGATACCGATACCGGCCAGCAGACCGGCGGCCTGACCCATGGCCATGTCGCCATTGGAGTCGCCGATGATCAGCGTGCGTTGCGGTGCCGTACCCAGCTGTTCGCAGGCGAGTAGCGCCATGTCCGGGTAGGGCTTGCCGCGCGACACTTGATCATGCCCCAACACGACAGAGAACGCATCGGCCAGCGAAAGCAGCTTTAAATGCAAATGCGCGTTGTGGGCGTCATCGGAGGTGACCACGGCCAGAGAAATGCCTGCCTGTCGTGCCTGCTGCACGAAATTCACCAGGCCCTTCACGGGGGTCACGCAGCTGGGCCAGTCCAGCGTGTCGGCCAGGCGGGCGATGGCATCGTGGGAAAGCTGGGTAGCGTCGTTCCAGGCGATCCCCGACTCGAACAGGCTAAGCGAAACGATGGTGGCAATATCGTCCAATGAGCCAATGGTCAACGGGCCGGTGGGGTCCCACAGGCGCTGCTCAGGATCGATGCCTACCTTGGGGTAGAGCGCTCGGTGCGATAGTACTTGTGCCTCGGGAAGGCCTTGGTTAAGGGTCGTGACCAGTTGGTCGAACCAGCCAATCCAGAGGTCGCCGAAATTGAGCAGCGTGCCATCCTTGTCGAACAAAATGGCATCGATGTCGTAGGCGGTGCCTTGCAAGGTGAGTTGGGGCATAGAGTGTCAGGGCTGTTGTGCAGCCATCTCATGAAGGTGGCAATGGCACATAGGTTACACGGGTTTCATGACACTATCCGTGTCAGGCACCGTGAAAATCATCCAAACCATTACCTGGGATTTTTTTTGAACGTTCAATTGAGAATAAAAATTTATCCTGAGCATTCCTACCGTTGATGTCAAGTTGAAGGGCGCTCGCAGGGGGTGGCCAGTCACGTCTACAATGCGCCTATAAAAACGAGGCCTGACAAGGCACCCCAGACCTGCCAAGGAACTTTCATGCGCGCTCATCTTTGCCCTCTTTCTCGTCTGGCTGGCCTGGCGTTCGCGGCTGTCGCGCTGTTATCTTCCACTGCGCTGGCCGAGCCCCCTGTTCGAGTCACCTACAAATCTGCCCTCGCGGGTACCGCTTACCATCAGATGGGCGGAGAGCTGGCGCAGGCCATACAAGCAGGCAGCGCTGGTGCGCTGCTACTGAGCTCCGAAGAGAGCCAGGGGTCGGTGCAAAACATCATGGAGGTCATGCACCGCCAAGGGCTGTATGTGTTTACCGCACCGCCTGCCTTGATAGCAGAGGCGCTGGAAGGGCAAGGCCCCTTTGCAGGCCGCGACCCGGAACACTTTGCGGCCATCCGGGGCCTGTTTCCGGTGCCCCCGTTGACCATGCACTTCGTGATGGCCGGTGACCGAGGCACGGCACCCATCGAAGCCCTGGAGGGCAAACACGTGCTGTTGGGGCGCGGCACCTTCAGCTCGGGCGAAGCAGCGCGCTACTTCGAACTGTTTGGCCTGACGGGCAAGGTGCGCCTGGCCGATGCTTCGATCACCAATGCGTCCGAGGCCCTGCGGGATGGACGTATCGATGCCTATGTCACGGCCAGTTCGTTTCCTACTCCCAACGTGATGGAGACAGCGTCGCTGGTGCCCATCACGCTGATCAGCCTGAGCGATGAGCAGGTCGAGCGCACAGGGGCCGTACGCCAGATCATTCCCGGCGGTACTTACCCAGGCATCGACAAGCGGGTAGTGACCACGTCGTCGCCAGTCTTCGCGCTTGCCACGGTGCACATGGACGAAGACGTGGCCTACCGGTTGACCAAGACATTCTGGGAGCAGCAGGCCGCGTTGACGGAGACATCACCCTGGTGGGGCAGCGTGACCGCTGAACTGCTGGCCCATCTGCCGGTGGACCTGCACCCCGGTGCGCTGCGCTACTATGACGAAGCCGACGTCGAACTACCGGAAGCGTTGCGTTAGAAGACCGTGAAGCTCAGGGCAATATAAGCGCCATATCCCGCCAGCAGCGCCGCCCCTTCTCCGCGTGAAAGGCGCATGCCGGTATACAGGAACAGCAGCAGCAGGCTTGCCGAACCCAGCATGACCCACTGGTCGAACTGACCGACGCGCGCGGCGATGGGCAGGGGTTGCAGCAGGGCGGAAATGCCCAGTATGCCCAGCACGTTAAAGATATTGCTGCCCAGGATGTTGCCAACGGCAACGTCGGCATGGCGGCGCAGGGCTGCAATGACCGATACCGCCATTTCCGGTAGTGAGGTGCCCACCGCGACAATGGTCAAGCCAATCACCGCCTGCGAAATACCCACGGCCTGCGCCAGCCCGATGGCGCCGTATAGCAGCAGCTGCGAGCCGCCAATCAGCATGCCTAGCCCGACGACCAGCGCCGTGACGATCATGCCGGTAGACGTGGGGACCGCCGACACTTCTTCGGCTTCAGCGCTGTGCATCTCACCGGCAGGTTGCGGCACATTGCGCTCGGTACGATAGGCCCACACCAGGTAAGCGGCCAGTGAGGTCAGCAGCAGCAAGGCCTGCCATACCCCCAAGGCTCCCCCCCATGAGAGCACGATGAACAGCACGCTGGCCGCCACGACGACGACGCCATCCCGGCGCAGTGCCAATGGTTGTACGGTCATGGGGCAGATGGCAGCACACAAGCCCAGAATCAGCAAGATGTTGCCGATGTTGCTGCCCACGATATTGCCCACGGCAATATCCGGCTGTTGACGAAGCGCTGCGTCCACCGATACCACCAGCTCGGGCGCGGAGGTACCAAACCCCACCACTACCAGTCCGGTCAATAACGGAGAGACGCCCATGCGCTGTGCGCTGGCAACGGCTCCACGGATGAGCGCTTCACCGCCCAGAAACAGTAATCCAATCCCTGCCAGCAGGCTCAGCCCATACAGCATGGTGTCGCTTCCTTGTTCAATGGCCTGACCTGGTATCAGGCCTCATGTTGTCAACATAGCGGGATTGAGGTGCGATGCAAAGTCTTGGCCGAGCGCCTCAATCCTTTACTGGAAAGGTGGGGTAAGCCTCCAGTAAAAGTTCTAGTTCATTGCAGACGAAGCGTGGCTCGATCCATTGGCTTAAATGCTCATGCACGTAGTGTAGAAAGCGCTGAGCAGTGGGGGGCAAGCGCTGGTCGTTGCGCACGATGAACTGCCAATGGCTTTCGATGGGCAAGCCAGTGATGGAAAGTACGGCCAGTTCGGAGTGCTCGTTGGGCAGCACGTGCTCCGACAATACCGCTACCCCCATGTCGGCGGCCACGCCCACGCGAATGGCTTCGTTACTGGCCATTTGCAGGGTCTTGCGCATGGTCAGGCCATGCTCCTGTAGCCAGCTTTCCAGCAGCATGCGCGATGCCGAGCCGGGCTCGCGGAGCAGCAGGCGCTCGCCGAGCAGTTGCTCCATGGTCACGTTTGGCTGGCTGGCCAGCGGATGATGGGCGGCAGCAATGGCCACCAGCGGGTTGCGCATGAAGCGGGCCGCCACGGCGTGGGCCAGGGCAGGGGGGTGGCTGAAGATATACAAGTCGTCTTCGCGCCGCTCGAAGCGAGCCAGGACCTGCCGCCGATTGCCGATATTGACGGTGACGTCCACCTCGGGGAACGCGTGGCTGAACGGGCCCAGCAGGCGCGGCAGCACGTATTGCGCCGTGTTCACCAAGGCAATGCTGAAGCGCCCCTTGCTGCCATATTGCAAATCGCTGAGCTGGTCCGCGAAATCATCGAAGCGCCCCAATACGTCACGGCTGGCCTGATACAGCGCCTGGCCCGTGGCGGTCATGGTCAGCCCTTGAGCGTGGTGTTCCAGCAGCGGGCTGCCAATGGCCTCGCTCAGCCGCTTCAACTGCTGCGACACGGTGGGTTGTGTCAGGTGCAGCTGCCGGGCGGCCTCGCTGATCGAGCCATGGCGCACCACGGCGACGTACACTTGCAACAGACGAAAGGTTAAATGGCGGATATTCACGAAGACAGCCTTTATACGAAGGTCAAATCGAAGGTCAAATTCAGGGTATAGAAAATCATCTATGCCGAGCATTCAATATATGATTAGTTGTCTTGCCGTGTACATCGCAAAATGCGGCCACTTTCATCCGATGGAGCAGCGGCGATGCCCGATATAGTGGTCATGTTTTTTCTACTTGGACTGTTGGCTGGCGCGGTCAAGTCCGACCTTCAGGTTCCCAAGGCCACCTACGATACGCTGAGCCTGTTGCTGATGCTGACCATTGGCCTCAAGGGGGGCATGGCGCTGCATGGCAACCTGCACTGGGGGCTGGTGCCCGAACTGATGGGCGTAGCGCTGCTGTCTGCGGTCATTCCCTTGATGTTGATGCCCGTACTCAGGCGGTTGGTACGCCTATCTCCGGCGGACAGTGCCAGCATTGCCGCCCACTACGGTTCGGTGAGCGCAGGTACCTTCGCCGTGGCACTGGCGTATGTGGAGGCGCGCCAGTTGGCCGTGGGCAGCGAGGTCACCCTCTATCTGGTGGCCATGGAGCTACCCGCCATCATGATCGCCATTGCCCTGTACCGGCGCTACCAGGGCGCAGCCGTCAAGGAAAGTACCAGCAAACTGTGGCATGAAACGCTCACGAACCGTGGGGTCATCCTGCTGGCGGGCGGTGTCGTCATCGGTGCGCTTTACGGCCCCTTCCAGGGCGAAGAGGTCACCAATCTGTTTACCGGTGCCTTCAAGGGTGTGTTGGCCCTGTTCCTGCTCGAGATGGGCCTGACTGCCGCCCAAACGCTGCGTCCCATGCCCTGGCATCACTGGCGATTGGTGACCTTTGCGCTGGTCACGCCCATGGTGTTGTCGCTGATGGGGATTGCCGTGGGAGCGCTGGTTGGCCTGCCGATTGGTTCGGTGGTGATTCTCGCGGCCCTGGCCGCCAGCGCCTCGTACATCGCGGCCCCGGCCGCCATGCGGGCCGCCATCCCTGAAGCCAACATCGGCCTCGCCATGCTGGCCTCGCTGGGCATCACGTTCCCGCTCAACGTGATGCTGGGCATCCCGGTCTACCACCGGCTGATCGAGTGGCTGCTGGTGTCGTAACGCCATGGTTTCTGGGCGCTTTCACCGCGCCCAGAAACGAAAAAAGCACCCGAGGGTGCTTGATTCGAAGGGGTGTCTGGTGGAGGCGGCGGGAATTGAACCCGCGTCCGCCAGCACGCGCCCATTGGCTCTACATGCTTAGATTTCGTCATTTGCTTTAACGTGTCTGACTCCGACGATCAGGATTCAGCTACGCGAGCCTTCTAAAGTTTGACGGTTGGCGAGAAGACACCACCAACCGCGGTCCTATCAGCTTTAGCTCATATCCCCGCTGCGATGAATAGGCACATCACTTTGGGGCCAGACAAGAAGCTAGCAGGGTTTAAGCTGCCAGCGCGCCTTGAGCGTAGTTTTCGTCGTTTGCGACTATTTTTCGTGATGTGGTATTTACGAGATACATCACGCTCTCGGCATGCACCGCAGGGTTTGTCACCGGCGTCGAAACCATGTCGCCCCCTTGTTCAGAGCCGCATTCTAACGTGCTCGTGCCCAATTGACCAGTTATGCCTTGTTATGTTCCCGCATAATTCGGCCTTTCTGGCGATTCCAGTCGCGGTCCTTCTCGGTGGCGCGCTTGTCATGGATCTTCTTGCCCGTCACCAGCGCCAGCTCGCACTTCACCTTGTTGCGCTTCCAGTACAGCTTGAGCGGTACACAGGTGTGGCCCTTGTCCTGCGTGACCGAAAAGATCTTGGCGATCTCCTTGCGGTGCAACAGCAGTTTCCGGGTGCGGGTGGGGTCGGCTATTTCATGGGTGCTGGCCGTGTTCAGTGGCGTGATATGGCTGCCCAGCAGGTATGCTTCGCCGTTGCGAATCAAAATATAGGTGTCGGTGAGCTGCGCTTTTCCGGCGCGCATGCTTTTGACTTCCCAGCCTGCCAGTGCCAGGCCCGCTTCGAAGGTTTCGTCGATATGGTACTCAAACCGCGCCTTCTTGTTCTGGGCTATCACGCTGCTGCCGGGGCCCTTGCTGTTACCTTTCTTAGTGGCCATGGAACCTCATCGTTGATCTGTCGTTCGCACCCCCTTCGTTATGCGGGGAGGCGTGATACCATTCAAGGTCTGTAACTATGTTTCCCATGATACGCTTTGGGCACTGTGAAGTCAGCGGAGAGGTCAATGCCAACCGTCAATCGTACCGCTTTGGTGCGCCATACCCCCCAGCAAATGTTCGATCTGGTCAATGACTTCGAACGCTATCCCGAGTTCCTGCCGGGATGCCGCCGCGCGCGTCTGCTGAAAAAGGACGATCAGCACCTGGTCGGAGAAATGACTCTGGGTCGTGCGGGGGTCGAGCAAACCATCACTACGCGCAACGACCTGCACGCACCAGAGCGGATCGAGCTTTCGCTGGTCAAAGGGCCCTTCAAGCAGCTCAAAGGCCGCTGGCTGTTCATCCCCATGGGGGATGATGCTTGCAAGGTCAGTCTGGAAATGGAGTTCGTTTTCGCCAATCGGTTGCTGAGCATGGCGTTTGGCAAGTTATTCCAGCAGATTGCCGGGCAACTGGTCGATGCCTTCACCAAGCGCGCCAACGAACTGTATGGCCGTTGATGACATTGCTGTCGAGGTAGCCTTCGCGCTGCCTCACAAGCAGCGTATCGTCGCGCTGAAGGTACCCAGCGGCACCACTGCCAGAGCAGCCGTTGCCATGGCCGACCTGCCCAGCCTGTTTCAGGAACTGCCCGCCAAGACCTTCGAGCAGGCGCCGCTGGGCATCTTCGGCAAGGCGTTGCGCCACCCCGATAAGGAGCCGCTGCGCGAAGGCGACCGGGTAGAAGTCTACCGGCCGCTGCAGATCGACCCCAAAGCGGCCCGCCTGGAGCGGGCCAAACGTCAGGCCAGCGGCCAGTGACCGCTATTGGCTGATGGGCACCGGCTGCGGTTCTGGCGCGGTCTCAGGGGTGGGAGCCTGTTGGGTCGGCAGCGTTCTGTCCATGGGCTCGGTGCCCTCTACGGCAGGGCCCATGCCACGGTCGGAGCTGATCGGCAGGTCGCCGGACAGATCACCTTGCTGCTCGACGTTCACCAAGCGGCCTGAATTATCGAACGTGAGCGTGACGCGGCGCTGTTCGACACCCCCGTATGCCTTGTCCAGGCGGTACACGTAGTCCCACTGGCGGGCGTCGAAGGGCGCTTCCAGCAGCGGCCTGCCCATCACGTAGGTAACCTGTTCCTGGGTCATGCCCGGCTGGAGCTGGCTGACCATCTCTTGGGTGACCAGGTTGCCCTGGGGGATGTCGCGCTTGTACACGCCGACGTAACTGCAGCCGCTAACGACGGTCAGGGCAACGGAAAGAGTAATGATACGAGTCAATTTTTGCATTTGAGCCTGTTCTTCACTATCGTGGTTTCGGTCGATGATACCCGACCTAACCTGTTACTGCGAAGAGCAACCATGGCCGATCAGAACCATGAACTACGCAAAGCCGGGCTGAAAGTGACCCTGCCGCGCGTCAAGATCCTGCAGATTCTCGAAAATGCTTCGGGCCAACACCACCTTAGCGCAGAAGAAGTGTATAAAACACTGATTGATGCGGGCGAGGATGTTGGTCTGGCGACCGTCTACCGCGTGCTGACTCAGTTCGAGTCGGCAGGCCTTGTGATTCGTCACAATTTCGACGGTGGCCATGCGGTCTTCGAGATGACCCAAGAAGACCACCATGACCACATGGTGTGTCTGGAAAGCGGTGAAATCATCGAGTTCGTCGATGACATCATCGAGCGTCGCCAGCAAGAGATCGCCGAAGAGCACGGCTACGAGCTAGTGGACCACGCTCTGGTGCTGTACGTACGCCCCCGTGGGTCGGACGTCACGCGCCAGGACAGTGGCCCCACGAACCGCAAGTAGTCCGCTGCCACATGAAAACGCCCTTGGGGTGCCAGAGCAGTTCATCTGGCGCCTCAGGGGCGTTTTTGTAGGTCGCGTGATGGCCGAGCGCTGCCTTCGCCCGGCGAAGGGCAAAGGCTTGGCGTGGGTTTGGTTGAGTTTGGTTGAGCTTAGTGAGGAGGGCGCTGGCTGGCGTGCAGCATCTCGCGGGCATGGGCCAGGGTCTGGTCGGAAAGCGTAACCCCGCCCAGCATGCGGGCCAGCTCGCTGATGCGGCCTCGCTCGTCCAGTAGTGCCATGTGGGTCAAGGTGGTATCGCGTTTGGCGCGTTTTTCGATATGCAGATGCTGATGCGCCTGGGCGGCCACCTGCGGCAGGTGGGTCACGGTCATCACCTGGCCGTTTTCGCCCAGCTTGCGCAGCAGCTGGCCGACGATTTCGGCCGTCGCACCGGAAATACCCACGTCCACTTCATCGAAGACCAGGCTGGGAATGGTGGAGTGCGAGGCCGCCACGACCTGAATGGCCAAACTGATACGCGACAGTTCACCGCCGGATGCCACTTTCGCCAGCGGGCGCGCAGGCTGGCCAGGGTTGGCACTGATCAGGAACTGTACGTGATCCAACCCTTCTGGGGTGGGTGTGTCGCGAGGGGTAACGTCGACATCGAAACGCGCCTTGCCCATGGCCAGAAAGGCCAGCTGCTGCTGAACTTCCTTGCCCAGCCGTACCGCCGCTTTTTGGCGAGCGTCACTGAGCAGCTTGGCATCGCTGCGGTAGCGCTCGCGGTAGTCGGCCACCTGGCTGCTTAGGGCCTCCAGGTCATCATCGCTGGCTTCCAGCTGGGCCACTTCCTGGCGTAGCTGGGCATGCAGAGCGCAGATTTCCTCCGGGGCGACATGGTGCTTGCGCGCAATGCGGTGCACGTCGCCCATGCGCTCCTCGACCCAGGCCAAGCGCTCGGGGTCCAGTTCGGTGGTGCTGGCCAGACGCTGAAGCTCGCTGGCGGCTTCTTCTACCTGAATGCGCGCATCGCTGAGCATGGCCAGGGTGTTGGCCAGCGTACCCTTGTCGCTGCCGGGCAGGGCGCTCAAGTGTGCGTAGGCCTGATTCAGCAACGACAGCGCACCGCCCTCATCGCTTTCACAGCAGTCGGCGGCAAACTGGGTTTCTCGCAGGGTCTCTTCCGCGTGGGCCAGCGTGTGCTGCTCTTCTTCCAGGGTTTGCAGTTCGCCTTCGGCGAGGCCCAGCTGGTCGAGCTCTTCCACCTGATAGCGCAACAGCTGGCGCTTGGCCTCTACCTCGCTGCCCTCTTCACTGAGCTTTTTCAACCGACGACGGGCATTGCGCCATTCACGGTAAGTCTCGGCCAGCTGCTGGCTGCGCTCGCGAAGCCCGGCGTAGTCATCCAGCAGCGCCAAGTGGGTTTCTTCGCGCATGAGCGCCTGGTGGGCGTGCTGGCCATGGATTTGAATCAGCTGTTCGCCCAGCGATTTCAGGTCGGCAATGGTGGCCGGGTGGCCGTTGATCCATGCTTTGGAGCGCCCGCTGGCGGTAACGACGCGGCGTAACAGGCACTCGTCGGTAGGCAGTTCCCGGGCCTGCAGCCACTCGATGGCGGCAGGCAGGTGTTGAATGTCGAAGCGGGCGGAAAGGTCGGTGCGCTCGCAGCCGTGGCGCACGCTGCCTGCGTCGGCACGCTCGCCCAGGCAGAGCCCCAGCGCGCCCAGCAAGATGGATTTACCCGCCCCGGTTTCCCCCGTGATAGCGGTCATGCCACGGCTGAGGTCGAGTTCAAGGCGGTCAACAATCGCGTAATCCTGGATCGCTAGCTGTGTCAGCATGAGGCCTCCTGAGGCGGTGCATCCCGAATGCTGGATGCTTATCCAATAATTGTTGTTTTATACAGTAGTCGATAACTCACTTCAATGCCCCTCTTGAGATGGCTTTGATGGCCCCCATATAGCTTTTATCCGTGGTCTAAATCCCGCGAATCAACTCAGGTGGCCGCCAACGGCACCGCTACGTATTTCAGGAGCAAGGCATGGCTAAAGAACCGCAAACCCCGTTGGATGAAGAGCTGGCGCGTCAGGAGCAGGAAGCCGAAGTCACGGAGCAAACGGCAGAAGAGCGCCTGGTAGAAGGCGAGCTGGAAGGGCTGATCGAAGACGAAGCAGTGCTCGATGGCAGCGTAGGCAACCCTGAAGCCGACGTGCTGGCCGCCCAGGTAGAAGAGCTGGAGCAGAGCCTGGCCCAGGCCAAGGACCAGGCCCTGCGCGCCGCCGCTGAAGCACAGAACGTGCGCCGTCGCGCCGAGCAAGAGGCCGAAAAGGCGCGCAAGTTTGCGCTGGAGAAGTTCGTCAAGGAACTGCTGCCCGTCGTGGACAGCCTGGAGAAAGCCCTGGAAAGCATGCAGGAAGACGCTTCCGACGTGCATCGTGAAGGCGTCTCCATGACTCTGAAGATGCAGCTGGGCGTGCTGGCCAAGTTTGGCGTCGAAAGCATCGAGCCTCAGGGCGAACCCTTCGACCCGCAGATGCATGAAGCCATGGCCATGGTGCCCAATCCCGAGCTGGAGCCCAACACGGTAATGGACGTCATGCAGAAGGGCTACTCCCTGAATGGCCGTCTGGTGCGTCCCGCGATGGTGGTGGTCAGCCAGAAAGCCGGTTGATGGGATGACGCATTGCAGAAAAAAAGCCCTTGAAATGCGCCAGGCGGCCCCCAAATAAAGGGCAACTCGCGAGAATGCTCGCAAACGCCTTAAACAGTTTTGACGGCGTAAACCACTAGTTTTTTGTTTCAACCGAATTCGAGGTTTTTGCTATGGGACGCATTATTGGTATCGACCTGGGCACCACTAACTCTTGTGTAGCCGTGCTCGATGGTGACAGCGCTAAAGTCATTGAAAACGCCGAAGGCGGTCGTACCACGCCTTCCATCATTGCCTACACCGATGACGGCGAAACGCTGGTAGGTCAGGCGGCCAAGCGTCAGGCCGTGACCAACCCGGAAAACACCCTTTACGCCATCAAGCGTCTGATCGGTCGTCGTTTCAAGGACGACGTCGTTCAAAAAGACATCAAGATGGTGCCGTACAAGATTGCCGAAGCCGACAACGGTGACGCGTGGGTAGAAGTCAAAGGCAAGAAGATGGCTCCCCCGCAGGTCAGCGCCGAAGTGCTGAAGAAGATGAAGAAGACCGCCGAAGACTACCTCGGCGAGCCGGTGACCGAAGCGGTCATCACCGTTCCGGCCTACTTCAACGACAGCCAGCGTCAGGCCACCAAAGATGCGGGCCGTATTGCCGGTCTGGACGTCAAGCGCATCATCAACGAGCCGACTGCCGCAGCGCTTGCCTACGGCATGGACAAGTCTCGTGGTGACAAGACCATCGCGGTCTACGACCTGGGCGGCGGTACCTTCGATATCTCCATCATCGAAGTCGCCGATGTCGATGGTGAAACCCAGTTCGAAGTACTGGCCACCAACGGTGACACCTTCCTGGGCGGTGAAGATTTCGACCTGGCGCTGATCAACTATCTGGTCGACCAGTTCAAAACCGACAGCGGCATCAACCTGTCGGGCGACAACCTGGCCATGCAGCGTCTGAAGGAAGCCGCCGAGAAAGCCAAGATCGAGCTTTCCAGCGCTCAGCAGACCGACGTCAACCTGCCGTACATCACGGCAGACAACACAGGCCCGAAACACCTGAACGTCAAGGTGACCCGCGCCAAGCTGGAGTCGCTGGTAGAAGACCTGGTGCAGCGCTCTCTCGAGCCATGCAAAACGGCTCTGAAAGATGCTGGCCTGTCCGCGTCTGAAATCGACGAAGTGATCCTGGTCGGCGGCCAGACCCGCATGCCGATGGTTCAGAAGAAAGCGGCAGACTTCTTCGGTAAAGAAGCCCGTAAAGACGTCAACCCCGATGAAGCCGTCGCCGTAGGTGCCGCGATTCAGGGTGGCGTACTGGGCGGCGACGTGAAAGACGTTCTGCTGCTGGACGTGACGCCGTTGACCCTGGGTATCGAAACCATGGGTGGCGTCATGACGCCGCTGATCGACAAGAACACCACCATCCCCACCAAGAAGACTCAAACCTTCTCGACGGCGGATGACAACCAGACGGCGGTGACCATTCACGTCGTGCAGGGCGAGCGCAAGCAAGTGTCGCAGAACAAGTCGCTGGGTCGTTTCGACCTCTCCGACATTCCGCCGGCACCGCGTGGCGTACCGCAAATCGAAGTGGCCTTCGATCTGGATGCCAACGGTATCCTGAACGTATCGGCCAAGGACAAGGCGACGGGCAAAGAGCAGTCCATCGTGATCAAGGCGTCCAGCGGCCTGACGGACGAAGAGATCGAGCAGATGGTTCGCGACGCCGAAGCCCACGCCGACGAAGACAAGAAGTTCGAAGCGCTGGTGCAACTGCGCAACCAGGCGGACGGCATGATTCACGCCACTCGCAAGACCGTGCAGGAAGCGGGCGACAAGGCCACCGATGACGAGAAACAAGCCATCGAGACGGCCATCGCCGAACTGGAAGAAGCGGTCAAGACCGATGACCAGGACAACATCCAGAAGAAACTGGATGCGCTGACCGAAGCCTCCGGCCAACTGGCGCAGAAGATGTACGCCGAGCAGGCAGACGCTGCCCAGCAGGCAGGCGCAGAAGGCGCGGAAAGCACCAACGCCAAGCAGGACGACGACGTGGTTGACGCCGAGTACGAAGAAGTCAACGACGAGCAGAAGAAGCAGTAACCCACCTCTTTCTGCCAAGGAAAGCGGTGACGCGGGAGGCAACTCCCGCGTTGCTGTTTCCGCGGCCGAGACGCCAATAGTGCGTAGCTAACCAGGAGGCGTAGGACCCATGTCCAAGCGCGATTATTACGAAGTCCTGGGTGTCGAAAAAGGGGCCGATCAGAAAGAGATCAAAAAGGCCTATCGCCGTCTGGCGCAAAAATTCCACCCTGATCGAAACCCGGACGATAACACCGCAGCGGAAAAATTCCGCGAGGTGTCTGAAGCCTACGAAGTCTTGAGCGACGGCGAAAAGCGCGCCGCCTATGACCAGTTTGGTCATGCCGGTGTGGATGGCCAGGGCGGTGGCTTTGGCGGCGGCGGCTTCGGCGGTGGAGCCGGTGATTTTGGCGACATTTTTGGCGATGTGTTCGGCGACATCTTCGGGGGCGGCGGTGGCCGTCGGCGGGGCCCCAATGCGCCCGCGCGAGGGTCCGACCTGCGCTACAATCTGGAGCTGGACCTCGAAAGCGCCGTGTCCGGTACCACGGTGGATATTCGCGTTCCGCGCCATATCGAATGTGACCGCTGTGACGGTGGCGGTGCCGAGCCAGGCTCCTCCAAGGAAACCTGCCCCACGTGTCACGGCCATGGCCAGGTACGCATGCAGCAGGGCTTCTTTGCGGTTCAGCAGACCTGCCCCACATGCCATGGTAGCGGCCAGCACATCAAAGTGCCGTGCCACAAATGTAATGGCGAAGGGCGTGTACGCGAAACCCGTACTCTCTCGGTGAAAATTCCGCCGGGTGTCGATACCGGTGATCGCATTCGCCTCAATGGCGAAGGCGAAAGCGGCGTGAATGGCGGCCCAGCGGGCGACCTGTACGTACAGGTGTCCATCAAGCCTCACCATATCTTCCGCCGCGATGGCAAACACCTGCAGTGCGACGTGCCGATCAATTTCGTGGACGCCGCGCTGGGAGGCGAGCTGGAAGTGCCGACGCTGGATGGACGCGTGAAGCTGAAGATCCCGCCGGAAACCCAGACCGGCAAGCTCTTCCGCCTGCGCGGCAAGGGCGTGAAGCCCGTTCGTGGCGGCGCCCCCGGCGACCTGCTGTGCAAGGTAGTGCTGGAAACGCCCGTCAACCTCAACGACGAGCAGAAAGACCTGCTTCGCCAGCTGCAAGAGAGCTTCGATGGCAGCAACAGCCACAGCCACTCACCGAAGAAGACCGGCTTCTTCGACAGCGTGAAGAAGTTCTTCGAAGATATGAAACCGTAAAGATGACGGCCTGACGACCAGGGACGCCCCGGCACGGTAACGTGCCGGGGCGTCTTTGTATCTGCCTCTGGCTTCAGAAGCGTTCGCTCTGGCTCTTTTGCATGCCCTGAGCACGCGGTATTTTATTAGCCAGCTAATGGCGGGTTGGGTCAGAATGGCTCAAACGAAGATGTTTGCCGCCAGCCTAACGAAAAAGGAATGTAGCCGGATGACCACGGAGGCCATGGATCGCCCTGGTTTGGGGATCGTGTTGCGGGTGCTGTCGGGGGTGCTGTTCACCGGCATGTTGGTGTGCATCAAGGCCGTCAGTGATGCGGTGCCCGTGGGGCAGTCGGTGTTTTTTCGCTCGCTGTTTGCGTTGCTGCCCATCGTGGTGTTTCTGGTGCTGCGCCATGAGTTTCCGCGCGGGCTGGCGACGCGGCGGCCGTTGGGGCACGCGCTGCGCTCAGGGCTGGGGGCGGCGGCCATGTTTGCTTCGTTTGCCACGGTGGCGCTGCTGCCGGTGGCGGAAACCACACTGCTGGCGCAATTGACGCCGGTCTTCATGGCGTTGGGGGGAGTGCTGCTGCTGGGGGAGCGCTTTTCGTTCTATCGTGCTGGGGCGTTTGGTCTGGCGCTTTGCGGGGTGGGCGTGCTGGTAATGCCCCAGGTGCTGGGGAGTAGTGGGCAGGGCTCGCTGTTGGGGTATGGGCTGGGGGCGCTGAGCGCGCTGCTGACGGCGGGGGCTCTGCTCACGGTACGGCGTATTTCCCGCACGGAAACGGCGGCGTCCATCGCGTTCTATTTTATCGTGGTCTCGGCGCTGGCCGGGCTGCTGACCCTGCCGCTGGGGTGGGCGGCGCTGGATACACGGCAGTTCGGGCTGCTGGTGCTTTCCGGTTTGTTCGGCGGCGCGGCGCATATCGCCATGACGCTGGCGCTGCGTTACGCCGAAGTGTCGCGGCTGGCCCCGTTCGAATACATCGCGCTGGCCTGGCCGGTGCTGGCCGATGCGTGGCTGTTCGGGCTGCCCGTGTCCAGCGGCTTCCTGATGGCCTTGCCCTTTTTGCTGGGCGGCGTGGGCCTGGCCACACTGGAGGGGCGCCGAGGGGCGAAGCGTTGGCAGCGTTAGGCGGCAGCGCTTGCAGGAAAGCGAACGTATCGTTGCAGTAAATTCTCATTGGTCACTTGGCGGTTGGCAGGGCGGGCTTTAGGCTTGGGAGCTGAGCCGTCATCGAACAGGAGTAGGGCGTATGCCGTTATCTCGCGCCGAGATTGCCACCCCGTCTGGGGCAAGATTGATCAACCGGTTGTGCAAGCACTGGGCCCACAAGCTGGAGGTGGAGCAGGGCGAGCAGCATGCCAAAATCGTGTTTGCCAGCGGCACCTGCCTGATGCACGCGGAGCCCGAGCGCCTGGTCGTCTCCATCGAAACCCTCGAAGAAGAGCATCTGGACCAGCTGGAAGGCGTGGTGGAAAGCCATCTGGTGCGCATGGCGAAAGATGAGCCGCTGGAGATCGTCTGGGAGAACTGAGCGCCATCCGCCGTGCTTCCGTCAGCACCGCATCCCGTCAGGTGGTCTGCTATAATCGCGGCCACCTTTTTTGTTTCTCGCTGATGCCGAACGGCACACGCACAGGAGTTCCCATGACCCGAATTGCCATTGTGGGCGTAGCTGGCCGTATGGGCCGCACCTTAGTCAACGCCATAGAACAGGATGCCGGTGCCCAGCTGGCCGGGGGAATCGTCGAGCCGGGCAGTTCGCTGGCGGGGGCGGATATCGGCGAGCTGGCAGGCGTAGGCAAGCGGGGAGTGGTGGCGGTGGACTCGTTGGCGGCCATCGTGGACGACTTCGACGTGCTGATCGACTTCACGGCGCCCAAGGTGACGCTGGCGAACCTGGCGTTTTGTGCCGAGCACGGCAAGCGCATCGTGATCGGTACGACCGGCATGAACGATGACGAGCTGGCCGAGCTGGACAGCTACCGCGACCGCGTAGCGATGGTATTTGCACCCAACATGAGCGTCGGCGTGAACCTGACCCTGAAACTGCTGGAAACGGCGGCCAAGGCGTTGGGCGACGAAGGCTACGACATCGAAGTGATCGAGTCTCACCACCGCCATAAGGTCGATGCGCCGTCCGGAACGGCCATCAAGATGGGCGAAGTGGTGGCGGAGAGCCTGGGGCGCACCTTGAAGGAGCACGGCGTTTTCGAGCGCGTGGGGCAGTGCGGCCCGCGTACCGATAAAGAGATCGGTTTTGCTACCGTGCGGGCAGGCGATATCGTCGGTGAGCACACGGTGATGTTCGCCACCGAAGGCGAGCGCATCGAAATTACCCACAAGGCGTCCAGCCGCATGACCTTCGCCAAAGGGGCCGTGCGGGCGGCACGCTGGGTCTCTGATAAAAATAACGACTGTTATGATATGCAGGATGTGTTGAGTCTTAATTAGTAGCTTACATGAGAGTGAATTATGAAATCTTTGAGTCTTGATGACGTTGCAGATTATGTTTCGGAAAATATTGGGTCATTTCATAAAAAGAGGATTGATCGTCTTGCGCGTCTCAAGCTTAAAGGTGTGTTAAAAAGGAAGAACCCTTATCTTTTTAGAGCAAAAAATGCTCAAACAGCTGAGCAAATTGTGAGGGGGATTTTGGAGGCGCATATTTCATCAAATGAAGAAACCCTGTTTGGTGATTGGCTGGAAGGGTTGGCTATATTTATTAATGGACAGACATACGGTGGCTGGAAATCAGGTATACCTGGTGTGGATCTTGAGTTTGATCATGATGGTCGGCGTTACATTGTTGCAATAAAGTCAGGGCCTAACTGGGCGAATAGTTCACAAATAGGTCAGATGAAGTCAAATTTTAGAACCGCGCAACGAACATTGAGAACTAGCCAGTCTGGTCTTAATATCATTGCTGTTAACGGCTGTTGTTATGGGAGAGATAATAATCCTGATAAGGGTGATTATGTTAAGTATTGTGGCCAGCGATTTTGGGAGTTTATCTCCGGTGATGCTGATTTATATGTTGAGCTGATAGAGCCTCTTGGTCATAAAGCGCGCGAGCGAAATGATGAATTTCAAGAAGCTTATAGTCGAATGGTAAATAAGTTCACGCAAGAATTTATTGCTGATTTTTGTTTGGAAAGTGGTGATATTGACTGGGCGCGGCTAATAAAATTAAATTCCTCTTTGGCGGGGTGATTCATTTTTATGGGGGGCTCCCCCCCCCCCACTTTTTTTCTTCATTGACTAGAATAACGATAGCGTCGTTTCTTGTTGACGCTCAAATGCTTGGCGCCACTCATAGTGAGAAGTCTCACGATATCTTGAAAACTTAAAGTCATCCGGTGGTAATGTTGCCTTATCGTCTAGCAGATTTTTTATTAATATGCCGACGGCGTAACCTAGGCTGGTAGGCACTGCATTGCCAATCTGCTTGTACTGTTGCACCAATGGCCCAGCTATCTGCCAGCTATCGGGAAACTCCTGGACTCGTTTATACTCTTCTATTGATAGAGGCCGATTTTCTTCTGGGTGAGCAAGGTCTGTAGCGGGCATGGCTGGGTGAGTAACGAGTGTCGGAGCAGGTTTGTCCCAACTAAGTCGTCTCAAAAATCCAGTTTTTCCTCCGCCAGAGAAAAATGATTTTCCTAATGCTTCTTTTTGCATGCTAGTGGGTAGTGAGCGCCAATTTTGCCCGGCTTTTATTTGCTGATAATACTTGAGGCGTTTCTCTGGGAAGTTTAAGTGTGTATGGCTCTTTAAGCCAGCAACTGCTTCTCTGAAAGTTTTCCACTTAGGTAATCCGTGGGTTCCTTCATGAGAGTGAGTTGGTTGTAAGAAGGGTGCTGCATTTCCGTCGCGGGAACACACTATAATTACTCTTTCACGTGTTTGAGGTGTGCCAAAGTTAGCAGAATTATAAAGATTGAATGTGCATGCGTAACCGGCTTTTTTTAGCAGGCATAAAATAAAATTGAGGGCGCCGCCTTTCATTTCATCGAGTGATAGATCGGGAAAGCCTGGGCCGCGTTGACTGTGAGGTCGGTGGTCCATAGGGCATGAAAGTAGTCCGCGGACATTCTCAATGACGAGATATCGTGGCTTCAGCTTGATAGCTAAATTGATAAATGTGAGAAAAGCATTGCCACGGTCATCATTAAAAGCTTTCCGCTTTCCTGCAGTGCTGAATGCTTGGCAGGGTGGGCCTCCTATCATTAAGTCGATGCTGCCGATATCTACCTGCGCAGCTTCGGTAATTTGCGATGCTGAGTAAGCGTTGATATCACCAAGCAAGGCGGTGTTAGGACGGTTGAGTAATATTGTTTCGCGGCAGTATTTGTCGAATTCACAAGCCAAACGGATATCAAATCCTGCTTTTTCAATGCCTAAATCAAAGCCCATTGCGCCAGAAAAAAAACTCAGCGCGATAGGCTTGTTAGGGTCGGCTGAAGCATCTATATATGCTGGATGATCCTCTGCGACAGCATGACCTGTTCTAGTTTTATAGCGTGTAACGCTTTCAGAATCGACAGCCCAAGTATTGCCAATTCTTTCTGCCTTGAGTATCTGTTGGCGGCAAAGGCGGCGTGTGTACTGGGGGCTTATACCAAGTATTGTTGCGGCATCGTCGATGCTGATGTGGGTACCCATATCTAGTTTCCTCTTCGAAACCTCTTCGGGTACCTATAGTCACTGTATTATTTTGATGTGTCAACGGGGGTGTTTTTTTCTGGTAAATGCTGTAACATTCCAAAAATTTTGGCCCAGTGGCTGCAAAAAGCAGCACCATATCGGCAGTCAAGCACCAAGCTGTCGAAAGAGCACCGCGCTTGTTGCACTGGTCGTCAAGTGGGAAAAGTAGTCAGCGACATGCTGCGCCATGGCCAACACCGTTATGAAGGCCACGGAAAGAGAACAACAAGCGGGATGAAACCGATTTTTTTATTGTCGGCTTCGTCCCGCTTTTTTACGACCCGACGTTTGTACGCAAACGCCGTAACCGGATCGCCGAGCCTGCGCCCACAGGCTCCCACCAGCATGGGAGAACGTGTTTTGAATAACCCCGCATTGAGCAAACCCGCGATATTGGCCCTGGAAGATGGCAGTGTGTTTCATGGAACGGCCATCGGCGCGGAGGGAATCACGAGCGGTGAGGTGGTGTTCAATACAGCCATGACCGGCTATCAGGAAATTCTCACCGACCCCTCTTATACCCGCCAGATCGTCACTCTGACCTACCCGCATATCGGCAATACCGGCATCAATTCCGAAGACATCGAGTCCGCGTCCATTGCGGCGGCGGGCCTGGTGATTCGCGATCTCCCCCTGCTGGCCAGCAGCTTCCGTTCCGAACAGAGCCTTTCCGATTATCTGGTCAGCCAGAACGTGCTGGGTATTGCCGATATCGACACACGCCGCCTGACGCGCATTCTGCGTGACAAGGGCGCCCAGAACGGGGCGATTCTGGCAGGTGCCGAGGCCGAAGGTGATGATGCCGTCGAGCGTGCGCTGGCGGCGGCGAAGGCGTTTCCGGGCCTGAAGGGCATGGACCTGGCGAAAGAAGTCTCCTGCAAGGAGGCCTATGAGTGGTCGGAAGGCGAGTGGACCCTAGGCGAAGGTTACGCGGATGCCAGCCAGGGTGAGCGCCCCTACCATGTGGTGGCCTTCGATTACGGCGTGAAATTCAACATCCTGCGCATGCTGGCGGCTCGTGGCTGCCGCTTGACGGTGGTGCCTGCGCAAACCCCTGCGGCAGACGTGCTGGCCATGAACCCGGACGGCGTCTTCCTGGCCAACGGCCCCGGCGACCCCGAGCCCTGCGATTATGCCATCAAGGCGATCCAGGAAGTGCTGGAAACCGACACCCCGGTGTTTGGTATCTGCCTGGGCCACCAGCTGCTGGCGCTGGCCTCTGGCGCGAAAACCGTCAAGATGGGCCACGGCCACCACGGCGCCAACCACCCGGTTCAAGACCTGGACACCGGCACGGTGATGATCACCAGCCAGAACCATGGCTTTGCCGCCGATGAAGCCTCCCTGCCCAGCAATGTGCGCGCCACGCACCGTTCGCTTTTCGACGGCACCTTGCAGGGAATCGAGCGCACCGACCGCCCGGCCTTCAGCTTTCAGGGGCACCCGGAAGCCAGCCCCGGCCCGCGCGATGTAGCGCCGCTGTTCGATCGCTTCATCGCGATGATGCAGGCGCGCCGCTAAGTCAGCCGCGCTGCCGCTCATTGCCCAGTTACGTCGCCTCGATGCTCATCGTCACCACTTTTTGCGGGAACCGTTATGCCTAAGCGTACCGATATCAACAGCATTCTCATCATTGGCGCTGGTCCGATCGTCATCGGCCAGGCCTGCGAATTCGACTACTCCGGCGCCCAGGCCTGTAAAGCGCTGCGCGAGGAGGGCTACCGGGTCATTCTGGTGAACTCCAACCCGGCCACCATCATGACCGACCCGGCCATGGCCGATGCCACCTACATCGAGCCGATCACCTGGCAGGCGGTAGAGAAGATCATCGAAGCCGAGCGCCCGGATGTGATTCTGCCCACCATGGGCGGCCAGACGGCGCTGAACTGCGCGCTGGACCTCGACAAGCACGGCGTGCTGGCCAAGTACGGCGTCGAGATGATCGGTGCCAACGCCGATGCCATCAACAAGGCCGAAGACCGCGACCTGTTCGACAAGGCGATGAAGAACATCGGCCTGGAGTGCCCCAAGGCCAAAGTGGCGCACACCATGGACGAGGCCTGGGAGATTCAGGCAGAGCTGGGCTTTCCGACCATCATTCGTCCTTCCTACACCATGGGCGGCTCCGGCGGCGGCGTGGCGTACAACAAGGAAGAGTTCGAAGAGATCTGTACCCGTGGGTTCGAGCTTTCCAACAACCACGAGCTGCTCATCGACGAGTCGCTGCTGGGCTGGAAAGAGTACGAGATGGAAGTGGTGCGTGACCGCAACGACAACTGCATCATCGTCTGCGCCATCGAAAACTTCGACCCCATGGGCGTACACACCGGCGACTCGATTACCGTCGCGCCTGCCCAGACGCTGACCGATAAAGAGTACCAGATCATGCGCGACGCCTCTCTGGCCGTGCTGCGCGAGATCGGCGTGGAAACCGGGGGGTCGAACGTGCAGTTCGGTATGGACCCGAAAACCGGTCGCATGGTGGTGATCGAGATGAATCCGCGGGTGTCGCGTTCCTCGGCGCTGGCGTCCAAGGCTACCGGTTTCCCGATTGCCAAGATCGCTGCCAAGCTGGCGGTGGGCTACACCCTGGACGAGCTGCAGAACGACATCACCGGCGGCCAGACCCCGGCCTCGTTCGAGCCCTCCATCGATTACGTGGTCACCAAGATTCCGCGTTTCACCTTCGAGAAGTTCCCCCAGGCCAACGACCGCCTGACCACCCAGATGAAGTCGGTGGGCGAGGTGATGGCCATTGGCCGTACCTTCCAGGAGTCGCTGCAGAAAGCGCTGCGCGGCATGGAAACCGGCAACGATGGCCTCGACCCGATCATCACCGAGTTCACCGACGAAGCCATGGCCCAGATCAAGGGCGAGCTGCAGGCAGCGGGTGCCGAGCGCATCTTCTTCGTCGCCGACGCCATGCGTGCGGGCATGAGCGTGGATGAGATCTTTGCGCTGACCAACATCGACCGCTGGTTCCTGGTGCAAATGGAAGACCTGATTCTCACCGAAGCCGCCGTGTCCAAGCGCGCCTTGGCAGAGTTCTCGGCGCGTGAGCTGTTCCAGCTCAAGCGCAAGGGCTTCTCCGATGCGCGGCTGGCGAAGCTGCTGGGCGTCTCCGAGAAGGAGTTCCGCAAGACGCGTCAGGCAGCAGGGATTCGTCCTGTCTACAAGCGCGTCGACACCTGTGCCGCCGAGTTTGCCTCCGATACCGCCTACATGTACTCCACCTATGAAGAGGAGTGCGAGGCGGACGTGTCGGATCGCCAGAAGATCATGGTGCTGGGCGGTGGCCCGAACCGTATCGGACAGGGTATCGAGTTCGACTACTGCTGCGTGCACGCCGCCTTCGCCATGCGCGACGACGGCTATGAAACCATCATGGTCAACTGCAACCCGGAAACCGTCTCCACCGACTACGACACCTCCGACCGCCTCTACTTCGAGCCGGTGACGCTGGAAGACGTGCTGGAAATCGCCGACAAGGAGAAGCCGGTGGGCGTCATCGTCCAGTTCGGCGGCCAAACGCCGCTGAAGCTGGCCCGTGAGCTGGAAGCGGCAGGCGTGCCGATCATCGGTACCACGCCGGATGCCATCGACCGCGCCGAAGACCGCGAGCGCTTCCAGGTGATGATCGACAAGCTCGGTCTGAAGCAGCCGCCCAACGCCACGGCCCGCAGCTTCGAAGAAGCCTTCACCAAGGCCGAGAAGATCGGCTACCCGCTGGTCGTGCGTCCCAGCTATGTACTGGGTGGCCGTGCCATGGAGATCGTCTACGACGCCTCCGAGCTCGAAAACTACATGACCAACGCGGTCAAGGTCTCCAACGACTCGCCGGTACTGCTGGATCACTTCCTCAGCGCGGCAGTGGAAGTGGACATCGACGCGGTCTCCGATGGTCATCAGGTGGTCATCGGCGGCATCATGCAGCACGTCGAGCAGGCAGGCGTTCACTCTGGCGACTCTGCCTGTGCGCTGCCACCCTACTCGCTGCCCGCCGACGTGCAGGACGAGATGCGCGCACAGGTCAAGAAAATGGCCGTCGAGCTGGGCGTGAAAGGCCTGATGAACGTGCAGCTGGCCTGGCAGGATGGCGAGATCTACGTGATCGAGGTCAACCCGCGTGCTTCGCGTACCGTGCCTTTCGTTTCCAAGTGCATCGGCACCTCGCTGGCGCAGATTGCCGCCCGCTGCATGGCAGGCAAGACCCTGGCGGAGCAGGGCTTCGAGCGTGAAATCGTGCCGCACTTCTATAGCGTCAAGGAAGCCGTTTTCCCGTTCAACAAGTTCCAGGGCGTGGACCCGATCCTCTCGCCGGAAATGAAGTCCACCGGTGAAGTCATGGGCTCGGGCGATACCTTCGCCGAAGCCTTCTTCAAGGCGCAGCTGGGCGCGGGTGAGGCGATTCCGGCGCTGGAAGGCGACCGCAAGGCGTTCCTGTCGGTACGCGAGCCGGACAAGCAGGGGATTATCGAAGTGGCTCGTTCTCTGCTAACATTGGGCTTCACGCTATGTGCAACACGCGGTACCGCTGCGGCCCTCGAAGCCGCCGGGCTGCCCGTGGAGCACGTCAATAAAGTCAATGAAGGCCGTCCCCATATCGTCGATCTGCTGAAGAACGACGAAATCGCCTACATCGTGAATACCACCGAAGGTCGTCAGGCAATCAACGACTCTTCGATCATTCGCCGTACTGCTCTCGCGCGCAAGGTGCCCTATGCGACCACCTTGGCGGGCGCTAATGCTGTTTGCATGGCGCTGGAGTACGGTAGGGAGATTACGGTGCGGCGCCTTCAGGATCTGCACGCAGGAGCAACGCAATGAACAAGGTCCCGATGACGGTTGCGGGAGAGAAGAGCCTTCGCGATGAGCTCAACCATCTGAAGAGCGAAGCTCGCCCTCAGGTGATTGCCGCCATCGCCGAAGCGCGTGAGCACGGCGATCTCAAGGAGAACGCCGAGTACCACGCTGCGCGCGAACAGCAAGGCTTCATCGAAGGCCGTATTCAGGAAATCGAGAGCAAACTCTCCGGTGCCCAGGTGATCGACGTCACCAAGCTGCCGAAAACCGGCAAGGTGATCTTTGGCGTCACCGTGTCACTGCTGAACCTGGACAGCGACGCCAGCGTGACGTACCGCATCGTGGGTGAAGACGAAGCGGACATCAAGGCCGGGCGCATTTCCGTGACATCGCCCATTGCCCGCGCGCTGATCGGCAAGGAAGAGGGCGACGTGGTGGTGGTGAAAACCCCCGGTGGCGACGTGGAGTACGAAATCGAGAGCGTCGAGCACCTCTGATCACGTTCCGCTAGCGCCATGAAAAAGGCCCGGTGCAGTTTCCTGCATCGGGCCTTTTCGTCTGGCGCTGTTTTATGGTGGGCGCCAGATCCGCTCAGCCAAGCGTCCGCTCAGCCAAACGGTCCTGCGTCAGTGCCGCCCGTGGTGGTTCTCGAAGCGGGTCACGTTGGAGAGCTTGGGGTTGGCCTTGGGGTTGCGACGGTACAGCAGCGCCATCTTGCCGATGGTTTGTACCAGCTCGGCCTTGCTGTCAGCCAGCAGCTCGTTGATCATCGCGGCGCGATCATCCCGCTCGGGCAGGGCGAGCTTCACTTTGATCAGCTCGTGGTCGTTGAGCGCGCGGCTGAGTTCTGCGAGCAGGTTTTCGGAGACGCCGTTCTCAGAAACGGTGACCACGGGGTTCAAATGGTGGCCAATGCTACGAAATGCTTTCTTTTGTGCCTGTGACAAGCTCATGGTATCTTGCGGTATCCCGGTTAGCGCTTAACGTTCCATCTTACGGTGAAATGCCGTCAAGTGAAAGCAATCCCGTCAATGCGCCCATCTCTTATTCCAGCGTCAGATGCCCCTATGCAGCAAAAGCCTCCAAGCCGTAAACATTCAGTGAGTAAAACCAGCAACAACTGGAAGAAAGAACATTTCGACGACCAGTACGTGAAACAGAGCTGGCAGGATGGCTATCGCTCCCGGGCAAGCTACAAGCTGCTGGAGCTGGATGAGAAGGACAAGCTGTTTCGCAATGGCATGACGGTGATCGACCTGGGTGCAGCGCCTGGCGGGTGGAGTCAGATCGCCGCCGAGAAGGTTGGCCCGGAAGGTGTCGTGATCGCCTCCGACATTCTGGAGATGGACGCCCTGGCAGGGGTCGACTTCATTCAGGGCGACTTTACCGAAGAATGTGTACTCAATGCGATTCTCGAGCGGTTGGGAAATCGACCGGTAGACCTTGTTATGTCCGACATGGCCCCCAATATGAGTGGTATGGCCGCCATCGACCAGCCACAGGCCATGTACCTTGTCGAGCTTGCTCTGGAGCTGGCGCGTGAAACGCTCTCGCCCAAGGGGCGTTTTCTGGTCAAAGTGTTTCAGGGGGAGGGCTTCGACACCTATTTGAAGGAGCTGCGCGGCAGCTTTCAGCGCGTAGTGACCCGTAAGCCGGATGCTTCACGGGCCCGTTCACGAGAAGTCTATTTTCTGGCCGAAGGCTTTCGCGGTTAGCAAGTGACCGCGTGCATGGCCACGATAGCGACGATTTATCACCACGATTGCCAGACAGGCAGGCGTAAGGTGTGTCACATTATGCACATTGGACGAGCGTGACACAGATGGCCCAGGGCGTTATGCGCTTTGGCAATGGTTGAACGTTAAACTCTAGTGTAAGGTCTGAGTACTAACGGTTAACTGACGGATTCTTGTAATGAGGGTAGCCCCTTGAACGATATGGCGAAGAACCTGATTCTGTGGTTGGTCATCGCGGCCGTTCTGCTGACAGTGTTCAACAATTTCAGTACGGAAAGCGCGCCGCAAAGCACCAACTACTCCCAGTTTGTGCAGCAGGTGCAAAATCAGCAGATCCGCAGCGTCACCATCGATGGGTATACCATCACCGGTGAGCGGACCGATGGTTCGCAGTTCCAGACCATCCGCCCTGCCGCAGAAGATCCCAAGCTGATCGACGACCTGCTGAGCAACAATGTCACGGTGGTCGGCAAGGAGCCTGAACAGCAAAGCATCTGGACGCGGCTGCTGATTGCCAGTTTCCCGATCCTGTTGATCCTGGCGATCTTCATGTTCTTCATGCGCCAGATGCAAGGCGGTGCCGGTGGTGGCAAGGGTGGCCCGATGAGCTTCGGCAAGTCGAAGGCCAAGCTGCTCTCGCAAGACCAGATCAAGACCACCTTTGCTGACGTGGCGGGCTGTGACGAGGCCAAGGAAGAGGTGGAAGAGCTGGTCGACTTCCTGCGCGACCCAACCAAATTCCAGCGTCTGGGGGGCACCATTCCCCGTGGCGTGCTGATGGTCGGTCCTCCCGGTACCGGTAAGACGCTGCTGGCCAAGTCCATTGCCGGTGAGGCCAAGGTACCGTTCTTCTCCATCTCGGGTTCCGACTTCGTCGAGATGTTCGTGGGCGTGGGTGCGTCCCGCGTGCGCGACATGTTCGAGCAGGCCAAGAAGCAGGCGCCCTGCATCATCTTCATCGACGAGATCGATGCCGTGGGTCGCTCGCGCGGCACCGGCATGGGTGGCGGTAACGATGAACGCGAGCAGACGCTGAACCAGCTGCTGGTCGAAATGGACGGTTTCGAAGCCAACGAAGGCATCATCGTGATTGCGGCCACCAACCGTCCGGACGTACTCGACCCCGCGCTGCTGCGCCCAGGCCGCTTCGACCGTCAGGTAACCGTGGGCTTGCCGGATATCCGTGGCCGTGAGCATATCCTGGGCGTTCACCTGCGCAAGGTGCCGCTGGCCGATGACGTGAAGCCGCAGCTGATTGCCCGTGGTACGCCTGGCTTCTCCGGTGCCGACCTGGCCAACCTGGTGAACGAGGCTGCCCTGTTTGCGGCGCGTCGTAACAAGCGCCTGGTAGGCATGGAAGAGCTTGAGCTGGCCAAGGACAAGATCATGATGGGCGCCGAGCGCAAATCCATGGTCATGACCGATAAAGAGAAGCTCAATACCGCTTACCACGAGGCAGGTCACGCGATCATTGGTCTGGTCATGCCCGAGCACGACCCGGTCTACAAGGTCACGATTATTCCCCGTGGCCGCGCTCTGGGTGTGACGATGTTCCTGCCGGAAGAGGATCGTTACAGCCTGTCGCGCCAGCAGATCATCAGCCAGCTCTGCTCACTGTTCGGTGGTCGTATTGCCGAAGAGATGACGCTGGGGCCCAACGGTGTCACCACGGGTGCTTCCAACGACATCAAGCGCGCCACGGAGCTGGCCCATAACATGGTGGCCAAGTGGGGGCTTTCGGACGAAATGGGTCCGATCATGTACGACGAGGACGAGTCTCACCAGTTCCTCGGTGGCCCGGGCCAGGGTGGCGGCAAGCTGAAGTCCGGCGAAACCACCACGCGCCTCGATAAGGAAGTGCGCAAGATCATCGACTCGTGCTACGAGCAGGCGCGCCAGATTTTGCATGACAACCGCGACAAGCTGGATGCCATGGCCGAAGCGTTGATGAAGTACGAGACCATCGATGCGCAGCAGCTGAAGGACATCATGGAAGGGCGTGACCCTCGCCCGCCGGAAGGCTGGGGTGACGGTGACTCTTCGGGTGGCGGCTCTCCAGTAGGTGGCGACAAGCCGGAAGCGAAACCAGAAGAGCCTGAAGCTTCCTCGGAAGGCGGTAGCGAAGAAGACGATGACGAGCCGCGTCGTCGCCCTTCGGACCCGCTGGGTGGGTCGGCGGGCTCGTGAGCCAGGCCATCACGCCAACCAGCAAAGGCGCCCCAGCGGGGCGCCTTTTTGTTATCCTGTGGCCAATGACAGTGAATTTTTTGGATTTCAGGCGGCAAGATGAACCCGATCGTTGACCCTATCTCGGCTCCGCACGTCCCGGCAGATGCGTTTCACCTGCGCTGTGGTCGCCATTCGCTCGATCTCTCGTTTCCACGGGTGATGGGCATATTGAACGTTACTCCGGACTCGTTTTCCGACGGTGGGCAGCATGTGGCCCTCGATGATGCGCTGCGCCATGCCGAGCGCATGCTGGCGGAAGGCGCGGCGATGATCGATGTGGGGGGAGAGTCGACCCGCCCAGGTGCCACGCCGGTCACCGAACAGCAGGAGCTGGACCGGGTGGCTCCGGTGGTGGAGGCACTGGTGCGTGAGCTGGATGCGCTGGTGTCGGTGGACACCAGCAGCGCCCTGGTCATGCGCGAGGTGAGCGCGCTGGGAGCGGGCATGATCAACGATGTACGTGCCCTGGAGCGCGATGGCGCTCTGATGGCGGCGGCCAGCAGTGGCCTGCCGGTATGTCTGATGCATCGCCAGGGTGAGCCGCAGGACATGCAGCACTCGCCTGGCTACGATGTGCCGGTGGAGCAGGCCGTGGCGGCCTACCTGGCGGAGCGGATCGCGGCCTGCGAAGCGGTGGGGCTGCGTCGTCATCGGCTGCTGCTGGACCCCGGTTTTGGCTTTGGCAAAACCGTCGAGCATAACCTGCAGCTGTTGAAGCACATGGCCTCGCTGAACGAGCTGGGCTTGCCGCTGCTGGTGGGCATGTCGCGCAAGAGCATGATTGGTAAGGTGCTGGGCCGTCCTGTGGAAGAGCGCCTGGCGGGAGGGCTGGCGCTAGCTGCCATGGCGGTGGAGCGCGGAGCCAAAGTGATTCGGGTGCACGATGTAGGGCCCACGGTGGATGCCGTGAATATGGCCTGGGCCGTGCTGCAAGAAGGCTGTGAGCCGCTCGTGAAGAAGGAGTCTTGACATGACGCGTCGTTATTTTGGTACCGATGGTATTCGTGGCACGGTAGGACAGGCGCCGATTACGGCTGATTTCATGCTCAAACTGGGTTGGGCCGCCGGGCAGGTGTTGCGTCGCGAAAAGGGCCGCACCCGGGTGTTGATCGGCAAGGACACGCGTATTTCCGGCTATATGTTCGAGTCGGCGCTGGAGGCGGGGCTGTCTGCCGCCGGGGTGGACGTGTCGCTGCTGGGGCCGATGCCCACGCCGGGTATTGCCTACCTGACGCGCACTTTCCGGGCGGATGCCGGGATCGTCATTTCGGCCTCGCACAACCCCTTCGATGACAACGGCATCAAGTTTTTCTCTGCCGAAGGTAAGAAGTTGCCCGATGAGATCGAAGACCGTATCGAAGCCATGCTGGAAGCGCCGCTGACCACGGCCGAGGCCGCGCAGCTGGGCAAGGCGACGCGTATCGACGATGCAGCGGGCCGCTATATCGAGTTCTGTAAATCCACGCTGCCGGACAGGCTAAGCCTGCATGGCCTGAAAGTGGTGCTGGATTGCGCCCATGGGGCCACTTACCATATCGCCCCCAGCGTATTCCGCGAGCTGGGGGCCGATGTCAGCGTGATTGGGGCGTCCCCCGACGGATTGAATATCAACCAACAGGTGGGGTCCACCCATCCCGCTGCGCTACGTGCCGCGGTCATTCAGCAAGGGGCCGACCTGGGCGTAGCCTTCGATGGCGACGGCGACCGCGTGCTGCTGGTGGATGCCGACGGCCGGGAAGTAGATGGCGATGACATCCTTTACCTGATCGCCCGTGACCGTTTCGAGCGTGGCCTGCTGGAAGGTGGCGTGGTGGGCACCCTGATGAGCAATTTTGGGCTGGCCATGGCGCTGGAGCGGCTGGGTATTCCCTTTCAGCGCGCCAAAGTGGGCGACCGCTTCGTCATGGAGATGATGGCTGCCAACGGTTGGGAGCTGGGGGGCGAGGCTTCGGGGCATATCGTGTGTGGTCATGTGCAGAGCACCGGCGACGGCATCGTGTCCGCGCTGCAGGTGCTGGCCTTGATGGTTCGCGAGCAGAAGCCGCTGCCTGCCCTGCTCAAGGGGCTCGAAAAAGTCCCTCAGTCGCTGGTCAACGTGCGGCTACCGGCAGGCTCCGATGCCCGCCAGGTAATGGCAGCGCCGCCCTTGCAGGACGCCGTGGCGGCGCTGGAAACCGAGCTGGGCGATCAGGGGCGCGTGCTGCTGCGCGCCTCGGGGACGGAGCCACTGATTCGGGTCATGGTGGAAGGCCGTGCCCATCTGGATGTCGACCGTCTGGCGAATCGGCTGGCACAGCAGGTGCAGGCGCTGCTGGGTGACGACGCCGGCAAATAACGCAGGACTCGTCACAGCGGTTGTCTTGACAAGGCGGCTCCTATACCATTTCGCTCCACCTGGATTGAGGATCACCCATGCGCACGCCCTTGATTGCCGGTAACTGGAAAATGAACGGTTCGGCGGCATTGATCGAGTCGTTTGGTAAAACGTTTGCCTCCGCCACGCTGCCGAAAGGTGTCGAGGTGGTCATTATTCCGCCTTTTCCGTACCTGGACATGGCGCGTCATGCCTTTGGTGATACGCCTTTGGCGCTGGGCGCGCAAACGCTCAATCCTCAGCATTCCGGCGCCCACACCGGTGAAGTCAGTGGACGCATGCTCAAGGAGTTTGGCGTTGGCTACGTGCTGGTGGGCCACTCCGAGCGTCGCCAGCTCTATCGTGAAAGCGACGAGCAGGTATTCAACCGGTTGGTAGCCGCGCTGGATGTCGGCTTGACGCCGATTCTGTGTGTCGGCGAGACCCTCGAGGAGCGTGATGCCGGCCAGACCATGGACGTCGTCTTGCGCCAGGTAGGCTACGTCATGGCGCGGCTGGAGCCAGAGCAGCGTCGTCAGGTGGTGATTGCCTACGAGCCTGTCTGGGCCATCGGCACCGGGCGCACGGCCTCGCCGGAGCAGGCACAAGAAGTGATGGCAGGTATTCGTGCCTACCAGGCAGGGTTCGATGCGTCGCTGGCCGAGCAGTTGAAGCTGCTTTACGGCGGCAGCATGAATGCAAGTAATGCGGCAGAGCTGCTTGCTCAGCCGGATATCGACGGCGGTTTGGTGGGCGGTGCCTCGCTTAAAACCGACGATTTCTACGCCATTTGTCAGTCAGCAGGATAACGCCATGCAAGTTGCAATTCTTATGGTTCATGTGGTGATTGCGGTCGCCCTGGTAGTACTCATCCTGCTTCAGCAGGGTAAAGGCGCTGAAGCGGGGGCTGCCTTCGGTGGCGGCGCATCGCAAACGGTGTTTGGTTCGCGGGGTAGCGGTAACTTCCTTTCTCGCACCACGGGTGTGCTGGCGGCGGGCTTTTTCGTCACCTCCATGGCGCTGGCGTACTTTGCTACCCAGGCAGGCCAGGCACCGGAAGCGGGCATTCCCGACGCACGCCTGATCGAGCAGCAGCGCAGCATTCCTACGCTTGACGACAGCCCTGCAAGTATGGATAATACCGCGCCAGTGCTTGAGGAAAGCGGAGAGTAATCAGCCGCGTTTTCTTTGGCCTCCCCTGATGCCGAAGTGGTGGAATTGGTAGACACGCTATCTTGAGGGGGTAGTGACCGTATGGTCGTGCGGGTTCAAGTCCCGCCTTCGGCACCATCTGTTTCGCTGGCTCGCCAGCTTCCCAGAGTATTTGCCAAAGAAAGTCAGGGTTGGCACCTGAGACGAAAACAGCACTTGACGTCAGTAGTTTAAGTGTCTATTATCGTCGACCTAGATTGATGCGGGGTGGAGCAGTCTGGTAGCTCGTCGGGCTCATAACCCGAAGGTCATCGGTTCAAATCCGGTCCCCGCTACCATTTATTTAGCAACATTGCAGTGTCGTGAAGCAGTTCGCAATTTGTTTCAAGGCAGCGAAAAGATCGCAACATGTTGCTAAAATGGTATTACAGGTTTCTTTCGAAAAGCCCCTTCCTGTGAAGGGGCTTTTTGTTAGTAGCTTTTTTGCGAGCCAAGAGTGTCTCACGCGCGGACGTTGTTCAGTAGCCAGAGACACATTCCCAGGTAATGCCAATCAGCCTCCTGGCTTTTATCAAGACTCCTGGCCAGGCGCCTGATGCAACGGCTATAGGAGCTTTGTCTGTGGCCACAAAACACGCTGCGCTTCATGCGCTGATCGAACCCATCGTTGCCGCCATGGGCTTCGAGCTTTGGGGCATCGAGCATGTTTCCCAGGGCAAGCATTCGCGGCTGGTCATTTATATCGAGCGTGAGAGCGGCGTCAGCGTGGAAGACTGCGCCGATATCAGCCGTCAAGTCAGTGCCGTGATGGATGTGGAAGATCCGATTCCTGGCGAGTATCGCCTGGAGGTCTCGTCACCCGGTATGGCACGCCCCCTTTATTCTCTGGATCACTTCACTCGCTACCAGGGCCATCAGGTGGCGCTGAAGCTACGCCTCGCTTTCGATGGCCGACGCAAGTTCCAGGGGTTGTTGGCTGGGGTCGAAGGAGACGAAGTGCTGCTGCAAATGGAAGGCGAAGAGTACTGCTTTCCCATTGAAAGCATTGATGCTGCGCACGTTGTCCCGCAGTTCGAAGAATAACGGGTGGCGGCTTCCGGTAGATGCCGGGTCGACGCACAAAAGGACAGGTTTTCTGGCGAGGCATACGCATGAGTAAAGAAATCTTAATGGTCGTGGACGCGATCTCCAACGAAAAAGGCGTCCCCCGTGATGTAATTTTCGAAGCGGTTGAAGCCGCGCTGGCCAGCGCGTCGCGCAAGCGTTTCGAGCACGAAGAAGCCAATGTGCGGGTGCGTATCGACCGTAAAACCGGCGACTACGACACCTTCCGCTACTGGACCGTCGTGGAAGACGACGAGTTCGAGACGCCTGACTACGAAATCAAGCAGAGCATCGCCGAGCAGCGGGATCCGCCGCTGGCGTTGGGCGATGTGGTCGAGCAGAAGATCGAAAACGCCATGTTCGGCCGTATTGCCGCACAAACCGCCAAACAGGTCATCGTCCAGAAAGTGCGCGAAGCCGAGCGCGCTGAAGTCGTGCGTCAATACGCAGACCGTGAAGGCGAGCTGGTGGCCGGTATCGTCAAGAAGACCACCCGTGATGGCCTGATCATCGACCTGGGCGAGAACGCCGAAGCGTTCCTGCCGCGCAACGAGATGATTCACGGCGAGCGCTACCGCATGAACGAGCGAGTGCGTGCGCTGCTGGTCAAGGTGGACCCGGATGCCCGTGGTGCACAGCTGCAGCTGTCGCGTACCTGCCCGGAGTTCATCATCGAACTGTTCAAGATCGAGGTGCCGGAAATTGCCGAGCAGCTGATCGAAATCAAAGGGGCGGCTCGCGACCCCGGCTCTCGGGCCAAGATCGCGGTGAAAACCAACGACCGCCGTATCGACCCGGTGGGCGCTTGTGTGGGTATGCGTGGTTCTCGGGTGCAGGCGGTCTCTTCCGAGCTGCAGAACGAGCGCGTCGATATCGTGCTGTGGGATGACAACCCGGCGCAACTGGTCATCAATGCCATGGCGCCTGCCGATGTGGCGTCTATTCTGGTGGACGAAGACGCCCACGCGATGGACGTGGCGGTCGCCCAGGACAACCTGGCCCAGGCCATTGGTCGCAGCGGCCAGAACGTGCGCCTGGCGTCCGAGTTGACTGGCTGGCGTATCAACGTCATGACCGAAGACGAGGCGGAATCCAAGCGCGAGCAGGAGATCGACAGCCTGGTGGACTCTTTCGTTCAGCACCTGGAAGTGGACGAAGACGTTGCCCGCCTGCTGGTTGAAGAAGGGTTCACCACCCTGGAAGAAGTTGCCTACGTGCCGCTGGAAGAGATGCTCGAAATCGAAGAGTTCGATGAAGAGCTGGTGGAAGAGCTGCGTGCACGCGCAAAAGACGAGCTGCTGACGATGGCGATTGCCTCGGAAGAAGCGCTGGACGGTGCCCAACCAGCGGATGACCTGCTGGAAATGGACGGTATGGAGCGCCACCTGGCCTTCATTCTCGCCAGCCGCGGCATTGTCACAATGGAAGATCTCGCCGAGCAGTCTGTCGACGATCTGGTCGATATCGAGGAGTTGGACGAAGCGCGCGCAGCGGCACTGATCATGACTGCCCGTGCGCCCTGGTTCGAAACCGACGACACATCGGATTCGAACACACAGTAAACAGGTCACGGGCTGAGGAGGGTCACTATGTCGGATATGACAGTTAAAGATTTTGCAGTGAAGGTGGGCCGCGATGTGCCCCGCCTATTGGAACAGATGAAAGAAGCCGGTTTGCAGCACGCCTCGGAAAGCGACGCCGTATCTGAAGAAGACAAGCAGACGCTGCTGAGCTTTCTGAAGAAGAGCCACGGCGGCAGCGACAACGAGCCGAGCAAGAACCGCATCACCCTGACGCGTAAAACCCGTAGCCGCATCAAGACCGGCGAGCGCGGTAAAACCATCGAAGTTCAGGTGCGCAAGAAGAAGACCTACGTCAAGCGTGAAGAAGAGAAGCCCAAGGCTGCCGAGCCCCAGCACTCTGGCCCGCGCCAGCTGGTAGGCGATATGGCCGAAGCGGAAGCCGAGCGCAAGGCGCAGGAAGCCCAGGCGGCAGAAGAGAAAGCCGTAGCCGCAAAAGCCAAGGCTGCTGAAGACGCTGCACGCAAGGCGGCGGAAGAGCAAGCCAAGGCCAAGGCGGCAGAAGTGCCGGACATCGACGTGCCTGACCTGGAAATCGACGATGCACCGACGGGTGAAGACCTGCCGCCTGCACCGCCGAAGGAAGGCCGTACCGACCGTCGCACGGCACCGCCCAAGAAGACGGCTGCCAAGAAAAAAGGCCGCGACGATGACGACGATCGCGGTGATCGCGAAGAGCGCAAGCGTGGCGGTGGCGGCAAGAAGGTCAAGCGTGCCGAGCGCCGTGGTGGCCGTCGTGGCGGCGCAAGCCAGAGCGGCAACGGCAAGCACGGCTTCCAGAAGCCGACTCAGCCGATCGTGCGTGAAGTCTCGATCCCTGAATCGATCAGCGTTGCCGAGCTGGCCGACAAGATGTCGATCAAGGCCAACGAAGTCATCAAGGCCATGTTCACCATGGGCGCGGCGGTGACCATCAACCAGACCATCGACCAGGACACTGCGGCGATCGTCGTGGAAGAGATGGGTCACAAGGTCAAGCTGGTGAAGGACGATGCACTGGAAACGGAAATGCTGGAAGGCATCTCCTACGAAGGCGAAGAGATCACCCGCTCACCCGTCGTGACGGTCATGGGTCACGTTGACCACGGCAAGACCTCGTTGCTGGACTACATCCGTCGTGCCAAGGTCGCGACTGGCGAAGCGGGCGGTATTACCCAGCACATCGGTGCTTACCACGTGGAAGACAACCACGGCGGCGTCACCTTCCTGGATACCCCCGGTCACGCGGCGTTTACCGCCATGCGTGCTCGTGGTGCCAAAGCCACCGACGTGGTCATCCTGGTCGTGGCTGCTGACGATGGCGTGATGCCGCAAACCGTTGAAGCGATCGAGCACTCCAAAGCGGCTGAAGTGCCCATGGTCGTGGCGGTGAACAAGATCGATAAAACGGGCGCGGACTTCGACCGCATTCGTAACGAGCTGTCACAGCACGGCGTGATCTCCGAAGAGTGGGGCGGTGACACGCAGTTTGTTCACGTGTCCGCCAAAACCGGCGAAGGCATGGAAGACCTGCTGGAAGCGATCCAGCTGGCCTCCGAAGTGCTTGAGCTGACGGCCGTTCCGTCGGCGCCTGGCAAAGGTGTCGTTGTCGAGTCTCGCCTGGACAAAGGCCGTGGCCCGGTGGCTACCGTGCTGGTTCAGAACGGTACGCTGAAGAAGGGTGATATCGTGCTGGCAGGCCTGCACTACGGTCGCGTTCGTGCGCTGACCAATGAGCTGGGTCAACAGGTCGATACCGCTGGCCCCGCCATGCCGGTCGAGATCCAGGGTCTCGACGGCACGCCGGATGCCGGTGACGACTTCATGGTCGTGGCCGACGAGAAGAAAGCCCGTGAAGTGGCCAACTTCCGTCAAGGCAAATACCGCGAAGTGCGCCTGGCGCGTCAGCAGAAAGCCAAGCTGGAGAACATGTTCAGCCAGATGGGCCAGGACGAAGTGGCCAAGGTCAACATCGTCCTCAAAGCCGACGTTCAGGGGTCACTGGAAGCCATCAAGGGCGCTCTGGAAGAGCTCTCCACCGACGAAGTGCAAGTGGCAGTGGTCTCCTCCGGCGTGGGTGGTATCACCGGAACCGACGCCAACCTGGCGCTGGCGTCTGAAGCCATCGTGGTCGGCTTCAACGTACGTGCCGATGCCGCAGCCCGTGAGATCATCGAGCGTGAAGGTCTGGATCTGCGCTACTACAGCGTCATCTACCAGCTGATCGACGAGGTCAAGCAGGCGATGAGCGGTATGCTTGCCCCCGAGTGGAAAGAAGAGATCGTGGGTGTGGCCGAAGTACGCGACGTCTTCCGCGCGCCGAAGATCGGTGCGGTGGCCGGCTGTATGGTCGTCGAAGGCACGGTTTCCCGCAGCAAGCGTATCCGCGTTCTGCGTGACAACGTGGTCATCTACGAAGGCGAACTCGAATCGCTGCGCCGCTTCAAGGACGACGTACAAGAAGTGCGTAACGGCATGGAGTGTGGCATCGGCGTGAAGAACTACAACGATGTTCAGGTCGGCGACAAGATCGAAGTCTTTGACCAAGTGAAGGTCGAGCGCAGCCTGTAAGGCAGCGAGGAGTCAACATGCGCGAATTCAAGCGTACCGACCGGGTAGCCGACCAGCTCCAGAAGGAGCTGGCGGTACTGATCCAGCGGGAAGTAAAAGACCCGCGTCTTGGCATGATCACGGTGAGCGGCGCTGCCGTCAGCCGTGACCTGGGCTACGCCGATATCTATGTCACCCTGCTGGGTGAACAGGAGCCCGAGCGTATCAAGGAAAACCTGCAGGTGCTCAAGCGCGCCTCTGGGTTTCTGAGAAGCCAGATTGCCAAGCGCATCAAGCTGCGCCACGTGCCCGAGCTGCGTTTTCATTACGATGAAAGCGTGGTGCGTGGCCAGCACCTCTCATCGCTGATCGACGAGGCGGTCTCTACCGACCGTGCCCGCCAATCAGATGACGAGGACGACACCGACGCCCAGGGTGAGGAGACGCGCTAATGGCTCGTCGCCGTCGCGGATTACCGGTGAATGGCGTGGTGCTGCTGGACAAGCCCAAGGGTATTTCCAGCAACCATGCACTCCAGCGTGTGCGCCGTCTGTTCGAGGCGCAGAAAGCCGGGCATACCGGCACGCTGGACCCCATGGCAACGGGCTTGCTGCCCATTTGCCTGGGGGAGGCCACCAAGTTTTCCGCACACCTGCTGGAAGCCGACAAGATGTATCGCACCCGGGTCGAACTGGGCGTGATCACCGACACCGGCGATGCCGAGGGTAACGTCATCGAGCGGCGTGAGGTGCCAAGCCTCACCGCCGAGGATGTGGAGGCCGTGCTGGTCCGCTTTCGTGGCGAGATCGACCAGGTGCCGCCCATGTATTCGGCGTTGAAGCACCAGGGCAAGAAGCTCTACGAGCTAGCGCGCGAGGGCAAGCAGGTTGAACGTGCAGCACGGCGGGTTAGCGTGTATGATGCGCGCCTGCTGGCGTTCGAGGGTCATGCCTTCGAGCTGGAAGTCAGTTGCAGCAAGGGAACCTACATCCGAACCCTGGCCGAAGACATTGGCCTGGCGCTGGGGTGTGGTGCCCACATCAGTCAACTGCGCAGGCTCAAGACCGGCCCCTTCGGTGGCGACGCCATGTGGACCCTGGAGGCGCTGGAAGCGCTGGCAAGTCAGGCTCATCGCGAGGCGGAACTGATGCCCGTCGATGTGCTGGTGGATCATCTGCCATCGCTCAGCGTGGACGATGCTGCCTATGACAGGCTGGCCCACGGGCAGTCGGTGCAGCTGGCCAGTGGCGAGTTGGCAGCAGATGCGCTGGCACGACTTTATCACGCCGAGACCTTTATCGGTCTTGGCGTTGTAAAAGGGCCGCAGGAAGTGGCTCCCAAGCGACTGTTGAGTACGGTCGCTCGTTCGTAATTTCGCCGTGAAAACGTTGCAAGGATGCGGCGATTTGCGCGAAAATAGTAGCTTGAGACTGCAAATATGCGTGGTCTCACCCATTCATTTTTAGGCATATTGCTTACTGGAGAGACAGATGGCATTAACCGCTGAGAAAAAGGCCGAAATCGTCAACGAATACGGCCGCGGCGACAACGACACCGGTTCCCCTGAAGTGCAGGTTGCACTGCTGAGCGCCAACATCAATGGCCTGCAGGACCACTTCAAGACCAACAAGCAGGATCACCACTCTCGTCGTGGTCTGATCCGCATGGTAAACCAGCGTCGTAAGCTGCTGGACTACCTGAAGCGTAAGGATTTCGAGCGCTATCAGTCTCTGATCCAGAAACTGGGTCTGCGTCGCTAAGCAGTAACGGCAACGATTCAAAACGGGCAGCTCCTTGCGAGCTGCCCGTTTTTTTGTTTGAGGTAGCCGTCAGCCGCGTCAACGCCTAGAATGGTGGCGAGTCAAAACGACCCAAGCGAAAAGACAAGTAGCTATTAATGTTAAAGGAAGTCGCCGTGAATCCGGTCAAAAAAACGTTCCAATACGGTCGTAGCACCGTCACCCTCGAAACTGGGCGTATCGCTCGCCAGGCCACTGGTGCCGTCATGGTCACCATGGACGAGACCGTCGTACTGTGTACGGTGGTGGCGAAGAAAGACGTCAATCCCGCCCAATCCTTCTTCCCGCTTTCGGTGCACTACCAGGAAAAGACCTACGCGGTCGGCAAGATTCCTGGCGGCTTCTTCAAGCGTGAAGGTCGCCCCACCGAGAAAGAGACCCTCACGTCACGGCTGATCGACCGCCCCATTCGCCCGCTGTTCCCCAAGGGCTTCATGAACGAAGTGCAGGTGATCTGTACCGTTCTGTCGACTGACCGCAACCATGATCCGGATATTGCGGCCATGCTGGGCACCTCGGCAGCGCTGAGCATCTCAGGCGTTCCGTTCAATGGCCCGATTGGCGCTGCGCGCGTTGGCTTCAACGAAGAGCAGGGCTACTTCCTGAACCCCACCGTCGAAGAGCTGACCACCTCCGAGCTGGACATGGTGGTGGCCGGTACCGAAAACGCCGTGCTGATGGTGGAGTCGGAAGCTCAGGAGCTGCTGGAAGACGAAATGCTGGGTGCCGTACTGTTCGGCCACCAGGAGATGCAGGTGGCGGTCAACGCCATCAAGGAACTGGCTGCTGAAGCAGGCAAGCCGCGCTGGGACTGGCAGCCGCCCGCCGAAAATGTGGCGCTGAAAACCGCCATGGCCGATGCGTTCGAAGCCAAAGTGGGCGATGCGTACCGCATTACCGACAAGATGGCGCGTCAGGATGCGCTGGCCGAGCTGAAAGAGGCTGCTTTGGCCCAGCTGGTGGCTGAAGAAGGTGACTCCTCGGAAGGCAAGTTCAGTGCCGATGACGTCAAGGGGGCCTTTGCGGCGCTGGAGAAGCGCGTGGTGCGCTCTCGCGTCGTCAAGGGCGAGCCGCGCATCGACGGCCGCGACAACGTCACCGTGCGCCCGCTGGCCATCGAAGTCGGCGTGCTGCCCAAGACTCACGGCTCTGCCATCTTCACCCGTGGTGAAACCCAGGCCATCGCCGTGGCGACACTGGGTACGCTGCGCGACTCGCAGCTGATCGAGTCGCTGGAAGGCGAGCGTAAAGACCGCTTCATGCTGCACTACAACTTCCCTCCCTACTCGGTGGGTGAAGCAGGCTTCATGGGTGGCCCGAAGCGTCGTGAAATCGGTCACGGCCGTTTGGCTCGTCGTGGCGTCCAGGCCATGCTGCCCTCCGAAGAAGATTTCCCCTACACCATTCGCGTGGTGTCGGAAATCACCGAATCCAATGGTTCCAGCTCCATGGCCTCGGTCTGTGGCTCCTCGCTGGCGCTGATGGATGCAGGCGTTCCGCTGAAAGCCCCGGTGGCGGGTATTGCCATGGGTCTCGTCAAGGACGAAGACGGCTACGCGGTGCTGACCGACATCCTGGGTGACGAAGACCATCTGGGCGACATGGACTTCAAGGTGGCGGGTTCTGAAGAGGGTGTTACTGCCCTGCAGATGGACATCAAGATCGAAGGCATCAACGAAGAGATCATGGAAACTGCGCTGCAGCAGGCTCACGATGCGCGTATCGGTATCCTGGCGCAGATGAACGCCGTGATCAGCCAAAGCCGTACCGATGTCTCCGAGAATGCGCCTTCCATGGCCACCATCAAGATCGATCCGGACAAGATCCGTGACGTCATCGGCAAGGGCGGCGCTACCATCCGCAAGATTTGCGAAGACACCGGCGCGTCCATCGACCTCGATGACGACGGCACCGTGCGCATCTATGCCGAAGACAAGGCTGCGGCCAAGAAGGCCATCGATACCGTACTGGCCATCACGGCAGAAGCGGAAATCGGCAAGCTCTACCAGGGCAAGGTCGTGCGCATCGCCGACTTCGGGGCTTTCGTGAACATCATGCCGGGTACCGATGGCCTGGTGCATATCTCGCAAATCGTCGCCGAGCGCGTCAACAACGTGCGCGATTTCCTCAACGAAGGTGACGATGTCGTCGTGAAGGTGCTGGATATCGACAACCGCAACCGCGTGAAGCTCTCGATCAAAGAGATCACCGAGGAAGAGAAGGCCGCGTTTGCCGCTGCCGAGGCGGATATCGCAGGCTAATCGGCCACCCGCGTGTGACCACCGCCCCTGCAGCCCCTGGCTGTGGGGGCGGTGTCGTTTGGTAGCCCCGCATATTTGAAGCCCCACGTATTTTGATAGACCCATACAGAGGAAGCAGCATGGAGCAGCAGGAGTCACCGCGCTGGTGGGCGGTGGTCGCCGTGATGATCGGCATCTTTTTACTGGTAACCGCCGAACAGCTGCCCATTGGGCTGCTCTCGCAGGTTGCTGCAGACATGGGCGTGACCCCCGGCATGGCCGGGTTGATGGTCACCGTGCCGGGAGTGGTGGCGGCGTTTTCCGCCCCCTTGCTGCCGGTGGCCGTCGGCCGTCTGGACCGCCGCATCATGCTGACGCTGATGATGGTGGTGATGGTCATTGGCAGCCTGCTGTCGGCCCTGGCCACGACCTTCATCTTTCTCCTGGCCGCCAGGGTGCTGGTGGGGATGAGTATTGGCGGTTTCTGGGCCATTGCTGGCAGCATTGCGCCGCGCCTGGTGCCGGCGCATCAGGTGGCCCGTGCCATGACCATCATCTTCGGTGGCGTGGCGGCAGCCTCGGTGCTGGGCGTGCCTTTGGGGACCCTGCTGGGGGATGCCAGCCACTGGCGGGTGGCCTTCGGCGCCCTTGGCGGCTTGAGCCTGCTCACCGCCGTGGCGCTATGGGTGTGGTTGCCGCCGCTTCCACCCCGTGAGCCGGTGCGCTTGCGCATGCTGGCGCAGCAGTTGCAAAACCGAGGCGTTCGGGTCGCCGTGCTGACCACCGGGCTGGTGGTGGTCGGGCACTTCGTGGCGTACACCTTTATCAGCCCGATCCTGCAGGAGATCAGCGGCGTGGCCCAGCGGCATGTGGGTAGCCTGCTGCTGCTCTATGGGGCGGCAGGCATTCTGGGCAATATCGCCGCTGGGGCCTTTGCCGGGCGCCATCCTTATCGGGCGGTGTTGGTCATCCCCAGCCTGCTGCTGGTGGTAGTCGGGCTGTTTCCGCTGCTGGGCGTGCAACCGACCAGTGGTGTGCTGCTGCTGATGCTGTGGGGCGCCGTGTTTGGCAGCGTTTCGGTCAGCATCCAGACCTGGATTCTGCGCACGGCCCCCAATACCGAAGCCGCCACGGCGCTGATGGCGTTTGTCTTCAATATGTCGATTGGCCTGGGCGCCATGGTGGGCGGTCAGGTGGTGGACAGCACCAGCCTACCGGTGACCATGTGGGCATCGGCAGGACTGTTCCTGCTGGGGATGCTGCTGGTATGGCGCACCCCCGCGCGCATCGTGGGGGAAAAGCACCGCTAGCCGTCAGGCAAAAAAATGCCCCCGCGTGTGCGGGGGCAGTCATCACGGCGCGAGAGCGCGGTATCAGGGGCGCTCGATGGCCAGCGCCACCCCTTGCCCACCACCGATACATAGCGTGGCCAAGCCTTTCTTGGCATCGCGGGCGATCATTTCGTGGAGCAGCGTGACCAGCACGCGGCAGCCGGAGGCACCGATGGGGTGGCCAATGGCAATGGCGCCGCCGTTGACGTTGACCTTCGAGGTATCCCAGCCCAGCTCCTTGTTGACCGACAGCGCCTGAGCCGCGAAGGCTTCGTTGGCTTCGACCAGGTCCAGGTCATCCAGGCTCCAGCCCGCTTTTTCCAGGCAGCGGCGGGTAGCCGGTGCCGGGCCAATGCCCATGATGGCCGGATCGACCCCTGCATTGGCATATGCGGCAATGCGTGCCAGCGGCTCCAGGCCCAGCTCTTTGGCTTTTTCAGCGGAGCACAGCATGACCACGGCAGCACCGTCGTTGAGCGATGAAGCGTTGCCTGCTGTCACGGTGCCATCTTTCTTGAAGGCAGGGCGCATGCCGCCCAGCTTGTCAGCAGACACTTCGCGCGGGTTTTCGTCAGTATCAAAAACCACCGGGTCGCCTTTGCGCTGGGGGACTTCCACCGGCACGATCTGGCCTTTGAACTTGCCCTCTTTGATGGCAGCCGCAGCTTTTTGCTGCGAAGCGGCGGCAAATTCGTCCATCTCTTCCCGGGTGATGGCGTATTTTTCGGCCAGGTTTTCGGCAGTGATGCCCATGTGGTAGTTGTTGAACGCGTCCCACAGGCCGTCGTGGACCATGGAGTCGATGGCTTTCCAGTCGCCCATGCGCTGGCCGTTACGCGAATTCGGCAGGATGTGCGGGGAGGCCGACATGTTTTCCTGGCCGCCTGCCAGAATGATCTCGGCATCGCCACAGCGAATGGCCTGAGTGGCCAGGTGCAGCGCCTTGAGGCCGGAGCCACAGACCTTGTTGATGGTCATGGCTGGCACGCTCTCTGGCAGGCCTGCCTTGATGGCGGCCTGGCGAGCGGGGTTTTGGCCGACGCCTGCGGTCAGTACCTGACCCAGCAGCACTTCATCGATCTGTTCAGGAGCCACGCCCGTCGATGCCATGATGTCTTTGATGACCAGCGCGCCCAGGTCGCTGGCAGGAATACCGGCAAGTGAACCGCCAAATGAGCCTACAGCAGTGCGGCGAGCCGCCACAATGACCACGTCTTGCATACATTGACTCCTTGAGTGAGTGTTGCATCGTTTCTATCGCAGATAAATTCATCGCAGGTAAATTCATCGCAGATAGATGCATCGCAGATAGACGAGCCGCCTATCTCTTGTTGTTAGCGTCGTTACTGCGTGTCGTGTCAGGCTTGGCTACCAGCATAGGGGAAGGTTGTGCGTTGCGGCAATACGCTTTTTTTGCAAATAAAAACGGGCCGATCAACGGCCCGCTGGAAACGGCGTGTTTGCAACGCGTGCGTCTTACGCCAGCTGTACCGGAATGGCATTGCTGGTGTGGCTGACGTGGTTGCCTTCCTGCAGGTAGACCAGCGCGGGCTGGTGCTGCTCCACTTCGGCTTCGGAGTAGTGGGCGTAGCTGCAGATGATGATGCGGTGCCCAGGCGAGGCCAGATGCGCCGCCGCGCCGTTGATGGAGATCAGCCGCGAGCCTTCTTCACCGCGAATGGCGTAAGTGGTGAAGCGCTCGCCGTTCTCCACGTTGTAGATCTGGATCTGTTCGTTTTCGCGGATCCCGGCCATGTCCAGCAGCTCGCCGTCGATGGCACAGGAGCCTTCGTAGTTGAGCACGGCGTGGGTGACGCGGGCCATGTGCAGCTTGGCCTTGAGCATGATGGTGTGCATGAAAACTCCTGGATGACGAGCCAGCCCGACGGCTAGCCCTGGGCAGCTTTGGGTAGCTGCACACTGATGTTGTCGATAAGCCTTGCCGGGCCGAGTTTGGCAGCTGCCAGCAGAACGGCCTGGTGGGTGGACGGCGTGACCGGGCCGAGTTCGGTGTCACGCAGCTCCAGATAGTCGGGCGTAAAGCCGGCATCATACAGCGCAGCCTTGCCGCGTTGTAGTACCTGTTCGATAGGCTCGCCTTGCCCCAGCGCCTCGCGTAATGCGCACAGCGTGCGATATAGCGCAGGTGCCTGGGCGCGCTCTTCGGCACTGAGGTAGCCATTGCGTGATGACAGGGCCAGACCGTCCTCGGCACGCACGATGGGCACGCCCAGAATCTCGATGGGCATGTGCAGGTCGGCGACCAGCTTGCGGATCACCGCCAGCTGCTGATAGTCCTTTTCGCCAAAGCAGGCGACATCGGGCTGAACCAGGTGGAACAGCATGCTGACCACCGTCGAGACGCCATCGAAGTGCCCAGGGCGTGACCCGCCGCACAGTCCTTCGCCTACCACCGGTACGTGGACACGGGTTTGTGCCGTCAGGCCATTGGGGTAGAGCGCACTCACCGTGGGGGCGAACAGAACATGGCAGCCTGCCTCGGTGAGCTGGGCCTGGTCCGCCTCGAAGGTGCGCGGGTAGGCATCCAGGTCTTCACCCGGGCCAAACTGCATCGGGTTGACGAACAGGCTGGAGACCACCACGTCCGCGTGCTGCCGGGCAGTGGCCACCAGGGCCAGGTGACCGGCATGCAGGTTGCCCATGGTGGGCACCAGCGCAATACGCTGCCCCTGGAGCCGGTATTCGCGCAGCATGGCGCGTAGCTCGTTGATATCTCGCAAAGTGCGCATAGGAAATTCGCAATGACTCGCTTAGAAGCAGTGTTCCGTGGCGGGGAAAGTGCGGTGCTTGACCGCCTGATGGTACGCTTCGAAGGCCCCTTGAATGGAGCTGGCCTCGCTCATGAAATTCTTCACGAAACGCGGCGTGCGGCCATGGGTAACCCCCAATACATCGTGCATCACCAGAATCTGACCATCGGTGTCCGGCCCTGCGCCAATGCCGATGACGGGCACATCCAGCGCCTCGGTGACGGCTTTGCCAAGGCTGGCAGGCACACACTCGAGCAAAATGACCGAGGCACCGGCCTCTACCAGCACCTTGGCATCCTCGATGATCTGCGCCGCCTGTTCGGCTTCGCGGCCCTGCACCTTGTAGCCGCCCAACTGATAGACGGTTTGCGGGGTCAGGCCCAGGTGGGCGCATACCGGAACGCCCCGGCGTGTCAGCTCGCGAATGCCGTCGGCCATCCAGGCTTCGCCTTCCACCTTGACCAGCTCGGCACCGGCGCGCATCAGCGCCGCGCCATCCTGCAGCAGTTGCGTGGTGGTGGCATTGCTCATGAAGGGCAGGTCGACCATGAGCAGGCTGTGACCCTTGCCCCGCGCGGCACAGCGGGTGTGGTAACAGATGTCGTCGATGGTGACGGGGAGCGTGCTGCTGTGACCTTGCAGCACCATGCCCAACGAATCACCGACCAGCAGCACATCGACACCAGCGGCGCTGGCGGCATGGGCAAAAGAGGCATCGTAGGCGGTCAGGCAACTGAACGTTTCGCCGGCGCGCTTATAGGCTTGCAGCGTGCTCAGGGTAACGGTTTTCATGGCGTGCTCTCGTTGTTTCTTCATGGGGTCGATGGCATGGCTGAACGTCAGCGCTGCTCGACCATTATTATCGCGGCATCCCTGCATGTGCGAAGGGGTGTAACCGGCAATTGTTACCTGAATGCGGGCATGGTGTCGAGATTTGTGTCAGACGGTAGCAGTCGAGAGGGTGGCCGTGTTGGGTAAGCGGCGGATGTCGTCCAGCGGGAGGGTCGATGCCCAGTGATCGAGCGGCTGCCCATGCAAGGTGAGTGGTTGCTCCAGCGTGCCGGCAAGCTCCGCCAGTGGCACCAGTACGAAGGCGCGCAGGTGCATCTGTGCATGGGGCACGGTCAAGCGCGGCCACTGGCAGTGCTGCGACCCGTAGAGCAGCAGGTCCAGGTCCAGGGTGCGGGGGCCCCAGTGGCGCAAGCGCCGCCGCCGATGGCGCTGCTCGAGCGCCTGTAGCTGATCCAGCAGAGCCAGCGGCGAGAGGCGGGTTTCCAGGCAGGCCACGGCATTGATGAAGTCAGGCTGGTCCTGGGGGCCTATCGGCGGGGTGGCGTAGAGCGAAGAGTGCCCCAGCATCTGGCACAGGGGCAGCGTTGCCAGCGCCTCCAGGGCCCGAGTGAGCTGCCCCTTGGGGTCGTCCAGATTGCTGCCCAGGCCAATATAGGCGCGTACCGGGCTCACGCTTCGCCCTTGCGAGATTTACGCTTTTTCTTGCGCCGCCGGTCGCCCTGGCTTGCCGGGTCGCTGCCGACTTTTTGCAGCAGGCGCAGCTGTTCGTGTTCGTCCCCTTTTTGGAAGGCCGTCCACCAGTCGCCCAGACCACGCGGGATCTCGCCTGCCTGCTCACGGAGCAACAGCAGGTCGTAGGCTGCCCGAAAACGTGGATGCTCACGGGTCTGGAAGGCGCGCTTGCCCCGCCGCATGGGCAGGCGCGATTGCAGCTCCCAGATTTCCCGCATGGGAATACCGAAGCGCTTGGGAATCGACGTATGCTGCAACTGACGAGAAACGACCTGCTGGGCGGCGGTTTGCAGTGCGGGTACTGAAGGCATGCCCTCGCGTTCTAGCTCTGCCTGGCGATGTACCACCGGTGCCCAGAGGAACGCCGCCAGCAGAAACGCAGGCGTGACCGGGCGGTCTTCGGCAATGCGCTTGTCGGTATTGATCAGCGCCTGCTCGATCAACTCCTCTGCCCAGGCGGCATCGGCCATGGCCTCTTCGGCTTCCGGGAAGAGCATGCCGAACAGGTTGTAGTGGCTCAGCAGGCGGAAGGTAATCAGCCCATGGCCGGACATGAACAGCTTGAGCACTTCGTCGAACAAGCGTGCCGGAGGAATGTTCAGCAGCAGCGGCGCCAGGTCGTACATCGGCGCTTCGGTGGCCGGTTCGATGGTGAAGTCGAGCTTGGCAGCAAAGCGGATCGCCCGCAGCATGCGCACCGGGTCTTCCCGATAGCGCGTGGCAGGGTCTCCGATCAGGCGCAGAGTGCGTGAATCGATGTCCTGAGCGCCGTTGGCGAAGTCGTGAATGGTGAAGTCGGCAATGTTGTAATAGAGCGCATTGACCGTGAAGTCACGCCGTAGCGCATCCTCCTCGATACTGCCCCATACGTTGTCGCGCAGCAGCAAGCCATCGTCGGACTGATGGGCAATGTGATCGCCGTGCTCGTCCTGCGGCTTGCCGCGGAAGGTAGTCACCTCGATGACCTCACGACCAAAGCGCACATGCACGATACGGAAGCGACGGCCGATCAGACGTGAGTTGCGAAACAGGTCACGCACCTGCTCCGGCGTGGCGTTGGTGGCCACGTCGAAATCCTTGGGCATCTTGCCCAGCAGCGCATCACGAATGCAGCCACCCACCAGGTAGGCATCGTAGCCAGCACCATTGAGGCGATAGAGCACCTTCAGCGCGGCCTCACTGATTTGCTGACGAGAAACGGGGTGCTCGGAGCGCGGAATAATGCGTGGGCTGAGCGCGTTGTCAGCGCTCTCTGGGGAATCGAGCAGTGATTTCAAGTGCTCTCCCGGACTATGTAATAAACGGGTAAATCCTTTAAACATGCGGCGATGTCGACTCGCAGGGGTATCGATCAAGGCGTTGAGTGTATCCGACCCCCGATAGCTTGCAAAGCGCCGAGGCGGCGTTTGGACGGTAACAGGTGACAAATGCGGAAAGGGGAGGCTACATGAGCCTCCCCCTACTAAGCAGACAATCAGCATCCATGCTGCTGTTTTTATTCATGATGGCACATCGCCCTGAATACGCACCGCAGTCGGTAGGCGTAAGAACCACTCTGATTCCGACCGCCTCGTATTCAAAACAATAATCCAACCGCGAACTTTTCTCTCCCGGCGAATTGTTATTGGCTCCGGGGGTGTACACCTATGCTGCTGTTATTGTTGTTGGGGTGCAGCTTGTTGTGTACGTCGCGTCCTTTTTGGGCACTTGTAGATTGCTGTTGTTTTTGTTGTTGCATCAGGGGCTGCGCCGTGTTTGCAAACCCTGTGCTTACAAGTAGTGAGACTCAAGCCTGTTGTTCTTGTTAGTACCGTTATCTCTGCCTGGCCCTGTTGTTCTTGTTGTGGCTCAGGTCGGGGCGGCGTCATGTTGTTTTTGTTGGCGACTGCCGCGTGGCCCAGTTTGTTCTTCTTGCTGAGTAATATTGCACTCGCTGTGCCACCTATCAGATAACTTTTAGTTTTCATGCGCTTGGCAATTTTCAGGCGGGTCGGGGAACTTATCCGCACAGGAAGTGTTACCCCGAAATTGCCCTTTTTGCCGAGTCGTTGTGTGGGAAGGTAACAGTGAAGGGGTAACGGTTTTTGGATAATTCTTATGCAAATCAATCTATTGGACGTTAGTCTTATTGTCGACTTAAGTTTATCGGCGTGTCGTTTTTTTACGGGGAATCCCTAGCCGTTGACGCCTTTCCCAGAGGTTCTTGCGGCTGATGCCCAGCTTCTGTGCCAGCTCCGTTTCGCTCATCTGGTCCTGATGCTCCAGCACGAAGTGCTGAAAATAGTCCTCCAGAGAGAGGTCGTCCTCGTTGGGTTCCGGTTCGCCGTCGCTGGCAGGAGCCGTGGGTGTGACGTTGGCGGTGGGGGGCGGCGCCGGGCGATTGGTCACTGGACCAAGGCCCAGGTCGTCAGGGTGGATCAGATGCCCCTCGGCCAGAATGACACCGCGCTCCAGGGCATTTTCCAGCTCGCGGACGTTACCGGGCCATGGGTAGTCGCGCAGGTCCTGGCGTGCCGCCCGTGAAAGCCGCAGCCCCGGCCGCTCATGTCGCTTGCAAGCTTTCTCCAGCAGAATGTCGGCAATCTTCAGCACGTCATCCTCGCGCTCCCGCAGCGGCGGCAGCGCGATCTGCATGACGTTCAGGCGGTAGTAGAGGTCGAGCCGGAATTCGCCGCTCTTGGAGAGGGCGCGCAGGTCCCGGTGGGTGGCGGCAATCAGGCGCACATCCACGTGGCGTGTTTCGACCGAGCCAATCTTGCGGATTTCGCCCTCTTGCAGCACCCGCAAGAGCCTGGCCTGGGCGTCCAGCGGCAGTTCACCAATTTCATCCAGAAACAGCGTCCCGCCGTCCGCGGCTTCCACCAACCCGGTGCGGGCGGCGCTGGCGCCGGTAAAGGCTCCCTTTTCATGGCCAAACAGCTCGGACTCGATCAGAGTTTCGGGGATCGCCGCGCAGTTCACGCAGATCAACGGTGCCTTGGCACGCTTGCTTTGTTGATGAATGGCGCGGGCGACCAGCTCCTTGCCGGTGCCGGACTCGCCCTGGATCAGCACGGTGACATCGGCGGGCGCCGTTTTGCGAATGCGCGTATAGACCTGCTGCATGGCGCTGCAATCACCAATCATCGTCTGCCTGCCACCGCCATCGTCGGTAATGTCCGGGGGAGTACCTTGCTGCATGGATTGCTTGTGCAGAATGCGCTCGACGGTTTCCAGCAGTTCGGTATGGTCAAAGGGCTTGGCCACGTAATCCACGGCGCCCTGCTTCAAGGCATCCACCGCCGAGCGCATGCTGGCATAGCTGGTCATGATGAGCACCGGGGCCGGGGCGGCCAGGGCGATCAGCGCCGTGCCCGGTTCCCCTGGCAGGCGCAGATCGCTGATTACCAGATCGAAGTCGCTGGGGGGGAGCTCGCGGGCTTCCTCGACGCTGGCGGCCTCGCTGACGCGATAGTCATGCCGCTCCAGCAGGCGCTTGAGGGCGCTGCGAATAATCGCTTCATCTTCAACAATCAGTATCCGGGGCATGGGGCAAGTGATCATCCTGTCGGTAAAGCGGGAGCCATAGCGTGATGGCCGTGCCGCGAGGCTGTCCGGGAGGTGGCGAAGCCACTTCTATGTTGCCTTGGTGCTCATTGATGATTTGATACGCCAACGATAACCCAAGCCCGGTACCTTCGCCTGCCGGTTTCGTGGTGGTGAACGGTTCGAACAGCCGGTGTTTGACGCTGTCGTCGATGCCGTGACCGTCGTCGGTCACGCGCCACCAGGCGTGGTTGGCCTGGTGGCCAGCCTCGATCACCACGCTGCCTTGCGGGGCACAGGCATCCTTGGCATTGCTCAGCAGATTGACCATCACCTGGGTCAGTCGCTGGGCGTCACCACGCACCACAATGTCATCCGCGCACGCATTGGTAAAGCGCACATCCTCCCCTGAGCGGGCCAGGTGGATCAAGTGCAAGGCATCGTCGCTGACGCTGGCCAGGGCGACCGGAGCGGCGGGCTGGGGCAGGGCCGCTCGGCCGCCATGGGCAAAGCCGACCAGCGAGTTGACGATGCGGGTTACGCGCTGGGTCAGCTGTTGGATCTGGTCGGCGGTTTCCAGCAGTGCTGGGTCCTCGGTGTCGTAGCGCAGGTTTTGGGCCAGCGATGAGATGCCGGTAATGGGGTTGCCGATTTCATGGGCCACGCCGGCGGCCAGTTGGCCAATCGAGGCCAGCCGCGCGGCGTGCACGAGTTCCTCTTCCAGCCACTTCATTTCGGTGTGGTCTTCGACCAGCACCACGCTGCCGCCACGGCTGTCATGGCCACTCAGAACCGCTTTATGCAGGGTGAGAAAGTAATCCTTGCCGTGCAGCGAGACGGCCTGTTTGTAAAGCGGGGTCTGGTCTGCTTCCAGTACGCTGCCCAGCAGTTCCGGCCAGGGTGCGGGCAGGCTGTCGCGGCGTGAGCCGATCACGCTGTCTCCACTGATACCCGAGAGCTGCGACAGCGCCTGATTCCACATCAGGAGTTCGTCGTCGTCACCCAGTACGCAGAGCCCGACGGGGAGATACGCCAGCGTCTGGCGGTGGTGGCGGCGCAAACCGTCCAGTTCGCGGGCCAGCCCGGTCAGCCGTGAACGATAGGCTTCCAGGCGGCTTTCGACGAAGTGAATGTCGTCGGTGACCGGCGCATCGTCGTGGCGATAGGGCAGGTAGCGGTCCACGATGTCGCGCGCCACCGAAGGCCCCATGAGCCCGGACAAGTTGGCCTGGATACGATCACGCAGGCGGCGCAGTGCGTAGGGGCGGCGCTCCTGAGGTGTCAGGTTGAGCGCCTTCAGGGCACGACTGACCTCACGGCCAGCGGCTTCCTCGCCCAGCGCCTGGGCCAGGTGTGCGGTGAAATCACCGGCGGTGGCGGCCTCCAGCGGCAGGCGCTTGGAACGGATGACCGCGTCCACCGAGCAGGCCTCGGCAGACGAGCTTTCGCCTTCGGACATGCGCGTGAACAGCGATACCACCATCAGCAGAACGATATTGATGGCCAGCGAGATCAGCGTGACGCTGAACCAGGCAGGGTCATCTGCGCTCATCAGCGGGGTGAAGGGCAGGGCGGGCAGCGGGGTGTTGAGCAGCAGGGGCAGCCAAAGCCCCCACAGCCAGATGACGATGCCGCCGACCAATCCCGCCAGGGTGCCCTTGCGATTGGCGCCGGGCCAGTAGAGCAGCGCCAGCATGCCCGGCAGGCACTGGGCCATGCCCACGAAGGCGGCCAGCCCCAGGCTGGTGAGGGAGTGATAGCGGCCCAGGCTTTCGGCGAACAGCCAGCCACCGGCAATCACCGCGACCACCAGCGCGCGACGTAGCCACAGCAGCCAGCCATAGAGGTCGCTGCGCGCTTCCGGCGGCCGGGCTACGAGCACCAGGTGATTCAGCACCATGCCCGACAGCGCCAGCGCAATCATCATCATGGTACCGCTGGCTGCGGCCAGGCCGCCGATGAAAGCCAGCGCACCGACCCACCAGTGCTCGGTCATCAGATAGGCGGCGTAGGCCGCGACGGGAACGTCGGGCTGGGTCGATTGGGCTGCCCATAAGATCAGCGGGACGGGCAGCGCCATCAGCAGCAGAAACAGTGGCAGTGACCAGCTGGCCTGAAGCAGGGTGTGCCGTGAGAGGCTTTCGGCGAAGGTGATCTGAAACAGGTGCGGCATCAGGAAGGCGGCGGCAAAAAACAGCAGCAGCAGGGTTCTCCATTGGGGCGCGTCCAGCTGCGGGGTAGCGGCCTGCACGGCGGCCCCCGGGCCTTCCAGCCAGCGCTGCAGGTCCTGGGGGCCATCGAACACCCACCACAGCGCAATCACGCCAAGCCCCAGCATGGCCAGCAGCTTGATCACCGATTCGAAGGCAATCACGGTCAGCAGCGTATCGTGGCGGTGGCGGTGGCTGTGGCGGGCGCCAAACCGCACCGCGCAGGCAGCGATAGCGGCGCAGAGCAGCAGCGTGACGGCCCCGCTGTAATGGCTGCCTGAGAGCAGCGCAATGGTGTCGCTGAGGGTCTGCACCTGAATGCCCAGCAAGGGCAGGACGGCCGCCAGGCTCAGCAGCGTGACCAGCGTACCGGCCCAGCGTGACCGATAGCGGAACGCAAACAGGTCGGCCAGAGAGGAGAGCTGGTAAGTGCGGGTGATACGCTGGATGGGCACCAGCAGTACCGGTGCCAGCAAGAAGGCACCGGCCGCGCCCAGGTAGTAGGCCAGGTAGCCGAAACCGGCCTTGGAAGCCATCTCGACGCTGCCGTAGACCGCCCAGGCGCTGGCATAGACCCCTAGCGCCAGGGTGTAGACCATGGGGTGACGAGTGACCCGAATAGGTACCCAGCCGCGCTCGACGGCCATGCCGCAGGCCAGCAGCAGGCCAAGATAGCCCAGGCCCAGCAGGGCAACCCCCGCTAGCTCAACGCTCATCCAGCTTCCTCTTCTGTTCGAGCCATAGGGTCAGGGCGATCAGGCCACCCCAGATGGCGAAAGGGCGATACCAGGCCGTGTCCGGGTCGCCCCAGCCGTTCATGAACAGAGGCGATAGCAGATAGCCGCCAAACACCAGAAACAGCATGATGCGGTAAACGTACATGTCAGGGCTCCTCGGGCGTGGGCCGGTGGGCGTGGGGCGTCAGGCGCTCGGGCGACCAGTGGGCAATGGCCCACTGCAGCTGAGTGTCGACTGGCTCGCTTGCCAGGGTTGCCGGGGGCGCCTGGTCGAGCAGCGTGAGCGCCTGGTGGAGCTGGCGGCGCACGGCGTCTGGTGCATCCGCCAGCGGCGGGGCGAGGTTCTGTTTGGAGAGCTTCTGACCATCCGCAGATACCACCAGCGGCAGGTGCAGGTAGCGCGGCGTGGCATAGCCCAGTGCCGCTTGCAGCTGGCGCTGCCAGGGGGTGTTGTCGAGCAGGTCGTAGCCGCGCACGATATCGGTGATGGCCTGGTCTGCATCATCGACCACGACCGCCAGCTGATAGGCCCACAAGGCATCCTTGCGCTTGAGCACCACGTCGCCCAGCGCCGCCGGGTCGAACTGCTGGCGACCAAACAGGCGGTCCTGCCAGACGACAGGGCGCTGGCCGAGGTCGCTGCGCAGCCGCCAGGCGATGGGTTTGGTCGTGTCGCGCACGCCGTCTCGGCACCAGCCAGGATAGACGTCGAAATCCTGCCACTGTTTTCTCGAACAGCTGCAGGGGTAGGCGAGGCGCTGAGTGACCAACTGCTCCAGCGCCCGCTGATAGGCGTCTGAGCGGGTGTGCTGCCAGCAGACCGCTTCGTCCCAATACAAGCCGAACCTTTCCAGCTGCTGCAGGATAGTGCGGTCGGCGCCGTCTGGGCAGCGTGGCGGGTCGATGTCTTCTATGCGCACCAGCCATTGGCCACCGGCGGCACGGGCGTCCAGATAGCTACCCAGGGCGGCCACCAGTGAGCCAAGATGCAAAGGGCCGGAGGGCGTAGGGGCAAAACGCCCGCGATAGGAAGCGGTAGCAGTCATGGCAACCCGTTTCTGGCAATCAAAGAGCACAAGCGTGGAAAGACACAAGATGACAAACAAAAACGGGCACCTCAAGGGTGCCCGTCAGCGGCCGTCACTCATGTTGCGGTGGCCGCGGTGTCAACCGCCCAGCTGCTTCTCTTTCAGCTCGGCCAGCGTTTTGCAGTCGACGCACAGCGTGGCCGTCGGGCGTGCTTCGAGGCGGCGAATACCGATCTCGACCCCGCAGGCCTCGCAGAAGCCATAGTCGTCTTCATCGATCTTTTCGATGGTTTCGTTGATCTTTTTCAGCAACTTGCGCTCACGATCCCGAGTGCGCAATTCCAGGCTAAAGCCTTCTTCCTGGGTCGCGCGGTCGGCGGGGTCGGCGTAGTTATTGGCGTCTTCCTGCAGGTGGCGTACGGTACGATCCACCTCTTCCATGAGGTCCTGTTTCCAGTCCAGAAGCAGCTGGCGGAAGTGCGCGAGCTGCTTCTCGTTCATATACTCTTCACCCGGTGCCGGCTCGTACGGGATGAAGGACTTGGACGCTTCCGATTTCTTTTCCGCTACTGGCATGGGAGTGCCCCTTACGTTGTGACTACTGAACGTTGTGACTGCTGATCGACCATGTGCGTGTGTCACGATCGCACGCCAAAGGGGTGCTTGTTTAGCTGAAAATTAGCTGCGATGCAAGCATAATAGTGCGTTTTCGACCATGGTCCTACATCTTGTACGCCATGGGTCATGTTTTGACTACTGCTAGGAAAAGGAACCGTTATGGCCTGGAATACGCGTGTGGAACACGTCGCACCTTTTCGCGTGATGCACTTATTGGAAATGGCGCAGGCGCGTGAGGCGGCGGGTCATGATGTCATCCACCTGGAGGTAGGAGAGCCCGATTTTGCCACGCCAGCCCCCATCGTGGCGGCAGGGCAGCAGGCGCTGGCGGAAGGCCGTACACGCTATACACCGGCGGCGGGGCTGGCCTCACTGCGTGAAGCGATTGCCGACCATTATGCCCAGCACTTTGGGGCAACGGTGGACCCGGCGCGGATTCTGGTGACCCCCGGCGCGTCCGGTGCCCTGCTGCTGGCCAGCCAGCTGCTGGTGGAAAGCGGTCAGCGCGTGCTGATGGCCGACCCCAATTACCCGTGCAATCGCCACTTCATGGCGCTGGCCGGTGCCCACATCGACAGCGTACCGGTGGGCCGTGACAGCGGCTGGCAGCTGACCGCACCGCTGGTCGAACGTCACTGGCAGCCCGATACGCGGCTGGCGATGCTGGCCACGCCTTCCAACCCCACCGGGCATACGCTCAGCGCTACCGCGCTAAGGGAGGTCATGCAGACGGTGGCCGCCAAGGGCGGCGATCTCATCGTCGACGAAATCTATCAGGGGCTGAATTACGACGATGCCCCGCTGTCGGCTCTGTCGCTGTCGGAGAATGCGTTTGTGGTGAACAGCTTTTCCAAGTACTTCGGCATGACGGGCTGGCGGCTGGGGTGGCTGGTGGCGCCCGAGCAGGCGGTCGAGCCACTCACGCGGCTGGCGCAGAACGTGTTTCTGGCTGCGCCGACGCCCTCCCAGTATGCGGCGCTGGCGGCCTTCACGCCGGAGTGTCGCGATATTCTCGAAACCCGTCGGGCCACCCTCAAGCAGCGGCGTCAGGTGTTGCTGGATGGCCTGGCGGCGCTGGGGCTGGCGCCGGACCTGCCACCCCAGGGGGCGTTTTATGTATGGTTGGATATTTCTCGCTACAGCCGCGACAGCCAGGCCTTTTGCGAACGCCTGCTGCAAGAGGAGAACGTGGCCATCACACCGGGGATCGACTTTGCCGTCCAGGGCGGAGAGCACCATGTGCGAATCGCGTTCACCAATGAAGTGCCCAGGCTTCAGGAAGCCATGGAGCGCCTGGCCCGCTTCGTAGGTCGCTTATGATGCACTACCCCACGCTGGTGCCGGGTACGCTGCTGCGCCGCTACAAGCGTTTTCTGGCCGATGTGCGGCTGGACAGCGGCGAAGAGGTGGTGGCGCACTGCCCCAATACCGGTTCGATGAAGGCGGTCAACGTGCCGGGGGCTCGGGTATGGCTATCGCCCAGCGACAACCCCAAACGCAAGCTGGCCTGGACCTGGGAGTGGATTGCGCTGCCCCAGCCGGACGGCGCGCTGGCGCTGGCCTCGGTGCACACCGGGCGGGCCAATCGGTTGGTCGAGTCGGCCATACAGGCGGGAGACATCCCCCCTCTGGCAGGCTACGCCACGCTGAAGCGTGAGGTGAAAGTAGCCGATGCGCGGCTCGATTTTCGCCTCGACGACCCGGTGAAGGGGGCGGCCTATGTCGAGATCAAGCAGGTAACGCTCAAGGAGGACGATGGCCACGGCTATTTCCCGGATTCGGTCAGTGAGCGTGGCACGCGGCATTTGCATCACCTGACGGCGCTGGCCCAGCAGGGCGAACGGGCGGTGCTGCTGTTTTGCGTCGCCCATGAAGGGATCGAGGACGTGGCTCCAGCGGCCCACATCGACCCCGTTTACGCGACCGCGCTGGCCGAGGCCATGGCGGCGGGCGTCGATGTGCTGGCCTACGGCATTCGTCTCGAGTGGCGCGACGCAGCGCCGTTCACTGCGCGTTTGAACCGGGCGCTGACGGTGCGGGCCTAACGCTCGATGTAGAAACGCTGGATAAAGCTGACCGGCTGCGGGGGCGCATTGCGGTCGTGGCGCACTTCCAGGTCGAAGCGCATGGGTTCGTCATGGCGCAGGGTGAACAGCGCGATGTGGTAGGTGGCATCGCCGTCGCGGACATTGCGAAAGCCGAGAGACTCCCCGGCGTCATTCAGTCCTCCGACGCTGCCCTGGACGTTGGCCATGACCGGGCGCGTCGTGCCATCGGGCTGGCGCTGGCGCACGGCCACGTTGACCAGCCCGTGCCCGGCGCTGCGCTGGATGCGGTGGGCTTGAGCGACTTCCGAGCTCAGGTGCCGCGTGGCGATGGCGCTGTAGTGAATTTCATAATCGCCCACTTCGACCCACTGTTCTGCCGTGGCCTGTGTCGACATCAGCAGCAGACCCAATAGTGTCAGCAGCGCGAGGCTGCGGCGCAGTCTTGCCATCGCCATGGCGGTTCTCCTCTACGATGGGCGGCGGCGAACCCTGAAAATGGCAATTTCGCCAAACAGATTCGGCCACCATTTGGATGTCCAGTGCCCTTTGTGGTCGCCCACGCCCACGGCGCGGTCCACGATCACCAGCCCCTTCTCGCCACAGAGATGCTCGAAGTCATTGAAGGTCGACAGGTGAATGTTGGGCGTGTCGTACCAGGCGTGGGGCAGCGACTTCGATACCGGCATGTAACCGCGCACCCCCAGGTGGACGCGGTGACGCCAGTAGGCAAAGTTGGGGAAGGTAATGATGCCTTCCTCCGCCACCCGCAGCATCTCATCGAGCATCTTGTCCGGGCGGCGCAGTGCCTGCAAGGCCTGCGTCATGATGACCTGGTCATAGCTGTTGTCGCCGAAGCTGGCCAGGCCGTCGTCCAGGTTGTGCTCGATCACGCTGACCCCCTTGGCCACACACTGGGTGATGCCCTCCGGGTCGATCTCCAGCCCGTAACCGGAGACCTGTTTCTCGTTGGCCAGCCGCTCCAGCAGCGTGCCGTCGCCGCAGGCCAGGTCGAGGATACGGGCGCCGTGGGGCACCCAGTCATAGATCAATTCCAGGTCGGTGCGCATTAACGAGCCTCCTTCTTGGCGACGGCGTCGATCTTCAGCTCGCGAGCGACGCGGCCCATGAAGGCACTGAACAGCGCGTGGTAGCGGGGTTCAGGCAGCAGGAAGGCGTCGTGGCCGTGAGGGGAGTCGATATTGGCATAGCTGACCGATTTGCCCGCCTGGGTCAGGGCATCCACCAGCTCACGAGAACGCGAGGGTGGGAAGCGCCAGTCGGTGGTGAAGCTGACGATCAGGAAAGGGCATTGGGCCGGGGCCAGCGCCTGGGCAAGGTCGCCCCCGTGGCTGGCGGCAGGGTCGAAGTAGTCCAGCGCCTTGGTCATCAGCAGATAGGTATTGGCATCGAAGGCGGTGGAGAAGGTATCGCCCTGATAACGCAGGTAGGACTCCACCTGGAACTCGACATCGAAGCCGAAATTCAGGTCGTCGCTGCGCAGGTCGCGGCCAAACTTGCTGCCCATGGCGTCTTCGGAGAGGTAAGTGATATGACCGACCATCCGCGCCAGCTTCAGGCCCCGCCTGGGCACCGTGTCGTGCTCTGCGTACCAGCCGTCGAAGAACTCCGGGTCGGAGCGAATGGCCTGACGAGCCACCTCGTTGAAGGCGATGTTCTGGGCCGACAGGCGTGGCGTGGCGGCAATGATGACCGCATTGGCCACCCGCTCCGGGTACGTGATGCTCCACTGCAGCACCTGCATGCCGCCCAGGCTGCCACCCACGGCCGCGGCCCAGCGCACGATGCCCAGGTGGTCGGCCAGGCGTGCCTGGCTGGCCACCCAGTCGTTGACCGTGATCACGGGGAAGTCGGGCCCCCACTGGCGGCCGGTGTCTGGGTTATGGCTGACGGGGCCGGTACTGCCGTGGCAGCCGCCCAGGTTGTTCAGCGACACCACGAAGAAACGGTTGGTGTCGATGGATTTGCCCGGGCCGATATGGGCATCCCACCAGCCGGGCTTGCGGTCCTCGGCAGAGTGGTAGCCCGCCGCATGGTGGTGGCCGGAGAGCGCGTGACAGATCAGTACCGCGTTGGAGCGCTCGGCGTTGAGCGTGCCGTAGGTTTCATAGATCAGCTCGTATTCCGGCAGCGTCTTGCCGCAGGCAAGCGGTAGCGGCGTATCAAATTTGGCAACGTGTGGTGTGACCAGACCCACGGAGTCCGCTGGCCGGTCAGCAAAAGCAAGAGTGTCTGAATCAGGCATCGAAAGCGCTAGTCCTGCAAAATGGATCCTGCTCAAAAAGACGCGACGACCAGCCTCAGAGGCCGACCAGCGCGCCCGAGATTCCCGCCGCGCGGATCAGCGCGCCAACCACCAGCCCATCGACCAGGTTGATGGCGATGAACACCACGATGGGCGACAGGTCGATCATGCCCAGCGGCGGGATGACCTTGCGCACGGGAGCCATGATGGGCTCTACCAGCTGCATGACCAGCAGTGCGCCTGGATGACTGGCATTGGGAGCCACCCAGCTCAGGATGATCATGACGATCATGGCAAAGAAGTAAATCTTCAGGATGGCATTGGCCAGGGCCGCTACCCCGGCAATCAACAGGCCGGGAATCGGCGGCATGCCCAGACCAATGACCATGAAGATGGCCACGATGCTGACGACCTTCAAGACGAACCCTGCCGCAAGGGTGGCCAGGTCGAAGCGACCTGCCACGGGGCCCAGGAAGCCCTGGAACAGCCCTACCACCGGCTGGGTGATCTTGACCACCGACTGGCTCAGGGGGTTGTAGTAATCGGCCCGTGACGCCTGCAGCAAGAAACGCAGCATCAACAGAAACAGATAGATATTGATCAGTGTGTTGACGAGCATTAGCCCCGCGCTGCCCAGTTGGCTTCCCATTGCTGCCTCTCCTTCGATCTTGGTATTGGTGTGCAAAATAAACGCTAAAGGCGTATCAGGCACGTCATCCTGTGTGTAACGCAGGCATTATGTGTGTTGGCCGAGCTCTTTGGCCATGGCATCGGCACGCTGAGCGCACGCTTGCATGGCATCGGCGATGATGGTTCTCAGTTCGGCCTCTTCCATGTGGGCAATGGCGCGTTCGGTGGTGCCGCCCGGCGACATCACATTCTGTTTCAGCGTGGCGGGGTCTTTGTCGCTGTGCTTGGCCATGGTGGCGGCACCCAGCGCGGTCTGGATGGCCAGCCGGCGCGCCGTGGTGGCCGAAAGCCCCTGTGCCACGGCGGCTGCTTCCATGGCTTCGAACATCAGGAAGAAATAGGCCGGTGCACTGCCGGACACGGCGGTGACGGCATTCAGCAGGTGCTCTTCTTCGACCCACTCGACGATGCCCACGGCTTCCATCATCTGTGTGGCCAGTTCGCGCTGGGCCTCGCTGACGGCCTGATTGGCGTAGAGGCCGCTGGCGCCCATGCCGACCAGGGACGGCGTGTTGGGCATGCAGCGTACCAGGGCGTTACCACCCCCTAGCCACTGGTCGATGGTGTCAGCGTCCAGACCTGCCGCAATCGAGACGACCAGCGGTGCCTGCTGCTGGACGCTATCGCGCAGGGCCTCACAAACGCCGCGCATGATTTGCGGCTTGACGGCCAGGACGACCACGTCAGCGCCACTCACCGCCGCGTTGTTATCGGTATGGGTATGAATGCCCAGGCGCGAGGCCAGGGCTGAAAGCTCGCTCTCGTTGGGGGCCGTGGCGGTGATGTCGCCAGGCGCGACACCGCTGTCGATCAGGCCGCCGATAATGGCGCTGGCCATGTTGCCTGCGCCAATGAAGGTGATCTTGTTCGCCATGGGGGATCCTTTTTCGCAAATGGCTGCGACGTGCAGCAGAAAATAAGCCGTGTTCGGGTGGTTGCCGTCAACTCCGAGCGCCAAAAATGGCGGTGCCCAGCCGTACCAGCGTGGCACCTTCCAGAATCGCGGCTTCGAGGTCATCGCTCATGCCCATCGAGAGCGTATCCAGAGGGGCATCGGGCAGGGCTGCCTGCAGCGTTTCCAGCAGCGCCCGTAGCTCAGCCAACGGTTTGCGCTGCGCTTCCAGCGTTTCCGCCGGGGCAGGAATCGCCATGAGGCCCCGCAAGGCGAGGCCGGGCAGGGGTGCGATTTCTCGGGCCAGGGCCAGCGTATCTTCCGGCAGTACCCCGGATTTGCTGGCTTCGCGACTGATATTGACCTGCAGGCAGACATTCAGCGGTGGCAGGTGGGCCGGGCGCTGTTCGCTCAGGCGCTTGGCAATCTTGAGGCGGTCGACGCTGTGGACCCAGGCAAACTGTTCGGCCACGGGCCGGGTCTTGTTGGATTGCAACGGGCCAATGAAGTGCCAGACAATGTCTTCCAGGTCGGCCAACTGCGCCTGCTTGTCCAGCGCTTCCTGCAGGTAGTTTTCGCCAAACGCCCGCTGGCCGTGCTGCCAGGCCAGGCGCACGCTGCTGGCGGGCTTGGTTTTGCTCACCGCCAGCAGCGTTGCACCGTTCGCGGGTCGCCCGGCCTGGACGAGCGCCTGGCCCAGGCGTTCGCGCGCAGCGGCCAGTGACTCGGGAAGCGCGTTGTCTGTCATACTCAAACACCTTACCGCAGCTGGGAAAAGAGAGATGGATATTACCGAACTGCTGGCATTCTCGGCAAAGCAGAATGCGTCCGACCTGCATCTTTCTGCAGGCTTGCCTCCCATGATACGTGTTGATGGCGATATCCGTCGGCTTAATGTGCCCGCCATGGAAAACAGTGACGTTCGGCGATTGATCTACGACATCATGAACGATCGTCAGCGCCGCGACTATGAAGAGCATCTGGAAGCCGACTTCTCTTTCGAGGTGCCCGGCGTTGCGCGTTTCAGGGTCAATGCCTTCAACCAGGCGCGGGGGGCCGGGGCGGTGTTCCGTACCATTCCCAATGACGTGCTGTCGATGCAGACCCTGGGCATGGGTGAGGTGTTCGAGCGTCTTGCCATGCTGCCGCGGGGATTGGTGCTGGTGACAGGGCCAACGGGGTCGGGCAAGAGCACGACGCTGGCGGCCATGATCGATTACATCAATGACCACCGCTTCGAGCATATCCTGACCATCGAAGACCCGGTGGAGTTTGTGCATACCAGCAAGCGCTGCCTGATCAATCAGCGCGAGGTGCATCGTGACACCCACAGCTTTGCTGGCGCGCTGCGCAGTGCGCTGCGGGAAGACCCGGACGTGATTCTGGTGGGCGAGCTGCGGGACTTGGAGACGATTCGGCTGGCGCTGACCGCCGCCGAAACCGGCCATCTGGTGTTTGGCACCCTGCATACCACGTCGGCGGCCAAGACCATCGACCGGATCATCGACGTGTTCCCCGGGGAAGAGAAGTCCATGGTGCGCTCGATGCTGTCCGAGTCGCTGCAGGCGGTCATCTCGCAGACGCTCCTCAAGCGACAGGGGGGCGGGCGCGTGGCAGCTCACGAAATTCTGATTGCCACGGCAGCGGTGCGCAACCTGATCCGCGAAGACAAGGTGGCTCAGATCTACTCCGCCATTCAGACCGGCGGCGCGCTGGGCATGCAAACGCTGGATGCCTCCTTGTCGCGGTTGGTCAAGGAGGGGGTGGTCACACTGGGCGACGCTCAGGCCCGAGCCAAGGGAACGCTGTCGGTCAAGGAGTAGCGGCGCGGTATCAGGCGGCGTAAATACCGCCCAGTACACGCGGGCCGCTGGCACCCGTCACGGAAGGCAGGTTGCCGGGGAGCCCATGCAGGCGCTGATGGGCCAGCCAGGCAAAGGCACCCGCTTCGATCCAGTCTTCTGGCCAGCCCAGCGTGGCCGGTGATACCAGCGCCATGTGCGGTAGGCGAGCCGCCAGCCTCTCCATCAAATGGCCGTTATGGGCGCCTCCTCCGCAGACCAGCAGGGTCGCTTTTTGATCGCCCAGCGGCAGTTGGGCGATGCCTTGCGCGATACTGGCCACCGTGAGTTCCGCCAGCGTTGCCTGAATGTCGCAGGGCGCTTCGTGGCCGGTGAGGTGGCGCTGTAGCCAATCCAGGTGAAAGAGCTCACGGCCCGTGCTGCGTGGCGGTGGCTGCTGAAAGAAGGGCTCTTGCAGCAGTCGCTCCAGCAGGGCGGTGTCCACGCAGCCACTCGCTGCCCAGGCACCCTGTTGGTCAAATCGGCCGACATGATGCTGGCCAAACCAGGCATCCAGCAGCACATTGGCCGGCCCCGTATCGAACCCCACCACCGCCTGCCCCGGTTGGCTCGATAGCCAGGTAAGGTTGGCAAAGCCGCCCAGGTTGAGCACCAGCTGTTCACCTGCCCGTGCTCCGAACAGTGCCTGATGAAACGCCGGAGCCAGGGGCGCCGCCTGGCCTCCTGCGGCCAGGTCTCGACGGCGAAAATCCGCCACGACGGCGCAGCCGGTCAGTTCTGCCAGCAGGCTCGGGTTGTCCAGTTGCCAGGTATAGCGTGGCCCGCCCTGGTGCCCCTCGGGGGCATGTTCGATGGTCTGGCCGTGGCTGCCGATGGCCGCTATCTGGTGGTGAGCGACGCCATGCTCTGCCAACAGGGTGTTGACGGCTTGTGCTTGCAAGCGGCAGAAGGCATCTTCGGCAGCGGCCAGCTCGGCAAACGTCACCGACGACGAGTGGCATAAATGCAGCAGCTGCCCATGCAGCGCATCGGGCATGGCAACCGCCGTGGTACCGATCAGGGATGGAGGAGTATGGGGCGTTATTTCGACGAGGGCGGCATCGATGCCGTCCAGGCTGGTGCCCGACATCAGCCCGACATACAAGGTCGGTAACGCGAGAGGTGAAGTTTTCATATCGCCATGCATCCAAAACGGGGTGAAGGCTCAACCAGTGCCTTGGGGCGTGGTAATATCGCCCGCTATCACGGTTAATCGCCTATATACGGCATATAGTACATGGAGAGAGGCAATGAGTGAGGTGGATCAGGCGTTAGCGCTGCTGTCGCGAGGTACGCATGAAATCCTGGTAGAAGACGAGCTGCGCAAGAAACTGGCGTCGGGCCGCAAGCTGCGCATCAAGGCTGGATTCGATCCTACCGCCCCCGACCTGCACCTCGGCCACAGCGTGCTGCTCACCAAAATGCGCCAGTTCCAGGACCTGGGGCACACGGTGATCTTCCTGATTGGTGACTTCACCGGTCGGATCGGTGATCCCACCGGCAAGAACGTCACCCGCAAGCCGCTGACCGAAGCCGATGTCAAAGCGAATGCGGAAACCTATAAAGAGCAGGTTTTCAAGATCCTCGATCCTGAAAAGACCGAAGTCCGTTTCAATGCGGAATGGTTCGGTGAGCTGACCGCCGCGAAGATGATCGAGCTGGCCGCCCAAAGCACCGTGGCCCGCATGCTGGAGCGTGACGACTTCGAGAAGCGTTACAAGGCCAATCAGCCCATCGCCATCCATGAGTTCCTCTACCCGCTGGTGCAGGGCTACGATTCGGTTGCGCTGGAAGCCGACATCGAGCTGGGCGGTACCGACCAGAAGTTCAACTTGCTGATGGGGCGTGAAATCCAGAAGCATTTTGGCCAGGAGCCACAGGTCGTCATTACCATGCCGCTGCTGGAAGGGCTGGACGGCGTCCAGAAGATGTCCAAATCGCTGGGCAACTACGTCGGCGTGGACGAAGCGCCTGGGTCGATGTTCAACAAGCTGGTCTCCATGCCTGACAGCTTGATGTGGCGCTACTTTGAATTGCTCTCGTTGAAAACCAACGAAGAGATCGCCGCGCTGAAGCTCAGCGTGGAGCAGGGTGCCAATCCTCGGGATGTGAAGATGGAGCTGGCGCGTGAGCTTATCGCCCGTTACCACGGTGATGAAGCAGCCGCGAATGCGCATAAGTCGGCGGGCAACCAGCTGGCCGAGGGTGAGCTGCCGGAAGACCTGCCGGAAGTGACGGTGGATTTCGAAGGCAGCGAGCAAGCGCCCATCGCCGCTGTTCTGAATCGCTCCGGCCTGACAAAGAACAGCGCCCAGGCCAAGGACATGCTGAAAAATGGCAGCGTCAAGGTCGATGGCGAGGTCGTTGCTCAAGATGCCATGCTGGCCACCGGTAAGGTGTACGTCATCCAGGCAGGCAAGAAACGTTACGCTCGTGTGACGCTTGCTTGAACTTTTTGAAAACTTTTTCAAAATAGCCCTTGCCAACCCGGCAGCGAATCCGTAAAGTACGCATCCGCTGCCGGGGACGCCAAGCGTTACCAGCGGTGAAGAAGGTCGAAAAACCTTCGGTTTGTCAGGAAGTTAGCGTCATCTGTTGGTTGGATTGATCGCTCGCTTCACTCGCTGAAAACAGCCCTTGACAAACACCACGGAATGCGTAGAATACGCCTTCCTCGCTGAGGCAACAC
>NZ_VBVC01000001.1:686740-716771 GCF_007655045.1 Halomonas sp. C22 | reverse complement strand
CGCCCACCGTGCCCTCATCGGCAACGCTTTCGCGTTGCTTCGCGGGTGCGCTCCGCTTACGCCGCGCTACGGGGATATCGCCAACGCCGATGTCGTGCAACCGCATGTGCATATGCCGCCCGATGTGGGCATGCCTATGCCTCACGTAGCGCGGCGTAACGACAGAGCGAGAGCAACGAGCGATGGAGGCACCCGCGAAGGCGGCGCCAGCCGCCCCGATTACGCCACCAAACGGGAAAACGCCACCGCCGCCCACCGCGCCCTCATCGGCAACGCTTTCGCGTTGCTTCGCGGGTGCGCTCCGCTTACGCCGCGCTACGGGGTGTACTGCTTTCTATACCTTGGCGTCGATGGGCTTGCCTTTTGACCAGAGCATCAGGAGGAGTCCGAGAATAATCATGGGTAGGGTGAGGAGCATGCCCATGGTGAACCAGCCAAAGGCGAGGTAGCCGATGTGGGCGTCGGGCATGCGGACGAATTCGACCATGAAGCGGAAGACGCCGTAGCCCAGCAGGAACAGGCCGGAGACGAACCCGCGCGCGCGAGGCTTGGCCGAGACCCACCAGAGGATGACGAACAGCACGGCGCCTTCCAATACGGCTTCGTAGAGTGCCGAGGGGTGACGCGGCTCTGGGCCCATGCCGGGAAAGGGCATGCCCCAGGGAAGCGAGGTCACGCGGCCGGGCAGTTCGTGGTTGATGAAGTTGCCGATGCGCCCTGCCCCGAGGCCGATGGGCACGAGCGGGGCGATGAAGTCGGTGAGGGTGAAGAAGGCCAGCTGCTTGCGCCGGGCGAATAGCAAGGCCGCCAGCAGTACGCCGATCAGTCCGCCGTGGAAGCTCATGCCGCCATCCCAGACGCGGAAGATCCACAGCGGGTCGGCAGACCACTGCCCCAGGCCGTAAAATAGCGCATAGCCCAAGCGCCCACCGGCCACGACGCCGATGGCGCAGTAGAACAGCAGGTCGCTGATATCATCCTTGGTGAGCCCGATCCGCGCAGCACGGCGGCAGCCCAGCCACCAGGCAGCAACGAAACCGACCACGTACATCAAACCGTACCAGTGTACTTGCAGGGGGCCGAGCGAAATCGCGACGGGGTCTATCGTGGGGTAATTGATCATTCCGTTTCTCTACGTGAACAAAAGAAGTGACAGCATGCCGGGTGGCGATTACGCCAGGATGAAGCGCAGCCCCACCACCGTGAGCAGCAGGGCAAAACCATAGCGCAGCACGTGGGCAGGCAACACGTGCGCCAGCCGCACCCCTAGCCGTGCAAAGGGAACGCTGGTGACGACGATGCCGATAAACGCGGGCCACATGACGAAGCCGGTGGCCCACGGCGGCAACAGAGGGTTGCCCCAGCCGACGATGATGAAGGTGATGGCACCCACGACGGCAATGGGCAGGCCGCAGGCGGCGGAGGTGCCCACGGCCTGGGTCATGGTGGCACCGGAGCGAGACAGCCAGGGCACCGTCATGGCCCCGCCGCCAATACCGAACAGTGCCGAAATGGCGCCCACGACACCTCCGGCCACCGACATCGCCACTTTACCGGGCGCAACGCTGCCCGGCTTGGGATTCAAGCCAATGACCATCTTGGCGGCCAGCAGCAGCACGAACACGCCGAACAGTGTGCCCAGCACGGTGCCTGAGAGATTCCCTGCAATGAAGACCCCGGCAATCGCGCCGAGCATGAGCCCCGGCAACAGCGCCATGAACCAGGGGCGGTGTACGCTGCCGCGACGCACGTGGCCAAGGGCCGAAGAGGCTCCGGTGACCACGATGGTGGCCAGCGACGTGCCCACTGCCAGATGCATGGTGATTTCTGGCGCGATGCCTTGCAGGCCAAAAGCGAACACCAGCACCGGTACGATGATGATGCCGCCCCCTACGCCAAACAGTCCTGCCATGGTGCCTGCGGCGGCACCGAGTACGAGATAACTGGCCAAAATGGCGGCAAATGTCATTGTGCGGGCTTCTCCAAAGCGTCAGGCAGCCATTTTTTGAGCATGCGTTGCAGCGTTTCGGGTTGATAGGGCTTGGCTAGGATATCATCCATGCCTGCCGTTTCGCAGGTGCCTCGCCCGGCGTTGTCGACGTTCGCGGTGAGGGCAATGATGATACTGCGATGGGCGGGGTTATGCCGCTCGAACTGTCGCCAGCGGCGGGTAGTTTCCAGGCCATCCAGCGTGGGCATGAAGATGTCCATGAACACGAGATCGTAAAAAGTGGACTGTTGCCGCTCCAGCGCCTGCTCGCCACTGCTGACACCTTCTACCTGAAGCCCTTGAGATTCCAGCATTTGCCGTGCCAGCATCAGGTTGACGGGGCCGTCATCCACGACCAGCACACGGGGCTGATACCCTTCGGTTTCCAGCACGTCGTAGGTGGTGGCTTCGTTGACGCTCTGCTGCACGAAATTGGCCAGCAGCGAGCGTATGTCGGCCAGCCGCTCGCGCACATGGGTGACGTTCTGGCGACATGCCTCGGTAGTGTCTTCCTTGATCATGCTGCCCAGGTGTTCGAACAGGCTGTCGGCTTCACGCTGCATCAAGGTCAGGTAGCCTGACTTCAGCCGCGACTCTTCCCGCGCCCGCTCCCTGCCTGCCATCAGGTGCTTCAGCTGCTTCTGCTGGTGATGCAGGTCTTCGAGCAGCGCCTGGTCGGCCCGGCCCGCGCTCTCTTGCGTCACCGTGGGTATTTTTTCCAGCTGTTCCAGCATGGCGGCCAGCCGATCGTTGACATGGGTAAGACGCTTGAGGGGACGCTGGTGAGTGTCTTCTTCCGCCGCCCATGGCTGGCTGGGAGCGACCTTCTGCCCCAAGGAGGCGACACGGCACTCCAGCTCGACCAGGCACTGCATGAAACGGGCATCCTTATATCTGGCCCGGGCTTTGATTAACATCAAGAAAGCGCCTACATTCATGCAACTGCCCAGCAACAGGGCCAGGGTAAGCCATAACGTGGTCGACCAGGAGGCCTGGCCTGGCGACATCACCCAGATCACCACTCCCATCAACAGGCAGAGCAGTACGAGTGCGGCTTGCACTAACAGCAGCGGCCACAGAACGGGCCAGATGATGGCGTTCCAGAAGTGCTCTCGCTGATCACGTTGCATAGTGTGCGTCTTCCTCGTTGATATGAGGCTCTGTCGCGGCAGGTGAACCGCCTTATTGCTTTAGCTTTTAAGCTAAGTGTACGTCCACTCTTGGATGCTGTCATGCAGCACACCGCAAGGAGTCGGATTTCGTGACCAACAGGGGTCGTTTATGTGTTTGATCACCTTTTCATGGCGCCCTGGGAGTCGTTTCCCACTGCGTTTGGCCGGTAATCGGGATGAATTTCATGCCCGTCCCACGGCACCACTGGCCCACTGGGACGACAAGCCGCTGCTGGGCGGCCGCGACCTGGAGGCCGGGGGCACCTGGCTGGCGGCCAATCGGCAAGGGGTGGTGGCTGCGCTGACCAACGTGCGGGATACGCGGCTGTCGCCCCCTGCTCACCCGCCCAGCCGGGGCGAGCTGGTCGCCAACGTGCTGGCCAGTGAGAACCCGGCCAAGTGGCTGAGGCAGATGGCCGAGCACGGCGCAGCCCGTTATGCCGGCTTCAATCTGCTGGTGGCGACGCCCACCCACTGCTGGCACCTGCACCGTGGGCGCATTGATGTGACGCTGACGGAGGTGGCCGAGGGGGTTCACGGGCTATCCAACGCCAGCCTGAACACTGCGTGGCCCAAGCTCCAGGCGGTGCGCCACGCGCTGAGCCAGCATGAGACGACGCTCTGGCGCCGAGCAACTCGCCAGGCGCTTCGCGATGCCAGCCTAGCGGAGGATGCCACGCTACCCGATACCGGCGTGGGGCTGACGCTGGAACGTCAGCTCTCTGCTGCGTTCATTCTGGGGGAGGCCTACGGCACGCGGGCCACGACATGGCTGTCACTGAGCGAGCAAGGAGACGTCACCCTGACCGAGCAGCGCTTTGGGCCGCTCGGCCGTTTTCAGGGTGAGACCACGTTGGCAACGCCCGCCCGCAGGGGGATTAATCCCTGGGGGGAAGCAGGTGGGAAAGCTGCCACTCGTCGAAGCGCTGGTTGAGATGGGCATGCACCTGGGAAGGCGTATCCAGCTGCATGATCTCCTTGAGCAGCGTTTGCGCATCGGCCAGGGTGACACGCCGAATGGCCGCACGCACCTTGGGCAGGCTGGGAGCGTTCATGGAGAGGCTGTTGAACCCCATGGCCATCAGCAGCAGCGCCCCTGCGGGGTCTCCTGCCAGTTCACCACACAGCGAAATGGGTTTGTTCAGCCGCTTGGCATCCTGGGATAGCTCGACCAGCGCACCCAGCAGTGCCGGATGCAGGGCATCGTACAAGCTGGATACCCGCGCATTGTTGCGGTCTACCGCCAGCAGGTACTGGGTGAGATCGTTACTGCCCACCGAGAAGAAGTCCACCCGCTTGGCCAGCGCATCCATCTGATAGATGGTGGCGGGCACTTCGATCATGACCCCGACGCTGGGCCGCGCCACCTGGATGCCCTCTTCGCCCAGCTCGATGATGGCGCGGTCGAGCAGACGAATCGCTTCGTCCACTTCCTCGACGTTGGTGATCATCGGGAACAGAACGTGGAGGTTGTTCAGATCCTGAGAGGCCTTGAGCATGGCGCGCAGCTGCACCATCAGGACTTCGGGGTGGTCGAGGGTGACGCGCATGCCGCGCCAGCCCAGGAACGGGTTGGCCTCTTCGATGGGGAAGTAGGGCAAATCCTTGTCGCCGCCGATATCCAGCGTGCGCATGACCACCGGCAGCGGCGCAAAGCCTGCCAATTGCTCCCGGTACATGCGCATCTGCTCTTTCTCGCCGGGGAAGCGCTCGGTGATCATGAACGGCACTTCGGTGCGATAGAGCCCTACCCCGCCAATCCGGCTTTTCAGCATGGCAGACGCATCCACCGCCAGGCCGGTGTTCACCATCAGCGGGATGCCGTGGCCATCCGGGGTTTCGCTGGGCAGGTCCTGCTCGTGGGCCAACACCTCACTGAGCACTTTCTCTTCGGCAATCAGGCTGGCATAGCGGGCTTTGAGCTCGGCCATGGGCCGTACGAACAGCCGCCCACGGTGGCCGTCCAGCACCACGGGGGCGCCGTTGAGGCGGGGCAGCGGCAAGTCCATCATGCCCAGCACGGTGGGGATACCCATGGCGCGGGCGACGATGGCCACATGCGAGGTGCTGGAACCACGCACCGAGACCAGCCCCTTGAGCTTGTCACGGGGCACTTCGCCCAGCATGGCCACGCTGATTTCATCACCCACCAGAATGGCGTCGTCCGGGTAGGTTTCCGGGGTAGCGGGCGTGTCTTCCTGAAGATGCGCCAGCACGCGGCGGCCCAGGTCGCGGATGTCCGCCGCCCGCTCGCGCAGGTAGTCGTCATCGACCCGCTCCAGGTATTGCACGTGACGGCGCACCACATCGGCCAACGCCCCTGGCGCCCACTGCCCTTCGCGGATGCGTTTTTCGACCTCTTCCGAAAGCGCCGCCTCGCCCAGCATCTGCTGGTAGACATCGAACAGCGCCAGCTCCTGGGAAGAGATACGGTTGACCAGCCGCTCGGCCGCCGCGCGGATCTCGTCGCGGGTCTTGCCGATGGCTTCCTTGAGACGGGCGATTTCGTACTCCTGATCGCTGGGAATCAGGTCTGGCACGCTGTTGAGGTCAGCGGGCGGAGTAATGACCACCGCTTCGCCCATGGCCATCCCGGGCGAAGCGGCCACGCCCTTGAACATGGCCTGGCCGCCGGGCAGCGCAGGGCGGGTCAGGTGGCCCGTGGCCAGGGCATGGGCCAGCACGCCGGCCAACTGGGCTGCCATGGTGACCAGAAAGGCTTCGTCTTCGTCATCGTAGCGGCGTTTTTCCGCCTGCTGCACTACCAGCACGCCCAGCATGTGACGCTGGTGGATGATCGGCACGCCGAGAAAGCTGCAGTAGCGCTCCTCCCCGGTGGCCTCGAAATAGCGGAAGTGCGAGTGCGACTGCGCATCTTCCAGGTTGAGAGGCTCACTGCGCTTGGCTACCAACCCCACCAGGCCCTCGCCCAGTGGCAGAATGACTCGCCCCACGGCCTGAGTGCGCAGGCCGATGGTTTCCATCAGCACCAGCGACTCCAGCTCTTTGTCATACAGGTAGAACGAGCAGACGTCCGTCTGCATGGCCTTGCGGATACGACGTACCATGGTGGACAGCGCGGCATCGAGGTTGCGCGCGCCATTCACTTCCTGAATCACGCGTCGTAGCACCTCAAGCATCGACATTTTACTATTCACTGTTGTTTGCCTCGCTGAGGAAGTGTCCGGCTATAGCCCACTGCCGACTTCCAGCAGTGACGCGCACGTCATCCTTCATTATCTTGTGCCAACCGTTGAACGCGGGGAGACAGCTCTCGTAACGCGCGTCGATAAACCTCTCTTTTAAAGGGCACCACTTGACCCAGCGGGTACCAGTAGCTCACCCATCGCCAACCATCGAATTCCGGCTTGGGTGTCGCCGTCATGCAAATCCGGTTTTCCTGGCAGCGAATTTGCAGTAAAAACCACTTCTGTTTTTGGCCGATGCAGACTGGCCTTGAGTGGGTACGAATCATGCGTCGTGGCAGACGGTAGCGCAGCCAGCCCCGGGTGCAGGCGACAATGTCAACATCGTCGGCGGTCAGGCCGATTTCTTCGTGAAGCTCACGAAAAAGTGCTTGTTGTGGAGTCTCGCTTGCCTTGATGCCTCCCTGGGGGAATTGCCACGCATTTTGTCCTACACGACGCGCCCAAAGCAGTTGCCCCTGGCTATTGGCAATAATGATGCCAACATTGGGGCGAAAGCCGTCAGCGTCGATCACGGACATCACCTTCATAAATTTTCAGTTGTCCCCATTTTTCCACAAGGGAGTCAACCGTATCAATACAATATAACGCCAAGTGGTGAAAGCCAGGCGACTCTGCGATAATCCGGCGCTTTGTGTCGCGCACATCTCACCAACATCAACCATCAAGGGGAGCGCCGTGAGTCTGGCCATTTTCGACCTGGATAATACGCTGCTATCCATCGATAGCGATCATGCCTGGGGGGAGTTCCTGGTAGAGCAAGGAGCCGTGGACCCGGTGGCCTACCGCGAGGCCAATGAGCGCTTCCTGGCCGATTACAACGCCGGTACGCTGGACATGATGGCGTTTCTGGCGCTGGCGCTGAAACCGTTGGCTGACAACAGCCCGGAACAGCTTGCTGCCTGGCACCAACAGTTTATGATTAGCAAGATCGAGCCGCATATTCTGCCCAAGGCCGAAGAGCTGCTGGCCCGCCACCGCACCAAGGGCGATACGCTGCTGATCATCACCGCCACCAACCGCTTCATCACTGGCCCGATTGCCGAGCGGCTGGGCGTGGATGACCTGATTGCCGTCGACCCCGAGATGGTCGATGGCCGCTACACCGGACGTGTGGCCGGGGTGCCCAGCTTCCGGGAAGGCAAGGTCGCCCGTTTGGAAGCGTGGCTGGAAGACCAGGATTGCACCCTCGATGACGCGTGGTTCTACAGCGACTCCCATAACGACCTGCCGCTGCTGGAAGTGGTCGACAACCCCGTTGCCGTAGACCCTGACGATACTCTTCGCCAAGTGGCCGAGGCGCGCCATTGGCGCATCATGAGCTTACGGGATTAATGGCGTTCGACCCACCTACCCTGCTGACGCTGACCATTGCCATCGCCGCCGCTGCGGCGCTGTACCTGTTGATGGAGTGGCGCGGTGCCCGCGAACAAGCCCTGCTACTATGGGCAGCGGGGTTCGCCACGGTGACGGTGGGTTCCAGCCTTTCTCTGCTACGCGCCAACGGTTTCTTTCTGGTAGGCGTTTGGTTCGCCAATGGCCTGCTGATCCTGGCTCACTGGCTGTTCTTGCTGGGCGTGCTGCGTTTCGTGGGTCAACGCCCCAGCCGCGCCTGGTGGCTGCTGGTCGTCATCTGGTGCGGGCTGCTGCTGCTCCCCGAGCCCTTGACCAGCTCCAAGCTCTACCTATCGCTCAACTCCCTGCTGGTAGGACTGCTGGCCTTGCGCGCCAGCTGGGCGCTCAAGCTGGAATCCGACGCCGCCACGCTCGGCACGCGCCAACTGCACTATGTACTGATGATCCATGGCCTGTTCTATGTGGCCAAAGGGCTGCTACCGCTGGCCCCCAACACGCTGGTTAATCTGATGGCTTTTCAAGGTGCCATCATTCGTATTTCGCTGGTGGAAGGCTCCATGGCCATCCTGTTGATTGCGCTCTCGATGACGGGCACCGTGCGCTATCAGCGGGAGCGGCACATTACCCACCTCGCCGAACGCGACGCCCTGACCTCGCTGCTCAACCGTCGTGGTTTCGAAGCCCAGGCGCCGCGCGTACTCAAGCGTATCTCCCCCAGCCAACCAGGGGCGCTACTGCTGCTGGACCTGGACAACTTCAAGCAGATCAACGATCTCTATGGGCACGCAGCGGGAGACCACCTGCTGCTCGCCCTGGCCGACATTGCCCGTCAAACACTCCCCTCGGACGCGCTGCTGGCCCGCCTGGGTGGCGATGAGTTCGTTTTTCTATTGAAAGACGTGAACGACGATGAATTGCTACACATCGGCCAGCAATTACGCCAACGCTTCCACACCGTCGCCTCGCACACCTACCTCACCCCCGCCCCCGTCTCCTTGAGCCTGGGCGTCACACGCCTCACCCAGCCCACCCAAGACCTGTCCAGCCTCCTCGCCCAAAGCGACCAAGCCCTCTACGAAGCCAAGCGCCGCGGCCGCAACCGCATGGAAATCTGCTGACGCCACCACCACTATGCTTGGGTGGCTGCCCGGCTCATCAAGCCGCTGTAGTGGTGTGTGGGAGGGGGCTTCAGCCCGCGATGATTCAAGCTCCCAGCCTATTCAGGCAGTCGCCCAATGAAATTGGCCTCCCACTGGTCAAGAAGCCCTGCTGTTAGTGGGCGCTTCTTGTGGGAGGGAGCTTTAGCTCGCGATGATTCAAGCACCTAGCTTGATATGGGCGGACACTCAGGCAGTCGCCCAATGAAATTGGCCTCCCACAGAGATGAAGCCACCGAACGACAATATGCCACCACCACCCTCGTCGCCCTCATCGGCAACGCTCTCGCGTTGCTTCGCGGGTGCGCTCCGCTTACGCCGCGCTACGGTATGCGCCCACATCACATCAACGCATAAACCACCCCGATCACACCGCCAACACCAACCCCAATACGTCTCCAAGACAAATCGAGGCAAACCCGTAGCGCGGCGTAACGATTGAGCGAGAGCAACGAGCGAAAGAGGCACCCGCGGAGGCGGCGCCAGCCGCCCTGATGGCACCACCGAACCAAACGCGCCTTCGAACCACAAAACGCCACCGCCACCCTCGTCGCCCTCATCGGCAACGCTCTGCGTTGCTGTAATAGTGCGTGGGAGGGGGCTTCAGCCCGCGATGATTCAAGCTCCCAGCCTATTCAGGCAGTCGCCCAATGAAATTGGCCTCCCACAGAGATGAAGCCACCGAACGACAATATGCCACCACCACCCTCGTCGCCCTCATCGGCAACGCTCATCGCGTTGCTTCGCGGGTGCGCTCCGCTTACGCCGCGCTACGGTATGCGCCTACATCACACCAACGCATAACCCCCCGATCACACCGCCAACACCAACCCGAATACGTCACCACGGTGAATCGAGGCACCCACGTAGCGCGGCGTAACGATTGAGCGAGAGCAACGAGCGAAAGAGGCACCCGCGAAGGGCGGCGCCAGCCGCCCCGATGAAGCCATCGAACCCAACACGCCCTCGAACCGCAAAACGCCACCGCCACCCCCGGCGCCCTCATCGGCAACGCTCTCGCGTTGCTTCGCGGGTGCGCTCCGCTTACGCCGCGCTACGGTATGCGCCCACATCACCCCAACGTATAAACCACCCCTATCACATCGCCAACACCAACCCGAATACATCACCACGGCAATCGAGCCCCCCGTAGCGCGGCGTAACGATTGAGCGAGAGCAACGAGCGAATGAGGCACCCGCGAAGGGCGGCGCCAGCCGCCCCGATGAAGCCACCGCCACCCCCAGCGCCCCCATCGGCAACGCTTTCGCGTTGCTGTAATGGTACGTGTGGGAGGGGGCTTCAGCCCGCGATGATTCAGGCTCCCAGCCCATTCAGGCAGTCGCCCAATGAAATTGGCCTTCCACAGATGGGCCTGGGGCTGCCTGGCTCATCAAGCCGAGAAAATAAAAAACCCCGCAAGCATGGCTTGCGGGGTGGGTGCGGTTGGCGGGTGCCAAACGGCGTGCTTAGCCGAGCAGGTGCTCGACGGCAGCGCGCTCTTCACGCAGTTCTTTTTCCGTGGCCTGCATCTTCTCTTTGCTGAACGCATCGAGTTCGAAACCTTGTACGATTTCGTACTTGCCACCCTGGCAGCGCACCGGGTAGGAGTAGATGATGCCTTCGGCGATGCCGTAGCTGCCGTCGGAGGGGATGGCCATGCTGACGATACCGTCGCAGCCCAGCGCCCAATCACGCATGTGGTCGATGGCGGAAGACGCAGCAGAGGCGGCAGACGAGGCGCCGCGCGCCTTGATGATGGCGGCACCGCGCTGCTGTACGGTCGGGATGAAGTCGTTTTCGTACCAGTCGCGCTCGACCAGATCGAAAGCGGCTTTGCCGTCTACCTTGCACTGGGCCAGGTCCGGGTACTGGGTGGCACTGTGGTTGCCCCAGATGATCATGTTTTCGACGTCGGTGACGTGCTTGCCGGTCTTCTGTGCCAGCTGCGTCAGGGCGCGGTTGTGGTCCAGACGGGTCATGGCGGTGAACTGGCCAGCGTCCAGGTCCGGCGCGTTGCAGGAGGCGATCAGCGCGTTGGTGTTGGCCGGGTTGCCGACGACCAGCACTTTCACGTCGCGGCTGGCGTGGTCGTTCAGCGCTTTACCTTGTACGGAGAAGATGGCGGCGTTGGCTTCCAGCAGGTCTTTACGCTCCATGCCGGGGCCACGCGGACGAGCACCTACCAGCAGAGCGAAGTCGGCATCCTTGAACGCCACGTTGGGATCGTCGGTGGCGACGATATCTTGCACCAGCGGGAACGCACAGTCGTTCACTTCCATGACCACGCCGTTCAGCGCGCCCATGGCTTGGGGAATTTCGAGAAGCTGGAGAATGACGGGCTGATCCGGCCCCAGCATGTCGCCAGCGGCAATGCGGAAAATAAGAGAGTAGCTGATCTGGCCGGCACCGCCGGTAATCGCAATACGTACTGGATCTTTCATCATTGCTCCTTGATGGTTCGCCTAGTGAAGGTTCGCCTGGTAAAGATTCGCGCACCGATGTTATGCCCACACGCCTAAAAACTCAATCAGACTTGAGACTACTACCCATTCGCGCGGCGGCTTGGTACTCGCTGAGCGGCAGCACTTGCGCTATGGTGTGACGGGTTGCGAGCCCCTCTTTATTTGGAACAGTGACTCCTCATGCGAAGAATCCCCCCCTCTTATGCACTGGCTAGCCTGCTGGTGCTGGCCCTGGTGGTATGGCTTGCCCTGGGCGACTTTCAGCGTTTTCAGTCCGCCCCTGTAGAAAACCGCGAGAGCAACGGCGAGACCTTGGCTCGGGTGGAGGTCTCGACCCAACCCAGCACGCTCTACATTCCTCAGGTGGTCGTTCAAGGCCAGCTGGCGGCCGCTCGCGAGGCGGTGTTGCGCGCCAACGTGGCGGGCCTGGTGGCGGAAGCCCCCATCACCCAAGGCGAGCGCGTTCAGCCGGGCGAGACGCTGCTGATACTGGAGAGCGATGCCCTGCCAGAGCGCCTGCAGCAGGCACGCGATGAGCTGGCCCTGGCGCAGGCCGAGTACGCGGGGGCCCAGAACCTGCGCCGTCGCGAGCTGATTTCCCAGCCCGAGCTGCTGCGCTTGCAAAGCGCACTCAGCGCCAGCGCGGCCCAGGTGGCTCAACTGGAGAAGCAGCTACGCGATACCCGCCCCAGCGCTCCGTTCGAAGGCGTGCTGGACCGAGTACAGGTGGAAATCGGCGACCTGCTGCAGCCCGGAGAAGAGTGGGCGCGTCTGGTCGATGACCGTCGCCTGAAAGGAGAGGCCTGGGTGTCCCAGCAGCAGGTAGGCACTCTGAGCGAAGGGCTGCCGGTGACGGCCCGCTTGTTGAATGGCGGCGAACTGACCGGCGAAGTGAGCTATATCAGCCGCCGTGCCGATGAAGCGACTCGGACGTTCTATGTGGAAGTCATCCTCGACAACCCCGAGCGCCAGCGGCTGGCAGGCGGTAGCGCCGAGCTGACCATCACCCTGCCCCCTCGCGCCGTGCATACGCTTTCCCCTGCGCTGTTCAGCCTGGATGAGCGGGGCCAGCTGGCCATTCGGCACCTGGATGCCGAAAACCGCGTGGTGCAGTCTGCCGTGGAGCTGATCAGTGCCGACACCCAGCGCGCCTATGTCAGCGGCCTGCCCGACCCGGTCACGCTGATTACATTGGGGGCTGGCCTGGTCAGCCCTGGCGAGGAAGTCACCCCCGTGCCTGCCCAGGAAGGTGGTCATGCGATCACTCATTAATGCCGCGCTGACCCATACGCGCACCACCCTGCTGCTACTGGTCGGGCTGCTGCTGGCGGGGCTCACGGCCTGGCAGGTGATCCCCAAGGAAGCCAACCCGGACGTCACCATCCCGATCATTTATGTCTCGCTCTCGCTGGAGGGGGTCAGCCCGGAAGATGGCGAACGGCTGCTGATTCGCCCGATGGAACAGGAGCTGCGGGGCATTGCCGGGCTGCGCAAGTTCACGGCGCAGTCCAGCGAGGGGCATGGCTCCGTCACGCTGGAGTTCGACCCGGGCTTCGATCCGGACACGGCGCTTTCCGACGTGCGGGAACGAGTAGACATTGCGCGTAGCAGCCTGCCCACCGAAGCCGACGAACCGAGGGTCATGGAGGTCAATGTCTCGGAGTTCCCGGTCTTGAGCATCGGCCTTTCAGGGGAGCTGGACACCCGCGAACGCATTGCCATCGCCCGCCGCCTGAAGGAGGAGATCGAAGGCATTGCCGACGTGCTGGAGGTGGACATTGCCGGTGACCGTGAAGACCTGCTGGAAATCGTCGTGGACCCGCTGGTGCTGGAGAGTTACGGGGTCGATTTCGATGCCTTGTTCAACCAGGTCTCGCGCAACAATCGGCTGGTGGCCGCCGGCAGCCTGGATACTGGCGCAGGCAGGCTGGCGCTGAAGGTGCCCGGCATCATCGCTGCCCTGGAAGACGTGATGAACATGCCCGTGAAAGTAGAGGGCGAGCAAGTGGTCACGTTCGGTGACGTGGCCTGGATTCACCCCACCTACAAAGAGCCCGAAGGCTTTGCGCGTATCGACGGCCAGCCTGCCGTGGTGCTGGAAATCTCCAAACGCGCCGGGGCCAACATCATCGCCACCATCGACGCCGTGCGGGACCGCTTTGCGGAGGCGCAAACGCTGTTACCCGAGCAGCTACGGGTGACGACCATCCTGGACGAGTCGGTCACCGTGCAGAACATGCTCTCCGAACTGCTCAACAACGTGCTGACTGCGGTGGTGCTGGTACTGGTCGTGGTGGTCGCCGTGATGGGCTGGCGTATGGCACTGCTGGTCGGACTGACCATTCCAGGGGCTTTCCTGACCGGCATTCTGCTGGTCTGGGCCTTTGGCTTCACTCTCAATATCGTAGTGCTGTTTGCGCTGATTCTGGTGGCGGGCATGCTGGTGGACGGTGCCATCGTGGTCAGCGAGCTTGCCGACCGCCATCTGCACGAGGGGCTGACGGCTCATCAGGCGTGGCTGAACGCCGCGTCGCGGATGAGCTGGCCGGTGATTGCCTCCACGGCAACCACATTGGCGGTGTTTCTACCGCTACTGTTCTGGCCCGGCGTCGTCGGCCAGTTCATGAAGTACCTGCCCGCCACGGTGATTCTGTGCCTGCTGGCCTCGCTGGTCATGGCGCTCATCTTCCTGCCCACGCTTGGGCGGCTGTTTACCCGTACCGCCAAGGCCAGCGGTGCAGGCACTGGCCCTCTGGATGAAAGCACTGCGATGGGCCGAGGCTACCGCCATTTGCTGAGCCGATTGCTGCGCTACCCCGGCTGGGTGCTGGCCTTCGCCCTGCTGCTGATCGCACTGCTGTATACCGGCTATGCGCGGTTCAACCACGGCGTGGATTTCTTCCCCAACGTCGAACCCGATAGCGCCCAGGTGCTGGTGCGCGCCCGAGGCGATTTTTCCGCTCAGGAAACCGACGCCATTTTGCGCCGCGTGGAGCAGCGTCTGGGAGGCCTGGGTGAAGTGGAGGCTCTCTACGCACGCTCTTTTGCAGTGCCCGACCAGCAGATGGGCAGCGACGTGGTCGGCATGCTGCAGTTTCAGTTCATTGATTGGTATCAGCGCCGTCCGGCACGCACCATTCTGGCGGACATGGCCGAGCGCACGTCAGATATTCCGGGGATCACTCTGGAATTCCGCGAGCAGGAAATGGGCCCCGGCGGCGGCAAACCCATCGTGCTGGAAGTCAGCGCCACGGACCCGGACGTTGCCGATGCGGGGGTCGATCAACTCACCCGGTTGATGCGCGAGCTGGGCGGCTTCGTGGATATTCAGGACAACCGCAGCCTGCCAGGGGTGGAGTGGCAGATCACCGTGGACCGTGAGGCCGCCGCCCGCATGGGCACCGACATCACCACCATTGGCAGCGCGGTTCAACTGCTCACCACCGGCCTGCAGGTGGCCAGCTACCGCCCTCCCACGGTGAGTGACGAGGTCGATATTCGCGTACGCCTTCCGGAACACTGGCGCACGCTGGACCAACTGGAGCGGCTCACCATCAACACCTCCCGTGGGCAGGTGCCGATTTCTCATTTCGTGGAAATCGCCCCGGCGCCCAAGGTGGGGACATTGAACCGCATCGATGGCCGCCGCGCGATTACGTTGGAAGCGGATCTGGCGCCCGGCTACCTGGCCGATGAGCGCCTGAGAGCCCTGCTGACCGCTGGCCAAGGCCAACTACCGGATGGCCTGATGGTCAATGTGGCTGGCGAACAGGAGGATCAGCAGGAGTCGATGCAGTTTCTGATCAGTGCCTTCCTGATTGCCGTAGGATTGATGGCGCTGATTCTGGTGACCCAGTTCAACAGCTATTACCAGGCCGCGCTGGTGTTGTCCGCCATCGTGTTCTCCACGGCGGGCGTACTCATGGGCCTGCTGATCACCGGCCAGGCCTTTGGCATCGTCATGGTAGGCATGGGCGTGATCGCGCTGGCGGGCATCGTGGTCAACAACAATATCGTCTTGATCGATACCTACAACGAGCTGCGCCGCGACGGCATGCCACCTCCTCAGGCAGCCCTGGAAGCAGGCTGCCTGCGCCTGCGCCCCGTCCTGCTGACCGCCATCACCACCGTGCTGGGGCTGATGCCCATGGTACTGGGAGTCAACGTCAACCTCTTCACCCCCGCGCTCGGGTTCAACGCCCCCTCCGCCCAGTGGTGGACACAAATGTCCAGCGCCATCGCCGGTGGATTGACGTTCGCCACCTTCCTCACCCTACTGCTCACCCCCTGCATGCTGGTGATCGGCGGCCGCTTACGGCGGGAGAAAGATCTCGGATAAAACGCGCCCCACCCCGCTACGGGCAACCCCATTTGCATCGTTGGCGCCGCACCCGTAGCGCGGCGTAAGCGGAGCGCACCCGCGAAGCAACGCGAGAGCGTTGCCGATGGGGGCGACGGGGGTGGCGGTGGCGTTTTGTGATTCGAGTGCGCGTTCGGCTCGGTGGCTCCATCAGGGCGGCTGGCGCCGCCTCCGCGGGTGCCTCTTTCGCTCGTTGCTCTCGCTCTTTCGTTACGCCGCGCTACGGGGGTGCATCGATGTGCCGTGGTGACGCCTTGGGGTTGGTGTGGCTCGATCTGCCGTGGTGACGTATTGGGGTTGGCTGCATGGGTTGATCGGTGCGGTTTGTGCCTTGGTGTGATGTTGGCGACATACCGTAGCGCGGCGTAAGCGGAGCGCACCCGCGAAGCAACGCAGAGAGCGTTGCCGATGAGGGCGACGGGGGTGGTGGTGGCATTTTGTGATTCAAGGGCGCGTTTGGTTCGGTGGCTCCATCAGGGCGGCTGGCGCCGCCTCCGCGGGTGCCTCTTTCGCTCGTTGCTCTCGCTCAGTCGTTACGCCGCGCTACGGAGGTATCCGTGCCCGTGCCCCCATACCCAATGTTGGCGATGTACCCGTAGCGCGGCGTAAGCGGAGCGCACCCGCGAAGCAACGCGAGAGCGTTGCCGATGAGGGCACCGGGGGTGGCGGTGGCGTTTTGTGGCTCGAGGGCGCGGTGGGTTCGGTGACGCTATCGGGGCGGCGGGCGCCGCCTTCGCGCCGGGCCGCCGCTGCGGGTGCCTAACTCGCTCGTTGCTCTCGCTCTTTCGTTACGCCGCGCTACAGGGGCGCGGCATTAAGCGGGAGATTTGATCTGTTGGGGGCTGTGGGCTGCGTGGAGGCGTGCGATGAGCTGGTCCTCCAGGGCGAAGCGTTCGGTGAGCCCTTTGGCGAGCCGGTCGATCCAGGCGGGCAGCCGGGCCAGGTTTTGCTGGCAGCGTACCGGGGTGGCGAAGTCTTCGTCGAACTCCAGCACCATGGCGGTGGACATTTCGAGCCTTTCCAGTAACAGGGCCGCGATTTGCAGGGCTCCTTCATCTTCGAAGGCCTTGGCTTCTTCGGCCAACTGGGGGTAGATCTCGAAGTGGCCCGCGCTGATGTAATCCATCAGCAGTTCGCTGAAGGTGTCGATGCGCGCCTTGCTGACGGCTTCGAGTTCCGCATCGCAGGCTTCCTTGAGCTCAATGAAGCTGACCAGTAGTGCGCGCCGTTGATCCAGCCAGCGGTCGATCAGGCTGTGTACGCCCCCCCAGCGCTCCAGGGCATTTTTGCAATCTTCGAGCATGGGGCTTCTCCTTGCTGATAGCCGCCTTCATCAGGGCTAGACTCGCTGTTCCTTCTAGCCCTGTCAATGCAGGCGGGCACGATTTCCTTGATACTGCCGAGTGTGCCTTGAATAATCAACGCTTGGCTAACGTACCCTGCCCTGTCACGGCCAGCCATAACATACGTAACGGTACCAGGGCGAGAATGAGGAACCCGACCAGCGTCCAGCCAGGCAGCGACAGCCCCAGCAGCATGAAGTCGATTTCCGCGCACTCGCCGGAGCCAGTGAGCACCATGGCCACGACGTCCTGCATGGGCAGAATATCCATCATGTATTCCAGGCCGGGGCCACAGCTGGGCACTTCATCGGCGGGCAGGCCCTGTAGCCAGACATGGCGGCCTGCAATGAACGCCCCGGTACCCACCGCCGCCAGGCTGAGCACGCCATATAGCCCCTTGCCGAAACGGCCGCGGGGGTTGTGGATGGCAGCCACGGCCAGCACCAGCCCGGCGGCGATGACCGCGACGCGCTGGAAGATGCACAGCGGGCAAGGCTCCAGCCCGCCAATGTGCTCCAGTCCTAGCGCCACGGCCATCATCAGGATACAAAAGGCGACGCCGAGTAGCGCGACCGGACGAATAGCTGATGAGGTCATTGCCCATCCTCAGGTGTAATGGCCGATAGCGCTCGCGATTCCCGCGCCTTGGTGAAGTAGGTTTCCAGGAAGGTGCTGAAGCTTTCTTGATCCGCGGCTTCGATATCACGCTGCTGCTGGTGCGAGGTGTCGATGAGCTGTGCCAGCAGCGCTTCCCGTGAGCGCAGCATGGGGGTGCTCTTCAAGGCCTCTGCCTGTTCCTGGGCCATGCCCAGCAGAGTCTCGCTGAGCGAGCCGTTGCCGGATTGCAGCTTCGCCAGCAGTTGCGCAGAGGGCGTCAGCTCGGGCTGGCGCAAACGGGGCTGTAGCGCCGTTAGGGCGGCCGCATGGGGTGCGTCGTCTTCCACGGCGTCCAGCAGCCGAGCGACCTCGGCCATTTCCGCGAAGATCTGCTCGCCCCACTCGGGTAGCGTCACCGATTCCCCCTGACGCACGAGACGCAGCTCAGGGTCACGCCCACGCTCCACCACCAGGCGACGGTTGTCATCCAGGCGGTCACACTCTTCATCGGAAATCCAGGGGCTGTCGCTGAGCAGACACCACATCAGGAAGGTGTCGACGAAGCGCATCTGCACTTCCGTGACGCCCAACGGATCGAAGGGGTTGAGGTCCAGACAGCGCACTTCGATGTACTCGACGCCACGGGCTTCGAGTGCCTGGCTCGGGGTTTCGTTGTGCCGCGCCACGCGTTTGGGGCGAATATCGCTGTAGTACTCGTTCTCGATCTGCAGGATATTGGCATTGAGCTGCTGCCACTCATCGCCTTGCCGAACGCCCAGCGCTTCATAATCGGGCCACGGTGTGGAAATCGCATGGCGCAGGGTGTTGACGTAGTTGGAGAGCGAGTTGAAGCAGATTTTCAGCTGCGACTGGACCTTGTTCTGATACCCCAGGTCGGACATGCGCAGCGTGGTAGCGTAGGGGGCGATATAAGTATCGTCACCGAGCGGCTGCAGCTTGTCCGGCACCTGCCCGCTGGGCAGGAAGCTCTTGTCCACGGCGGGAGACGCACCGAATAGATAGAGCAGCAGCCAGCTATGGCGACGGAAGTGACGAATCAAGCCAAAGTAGCGCGTCGAACGGTAGTCGTTGAACGGTACGTGGGTGGCTTTTTCCATCTCGCGCAGGGCGTACCACATGTCTTCAGGCAGCGAGACGTTGTAGTGCACCCCGGCAATGGCTTGCATGATCCGCCCGTAGCGCACGTCGAGCCCTTTGCGGTAAACGTGCTTCATGGTGCCCACGTTGGAGCTGCCGTAGTCGGCAATCGGCACGCTGTCGTTACCGGAGAGCCGGGAAGGCATGCTGCCAGGCCAGATCCACTCGTTATCGAGATGGTGATAGGTAAAGGTATGCAGATCGGACAGGAAGGCCAGAGCCTCCTTGGGTTCCGAATACACCGGGGTGATGTACTCCAGCAGCGCTTCGGAGTAGTCGGTGGTGATGTGCGGGTGGGTCAGCTTGGAGCCCAGCGCCTGGGGGTGTGGGGTCTGTGCGATATGGCCCTGCGCATCGACCCTCAGCCCCTCTTTTTCTAGCCCGCGACGCAGCCGCCCCAAACGACCCAGACGGGCGCTGGGGAGCAGGCGCTCGACCTGAGCGGTCAGCGACGTAGGCACCGTGAGTGGTTCAGACAAGGTGAACACTCCTTGTTGATAAGGCCTGCATGACGCAGGCCTTGTGGAAACCGGCGGGCGTGACCATGAGCTGTATCCTACCTGATAGGGATTAGTGGGCAGGATATGGCGGCAACCCTGTGTTTTTCAAGACACGCGACTATTTGCCCCGCTTGGCCTTCAACAATGCGGCACCCAAGGCGCCCATGGCCGCCGGTGCATTGCCCTGCTGCTGCCCCTGGCGCTGGCCCGATTGCCGGCTGCTGCGCGCAGGCTTGCGCGGCTCCTGAGCGGCGCGGCTGCCGTTTTGCTCAGGCTGCTCTGGTTCATCGCTGAGACGCATGGAAAGCCCGACTCGCTTGCGGGGAATATCGACGCTCATCACTTTGACGGTGACGATGTCGCCCGCCTTGACCACGCTGCGCGGGTCGTCGATGAAGCGCTCCGACAAGGCCGAGATATGCACCAGGCCATCCTGATGAACCCCGATATCCACGAACGCGCCGAAGTGCGTCACGTTGGTCACCGTGCCTTCCAGCACCATGCCCAGGGTGAGGTCCTTGAGCGTTTCCACGCCTTCGCGGAACTCCGCCGCCTTGAACTCCGGGCGCGGGTCTCGGCCTGGCTTGTCCAGCTCCTTGAGAATGTCGCTGACGGTGGGCACCCCGAAGCGCTCATCGGCGAAATCGGCGGGCTTCAGCGCCTTGAGGGTGGCGCTGTCGCCAATCAGGCCCTTGAGGTCACGCCCGCTTTGCTTGGCGATGCGTTCGACCAGAGTATAGGCCTCTGGGTGGACGGCGCTGGCATCCAGCGGGTTGTCGCCATTGCTGATACGCAGGAAACCGGCGCACTGTTCGAACGTCTTGGGCCCCAGACGGCTGACGCCGAGCAGCTCCTTGCGGCTTTTGAAGGCACCCTGCAGGTTGCGCTGCGCGACGATGTTTTCGGCCATCGCGGCGCTCAAGCCAGCCACTCGGGAGAGCAATGCGCTGGAGGCCGTGTTGAGGTCCACGCCCACCGCGTTCACACAATCTTCGATGACGGCTTCCAGGCTGCGCGAGAGCTGCACCTGAGAGACGTCGTGCTGATACTGACCTACCCCGATGGATTTGGGCTCGATCTTCACCAGCTCGGCCAGCGGGTCCTGCAGGCGGCGGGCAATCGAAACCGCCCCCCGGATGGTGACGTCCAGATCGGGCAGCTCACGGGCCGCGTATTCCGACGCCGAGTACACCGATGCCCCGGCCTCCGACACCATGACCTTGCTCAGCGGCTGCGCGGGCGCCAGCGCCTTCACCAGTTCCCCGGCCAGCTTGTCGGTTTCACGGCTGGCGGTTCCGTTGCCCACGGCAATCAGCTGCACGCGATGCTGCTTGACCAGCCGCGCCAGCACCTCCAGCGATTCGTTCCAGCGATTCTGGGGAGCGTGGGGGTAAATGGTGGCCTGGTCGATGAACTGACCGGTGGCATCGATGACCGCTACCTTGCAGCCGGTACGCAGGCCGGGGTCCAGCGCCAGGGTGACTTTCTGCCCCGCCGGGGCCGCCAGCAGCAGGTCTTTCAGGTTGGCAGCAAAGACATCGATGGCGGTCTGCTCGGCCTGTTCGCGCAGGCGGCCCAACAGCTCGGTTTCCAGTGCGGTGTAGAGTTTGACACGCCAGGTCCAGCGCACCACTTCCCCCAGCCACTTGTCGGCCGGGCGCCCTTCATCGCGAATACCGACCTGACGGGCAATGGCCACCTGGGCAGGATGCACCGGGGCGTCTTCTTCACCGGGCAAGCGAATGGCCAGCCCCAGAATCCCTTCGTTGCGTCCACGGAACATGGCCAGCGCACGGTGCGAGGGCACCTTGGCGAGTTTTTCGTCGTGCTCGAAGTAATCCGAAAACTTGGCGCCTTCCTGCTGCTTGCCTTCCAGCACCCGGGCGCTCAGCTCGCCTTCCTGCCAGAGCCGCTCACGCAGCTGGCCGATCAGCTCGGGGTCTTCGGCAAAGCGCTCCATCAGAATCTGCTTGGCACCGTCGAGGGCGGCCTTGGCATCTTCGATGGACGGTACTTCCCCTTCTGCCGGGCGCAGGTAGCGTGCCGCTTCGTTTTCCGGGTCGAGGGTGGGGTCGGCCAGCAGCGCATCCGCCAGAGGTTCGAGACCGGCTTCCCGGGCAATCTGGGCTTTGGTGCGGCGCTTTTTCTTGAACGGGAGGTAGAGGTCTTCCAGGCGCTGCTTGGTGTCGGCGGCCTCGATGGTGGCCTTGAGCGCGGGGTCCAGCTTGCCTTGTTCATCGATGGCCGCCAGCACGGCTTCGCGCCGCTCTTCCAGTTCGCGCAGGTAACGCAGGCGCTCATCCAACTGGCGCAGTTGAGTATCGTCCAGCGCGCCGGTCACTTCCTTGCGGTAGCGGGCGATGAAGGGCACGGTGGCACCGCCATCCAGCAATTCCACCGTGGCCAGGACTTGTTCAGGTCGTACGCCCAGCTCTGACGCCAGGCGCGCAATAATCCGTTGTTTGACATCCATAACGTGCAACCAGCTCATGCAGCATTCGAGGTGCCGACACGGTACCACAAAGCACCTGTGCTGGCATGGCTTGCGCGCCCGAGACCGCCCTAGCGGTGGAATTGCTTCTCCCGCTCGGGCTGCCAGAAGATGGCATCCACCCGCAGCTTCACGTCGGTGGCATTGGGTAGCGGCCATTCGATGACATCGCCCACCTTCAGGCCAATCAGCGCGGCTCCGATCGGCGCCATGACGGAAATACCGTCTTCCACGCTGGCCAGCGCATGGGGATAGACCAGCGTGCGGATCATTTGCCGCCCACGGGTCAGGTCGGTGAAGCGGATCTGGCTATTCATGCTCACGACGTTATCGGGAATGTCCTGCGGGTCGAGCACCTCACCGCGCAGCAGCTCTTCTTCGAGCAATTCCGCCACCATCTGATCCTTTTCCGGTGCTTGATCGATCAGTCGCTGCAGACGCTCTGCATCGAGACGGTTGATGATGATTGGAGGACGCTGCCCCATGGTCTCTCTCCTTGATGATACCGACCATAAAAAACAGCCCTTCCCCAAAGGGAAAGGACTGTGGATATCCGCTATATGCAGGATAGCTTATTTAAAGTGGCCCGGTAACTCAATCGACCAGGCCACCCACATGATCAGGTAACGCCCTGCTCGATCATGGCATCGGCCACCTTGCGGAAGCCTGCGATGTTGGCACCGAGCACCAGGTTACCGGGTTCGCCGAACTCTTCTGCCGTGTCAGCACACTGCTGATAGATATCGGCCATGATGCGCTTGAGCTTGTCATCGACTTTCTCTAGCGACCACTGCTCCATGCTGCTGTTCTGGGCCATTTCCAGCTGGCTCGTGGCCACGCCACCGGCGTTGGCGGCCTTGCCGGGGCCGTAGGCGAGCCTGGCGGCAATAAAGCGCTCCACTGCCGCCTTGGTAGAAGGCATATTGGCCCCTTCACTGATACAGCTCACCCCGTTGGCGATGAGCGCCTGGGCATCCTGTTCGGTCAATTCGTTCTGAGTGGCACAAGGAAACGCTACCTGCGCCGGTAGCCGCCATACGGCATGGCCATCGGCGGGGTAATCCCGTGCCGCCACATAGTGTGCCTCAGGGTGCTCGTGCAGATAAGCCTCCAGAGAAACACGCTCGACCTCTTTCAAACGCTTGAGCAGCCCCAGGTCGATGCCTCGCGGGTCGTGAATCATGCCCTTGGAATCACTGCAGGTCACCGGTAGTGCACCGAGTTCCAGCAGCTTTTCGATGGTATAGATGGCGACGTTGCCCGCGCCGGACACCAGGCAAGTCTTGCCTGCCAGACTCTCCCCCCGGGCGGCCAGCATGTTCTGGGCAAAGTAGACCGCGCCGTAGCCGGTGGCCTCCTTGCGCCCGAGCGAGCCGCCCCAATTCAGCCCTTTGCCGGTCAGCACGCCTTCGTAACGCCCTGTCAGCCGCTTGTACTGGCCAAACAGATAGCCAATCTCGCGGGCGCCCACGCCGATATCGCCGGCGGGCACATCGCTATGGGGCCCCACGTGGCGGTACAGCTCGGTCATGAACGACTGGCAGAAGCGCATGATCTCGTTGTCCGACTTGCCCTTGGGGTCGAAGTCCGCGCCGCCCTTGCCGCCGCCAATCGCCAGGCCGGTCAGCGCGTTCTTGAAGATTTGCTCGAACCCCAGAAACTTGATGGTGCCTGCGGTCACGCTGGGATGAAACCGCAGCCCCCCTTTATAAGGCCCCAGGGCCGAGTTGAATTGCACTCGATACCCTTTGTTGACCTGCACCCGACCCTTGTCATCCAGCCAACTGACGCGGAACATGATCTGCCGTTCAGGCTCGATCATACGCTCGATGATACTGTGCTGGTGATAGTGCGGCGAACGCTCGAACAGGGGGCGCAAGCATTCCAGCACTTCCTCGGTGGCTTGATAGAACTCGGTTTGGGCAGGGCTACTCTTGGCTAGCCGCGCAAGGGTGTCATGAACGTAGGGCATGGCGTCGTACCGTTACCGTAATGAGACTGTCGTTATGCTGGCCAGCGCATGACGGTATTTAACTGTGACGGCGTTTTTCTGCATACCCTATGCCGGTTCGGTATGGGCAAAAAACCGGCTGCAACTCGACTAAAGTCGCAATTTTTTTGCCCACTATTGGTGCATTAACCAAATTTGATAAACGATGATTTAACGAAGCGCCGCGGAAAATAAAAAAGGGAGGGTGCCAAGCACCCTCCCTTGAAGCGATGAAACAGCGAGTATCAGGTCAGTTGCGGGCCAGCTTTGATGATCGCTTCGTTGACGCCTTCGAACTTCTTGAAGTTGTCAACGAACTTGGTGGCCAGGTCTTGCAGGTGACGGTCGTAGGCGTCGCGGTCGGCCCAGGTGTCGCGGGGGTCCAGCAGGCTGGAGTCCACGCCCGGCACGGCCAGCGGCACTTGCAGGTTCAGGCCGTCGATGTGCCTGGTCTCGACATCACGCAGGATGCCTGACTGAATCGCGCTGATGATGGCGCGCGTGGTGGGGATCGAGAAGCGCGAGCCGCCTTCACCATAGGCACCACCGGTCCAGCCAGTATTCACCAGGTACACTTGGGCGTCTTTCTTTTCGACACGCTTGATCAGCAGGTCGGCGTATTCACGGGCCGGACGCGGGAAGAACGGCGCGCCGAAGCAGGTAGAGAACGTTGCTGCCAGACCTTCGGAAGAGCCCATTTCCGTGGAGCCGACCTTGGCGGTGTAGCCCGACAGGAAGTGGTAGGCTGCGGCTTCCTTGGACAGGATGGACACCGGCGGCAGCACGCCCGACATGTCACAGGTCAGGAATACGATGGCGTTGGGCTCACCCGCCAGGTTTTCGGCCACGCGCTTCTCGACGTGCTCCAGCGGGTACGCGGCACGGGAGTTCTGGGTCAGACTGTCGTCGGCGTAGTCCGGCTCGCGGCGGTCATCCAGCACGACGTTTTCCAGCACGGTGCCAAACTTGATGGCGTTCCAGATGACCGGCTCGTTCTTCTCGGAAAGGTCGATGCACTTGGCGTAGCAGCCGCCTTCCATGTTGAAGACGATGCCGTCGCCCCAGGCGTGCTCGTCGTCACCAATCAAGAAACGCGCCTGATCCGCTGAGAGCGTGGTCTTGCCGGTGCCTGAGAGGCCGAAGAACAGGCAAGTTTCGCCATCTTCACCCACGTTGGCAGAACAGTGCATCGGCAGCACGTCGGCGGCGGGCAGCAGGTAGTTCTGCACCGAGAACATGGCTTTCTTCATTTCACCGGCGTAACGCATGCCGGCGATCAGCACCTTGCGCTCGGCAAAGTTGATGATCACGCAGCCGTCGGAGTTGGTGCCATCACGGTTCGGGTCGCACTCGAAGCCTGCAGCGTTGAGGATGGTCCACTCTTCCTTGGCGGCCTGGTTGTAGGCCAGCGGGCGCACGAACATGGTGCGGCCAAAGAGGTTTTGCCAGGCCGTTTCCGTGGTGACACGTACCGGCAGGTAGTGGGTGTTGTCGCTGCCCACGTGCAGCTCGGCCACGAAGCGCTCACGGCTTTCCAGGTAGTCTTCGACACGCGCCCACAGCGCCGAGAACTTCTCGGCGTCGAACGGGCGGTTGACGCTGCCCCAATCGATGCTGTCACGGGTGGAGGGCTCATCGACGATAAAACGGTCTTTCGGTGAACGCCCGGTGCGTGCGCCGGTGTTGACTACCAGGGCTCCGTTCGCCGAGAGGCGACCTTCACCACGGGCCACGGCGCGCTCGATCAGTTCGGCGCTGCTGAGATTGACGTGGGCTTGAGGAGCGGCTTGAGTCGTGGTCATGTCGATTCCTGGGCCTTGCGGCCGTTTATCTCGTTTACCGGGCGTCGTACGACGCCTTTAAAAGTCATCCCAACCACTCGCAAACGGGCTGGGCGCGCTGAAGTCCGGCGCATTATGGCAAAAAGAAAGCCCCCGGGAAACGGGGGCTTCTCGCAAACATCTTGTAGTTAAACTACTACAATGACACTACATTTTGTGTTGCAGCGCAGTATATTTTCAAACAACCGTTTGCTGGGTGCGCCGAGCGCATTGTCTCCTCTGGGGTGGCGCCAGGCCGCCTGAAAGCCCACCCCATCAGGAGCCGACTACACAATCAGTGAATGACTGGCGGTGGTGCGCCCGGGTCTTCCAACAAAATTTCAATATCTGCGGCGGTGTAGTGATATTTCGTGTGGCAAAAGTGGCATTGGGTGTCGATGGCACCCTGCTCCTGAAGAATATCCATCAACTCTTCCTTGCCCAGGGTGTACAGCGCATGGCTCATACGCTCCCGTGAACAGGTGCAGCCAAAGCGCAGCGCCTTGGGTTCGAAGACCCTGACGATCTCTTCGTGATAGAGCCGATACAGTACCTCACGCTGCTCCAGCCCCAGCAGCTCTTCATTCTTGATCGTTTCGGCAAGGTGCACGCTGCGCTCCCAGGCATCCACGTCCTGGTTTTGCGAGGCATCCGGCAAGCGCTGCAGCAGCAGCCCACCCGCTCGCTGACCATCGGCGGCCAGCCACAGCCGGGTAGGTAGCTGTTCGGACTGGCCGAAATAGGCTTCCAGGCAGCCACTCAGCGTATCGTGATCCAGTGCCACGATACCCTGGTAGCGGTGCCCCTCCTTGGGGTCCAGGGTGATCATGATCTGGCCGTCACCGACCAGCTCACGGAAGCTGGCCTGCTCGCTGGGCAGCGCGGCCTCTTCGGCGATACGTGCAATGGCGCGCAGCTCACCGCCCGGATTGGACTCTGCCATCAGCAGCGCCAGCGCGCCCTGGCCGCGCACTTCGATGCTGAGCGTACCGTCCAGCTTGACCGTATCGGTCAGCAGGGCCACCGCTGCCAGCAGCTCGCCCAGCAGGGCATTGACCGCCGGTGGGTAGGCATGACGGTCGAGCACTTCCTGATAGGCGGTGCTCAGCGTGACGATTTCGCCACGCACGTTGGTTTGGTCAAACAGGAAACGCTGGATCTGATCAGACATAGTGAAACCATGAAGAGAGAAAGGGGAACGTCGACAAGGCAGGCGTCAGCGACGCTACTCGCCCTGCTGGCGTTGAAATCGGTGTATATCGCGGCGCTGCTTCTTATCGGGGCGCTTGAGGGGGTGCTGCATCGCTTCGTTGGTGAGCCGACGCGCCTCGGTTTCCTTGGCACGACGCTGGGCGCTGGCCTCGGTTTCGGCATACAGGGTGCGCGCTTCGGGAGCGCCCCTGCGCTGGTCTGAAAGCGCCGTGACTTCCACCTCGTAAATGTCCCAGCCCTGGGGCACGCGAATCAGCGCCCCCAGCTCGACGTTCTTGCTGGTCTTGGCACGCTCACCGTTGTAGTGAACCTTGCCGCCTTCTATCGCTTTCTTGGCCAGGGCGCGGGTCTTGAAAAACCGTGCAGCCCATAGCCACTTGTCCAGGCGAACGCTGTCGCTCATTGGCACTCTCCTAATCTATTGGCTGCCCCGCGAAGGTCGCCCCTGGCGGATCAGTCAGTGGCCGATGCCCAGGCCGCACTCATGGCAGCAGTTGGGCAAATCGGTCCAGGGCCACGAACTCCTGCAGCTCTTTTTCGGGCCGCTGGCTATCGGGCTGCTTGATGCCCAACAGGTACTTGATTCCGAACTCCCTGGCGCTTTCCAGTACCCGGGCGTTGTCGTCGATGAACAGGGTGCGTGCGGGGTCGAAGGGCTCTCGCTCCTGCAGCGCGAACCAGAAGGCCTGCTCCTCCTTGGCAGCGCCAACGTCTTCCGAGGAGATGATGGCATCCAGGTAGTTTTCCAACCCGGTGAGCGGCAATTTCAGTGCCAGACTGGCTCGGTCGGCATTGGTGGCCAGCACTACTCGGGGGTGGGCTTGCTTGAGCCAGGTGAGAAAGTCCAGCGCGTCGCTACGCAGGCCAATCAGATGCTGCACCTCACGCTTGAGGGCCACGATATCGACGTTCAGCTCGCGGCTCCAATAGGCCAGGCTGTACCAGTTCAGAGTGCCCTGCTCACCGATGATGCGGCTCTTGAGCTCCTCCTGGCTGGCCTGATCCAGTTGATGCAGCTCGACGTAGCGGCGTGGCAGATGCTCCAGCCAGAAGTGGCTATCGAAGTGAAGGTCCAGCAGCGTGCCGTCCATGTCCAACAGCACCGTATCGATCTCGAGCCAATCAATCATGGCCACTCCAGTCTTTGAGAGTAAGCGTGCTATTGTAGCGTAACCCGTTTTTTGCAGCCACGGAGGCATGATGGACCGCGACGATTCCACCACCAGCGACGTCACTGAGCGCTACCCGCGCAAGCCCACGATTCTGGCTCGTCACCCCGTGGCCCAAAGCCGCTTGTTTCAGATCGAGGCGCTGGACCTGCGCTTTTCGAACGGCGAGGAGCGCCAGTTCGAGCGCCTCACCGGCGCCGACCGTGGCGCCGTGATGATCATCGCCATGCCGGACCCGGAACACGTCTTGCTGATTCGCGAGTACGCGGCCGGGTTCGAAGACTACGTACTCACCCTGCCCAAAGGCTTGGTAGACCCCGGCGAGGATGTCGTGGCCGCCGCCAACCGTGAACTCATGGAAGAGTGCGGCTTTGGCGCCCACCGCATCGAGCCTCTAGTGGAGCTTTCGCTGGCCCCCAACTACATGCGACACCGCATGCAGGTACTGATCGCCACCGACCTCTACCCCAAACGCCTGCCCGGCGACGAGCCCGAGCCGCTGATCGTGGAAACCCACGCCATCGAAGAGCTCCCCGCACTGCTGCTTCGAGAAGACTTCCACGAAGCACGCGCCATCGCCGCCCTCTACATCGCACGCGACCGATTACGCGAAGAGCAGCGCAGCAACGGCATTGATTTACTCTAGCGCCGAATCAACACCCCTGCGCCCCCACCGGCAGCGCTCTCCGCGCTGCTTCGCAGGTGCGCTCCGCTTACGCCGCGCTACGGGTAACCCGCCTCTCCAAGTGCCAGCAAAACCCCGTAGCGCGGCGTAACGAATCTTGCGAGGCACGAGCAAATGAGGCACCCGCGAAGGGCGGCGGCCAGCCGCCCCGATCACGCCACCACAACCAACCGTGCCACCGCCCACCCCCGCGCCCCCACCGGCAGCGCTCTCCGCGCTGCTTCGCGGGTGCGCTCCGCTTACGCCGCGCTACGGGTGTCCCGACCCCCCAAATTCCGGCAACCTCCCGTAGCGCGGCGTAACGAATCTTGCGAGGCACGAGCAAATGAGGCACCCGCGGAGGGCGGCGGCCAGCCGCCCCGATCACGCCATCACCACCAACCGTGCCACCGCCCACCCATATGGCCCCACCGGCAGCGCTCTCCGCGCTGCTTCGCGGGTGCGCTCCGCTTACGCCGCGCTACAGGTGTCCCGACCCCCCAAATTCCGGCAACCTCCCGTAGCGCGGCGTAACGATTGAGCGAGAGCAACGAGCGAAAGAGGCACCCGCAGCGGCGGCCCGGCGCGAAGGCGGCACCAGCCGCCCCGATCACGCCACCACAACCAACCGTGCCACCGCCACCCCCGAGCCCCCATCGGCAGCGCTCTCCGCGCTGCTTCGCGGGTGCGCTCCGCTTACGCCGCGCTACAGGTAACCCGCCCCTCCAAATTCCGGCAACCTCCCGTAGCGCGGTGTAACGAATCTTGCGAGGCACGAGCAAATGAGGCACCCGCGAAGGGCGGCGGCCAGCCGCCCCGATCATGCCACCATCCACCACCGTGCCACCGCCATCCCCGAGCCCCCCATCGGCAGCGCTCCTCGCGCTGCTTCGCGGGTGCGCTCCGCTTACGCCGCGCTACGGGTAACCCGCCTCTCTAAGTTCCAGCAACACCTTGTAGCGCGGCGTAACGATGGAGCGAGAACAACGAGCGAAAGAGGCACCCGCGGAGGCGGCGGCCAGCCGCCCCGATCACGCCACCACAACCAACCGTGCCACCGCCCCCCGAGCCCCCATCGGCAGCGCTCCTCGCGCTGCTTCGCGGGTGCGCTCCGCTTACGCCGCGCTACGGGTAACCCGACCCTCCAAATTCCGGCAACACCCCGTAGCGCGGTGTAACGAATCTTGCGAGGCACGAGCAAATGAGGCACCCGCGAAGGCGGCGGCCAGCCGCCCCGATCACGCCACCACAACTAACCGCACCACCGCCCACCTATGCGCCCCTATCGGCAGCGCTCCTCGCGCTGCTTCGCGGGTGCGCTTCGCTTACGCCGCGCTACGGGTATCCCGGCCCTCCAAGTGCCAGCAACATCCCGTAGCGCGG